>JBEVNG010000257.1:0-8030 GCA_040508235.1 Polyangiales bacterium | reverse complement strand
CGCGCGCATGCGCGGCGAGCTCGAGCACGTGCAGGCGCTGGAGCGCAAGGTGCGCGACGCCTCGGCCGCCAAGGCGGACACGTTCGAAAAGCGTGGCCAGCTGTTGCCGCGCGAGCGCGTGGCGCGGCTGCTCGATCGCGATCAGCCGTTCCTGGAGCTTTCCGCGCTCGCGGGCTTCGGCATGCACGACGACAAGGGCGAGAAGGAGCCCATGGGCGGCGGCTCGATCGTCGGCATCGGCGTGGTGCGCGGCAAGCGCTGCGTGGTGCTCGCCAACGACAGCGCGCTCAAGGGCGGCACCGTGTCGCCGATGGGCCTGAAGAAGAGCCTGCGCGCGCAGGAGCTGGCCGAGCTGCACAAGCTGCCGATCGTGTACCTGGTCGAGAGCGGCGGTGCGAACCTCGCCTACCAGAGTGAGCTGTTCGTCGAGGGTGGCCGCAGCTTCGCCAACCAGGCGCACCTCTCGGCCGCGGGCATCCCGCAGGTGGCGGTGGTACACGGCTCGTCGACCGCGGGCGGCGCGTACCTGCCCGGGCTGTCCGACTACGTGGTGCTGGTCAGCGAGCGCTCCAAGATCTTCCTCGCGGGCCCGCCGCTGGTGAAGGCCGCGATCGGCGAGGACACCACGGACGACGAGCTCGGCGGGGCGGAGCTGCACGCCAGCACCACGGGCCTCGGCGAGTATGTCGCCGCCGATGACGCGGAGGCGCTGGCGATCACGCGCGAGCTGTTCGACAAGCTGCAGTGGGACACGCTGACGGCGCAGGTCGAGGCGCAGGCCCCCCGCTACGCGGAAGAAGAGCTGCTGGGTGTGGTGCCCGCGGACGAGCGCGAGCCCTACGACGTGCGCGAGGTGATCGCGCGCCTGGTCGACGACTCGGACTTCCTGGAGTTCAAGGCGCGCTACGGCGAGGCCACCGTGTGCGGGCATGCGCGCATCGACGGCCAGCTGGTCGGCATCGTGGGCAACAACGGCCCGATCCAGCCGCAGGGCTCGACCAAGGCCGCGCAGTTCATCCAGCTCTGCGATCAGAGCGACACGCCGCTGGTGTTCCTGCAGAACACGACCGGCTACATGGTCGGCACGCGTGCCGAGCGCGACGGCGCCATCAAGCATGGCGCCAAGATGATCCAGGCGGTCGCCAATGCGCGCGTGCCCAAGCTGACCATCGTGCTCGGCGGCTCGTTCGGCGCCGGAAATTACGGCATGTGCGGGCGCGGCTTCTCGCCGGCGTTCATCTTCTCGTGGCCCACGGCGCGGACCGCGGTGATGGGCGGCGCGCAGGCGGCCAAGGTGATGGAGATCATCACGCTCGGGAAGCTCACGCGCGCGGGCCAGACGCCGGACCGCGCGCAGGTCGAGGCGATGAGCAAGGTGATGACCGCGCAGCTCGACAAGGAGGCGCACGTGCTGTTCGGCACGGCGCGGCTCTGGGACGACGGCATCATCGATCCGCGCGACACCCGGCGCGTGCTCGCGCTGTGTCTGCGCATCTGCGCCGAGGGGCGCGCACGGGTGCTCAAGCCGAACACGTTCGGCGTCGCGCGCATGTAGTCGGGAGCGAGGCAAGCCATGCAATTCAACGAACAGCACAAGCAGCTGCGCAAGACGGTCAAGAAGTTCGTCGAGCAGGAGATCAACCCGAACCTCGACGCCTGGGAGGCGGCCGAGACGTTCCCCGCGCACGAGCTGTTCAAGAAGCTCGGCACGCTCGGGCTGCTGGGCGTGAAGTACCCGGAGGAGTTCGGCGGGCTGGGGCTCGACTTTTCGTACGCGATGGTGGTCGCCGAGGAGCTCGGGCGCTGTCACGGCGGGGGTGTGCCGCTCGCGATCGGCGTGCAGACGGACATGTGCACTCCGGCACTGGCGCGCTTCGGCAGCCCCGAGCTCAAGCGTGAGTTCCTGGCGCCCAGCATCGCGGGCGAGCTGGTGGGCTGCGTGGCCGTCAGCGAGCCGGGCGGCGGCTCGGACGTGGCGGCACTGACCACCACGGCGCGTCGCGAGGGCGACGACTACGTGATCAACGGCTCCAAGATGTGGATCACCAACGGCATGCAGGCCGACTGGTGCTGCCTGCTCGCGAACACGTCCGATCAGGGTGGTCCGCACAAGAACAAGTCGCTGATCCTGGTGCCGCTCGAGCTCGCGGGCGTGGAGCGCCAGAAGATCCACAAGCTCGGCATGCACAGCTCGGACACGGCGCAGCTGTTCTTCGACAACGTGCGCGTGCCGGTGCGCCACCTGATCGGGCAAGAAGGCCTGGGCTTCATGCTGCAGATGCTGCAGTTCCAGGAAGAGCGCCTGTGGGGCGCGGCCAACACGCTGCTGATGATGGATCGGCTGATCGACTTGACGATCGAGTACACGCGGGAGCGGCGCGCGTTTGGCCGGTCGGTGATCGACAACCAGGTGGTGCACTTCCGGCTCGCCGAGCTGCGCTGCGAGGTCGAGGCGCTGCGCTCGCTGGTGTATCGCGCGGTCGAGGAGTACGTCGCGGGCAAGGAGGTGACCAAGCTCGCGTCGATGGCCAAGCTCAAGAGCGGCCGGCTGACGCGCGAGGTGGCCGATGCCTGCCTGCAGTACTGGGGCGGCATGGGCTTCACCGCCGACAACCCGATCGCACGCGCGTTTCGCGACGGGCGCCTGGTGTCGATCGGCGGCGGCACCGACGAGATGATGTTGGGCATCATCGCCCGCTTCGAGGGCACGCTGCCCAAGCGCGGTGCCCAGTGAGCACGCTCGTGCTCGAAGAGCAGCGCGGCGTGCTGACGGTGACGCTGTCGCGGCCCGAGGCTCGCAACGCGATGACGCTCGCCATGGTGCGCGAGCTGCGCGACGTGTTCCGGCAGGCGGAGGCGCGCCAGGAGCTACGCGTGCTGGTGCTGCGCGGCGAGGGCGGCAACTTCTGCGCGGGCGCCGACCTGAAGGACTTGCTGCAAGCGCGCAGTCAGCCGGCCGGCGAGGGGGATCCGGTGGCCGACACCAACGCGGCGTTCGGCGAGCTGTGCGCGGCCTTTGCGGAGCTCTCGCTGCCGACGGTGTGCGTGCTGAACGGCGCGGTGCTCGGCGGTGGCTTCGGGCTCGCGTGCGCGTCGGACTTCGCGCTGGCGGACGAGAGCGCGTCGTTCGGCCTGCCGGAGACCTCGCTCGGCATCGCGCCGGCGCAGATCGCGCCGTTCTTGATCGAGCGGCTCGGCTTTGCCCAGGCCAAGCGGCTGGCGCTCATGGGCGGCAAGGTGAGCGCCAAGGAGGCGCTGGCGATAGGCCTCGTGCACGAGCTGCACACGGACGTCGAGCAGGGCCTGAAGAGCTTGCTGATCCGTCTGCTGCGCTGCGCACCACGCGCGACGCGAGTGACCAAGCGCCTGGTGCTGGGTGCACGCGACGCGGCGCTGAGCGAGTTCATCGGCCATGCGGCGCGGCAGTTCTCGGAGCAGCTGAGCAGCGAGGAAGGTGGCGAGGGTATCCGCGCGTTCGTCGAGAAGCGCGCACCCGCGTGGCAACGGAGCGAGGCATGAGCCGCTTCGCGACGGTGCTGGTGGCCAACCGGGGCGAGATCGCCTGCCGTGTGCTGCGCGCGGCGCGGGCGCTCGGGTATCGCGGCGTGGCCGTGTACAGCGACGCGGATGCCTCGGCGCCGCACGTCGCGCTGGCCGACAGCGCGGTCCGTCTGCCGGGCAACAAGGCCTCGGACACCTACCTGCGCGCGGAGCTGCTGATCGACGCGGCCAAGCGCGCGGGCGCCGACGCGGTGCACCCGGGCTACGGCTTTCTGTCCGAGAATGCGGAGTTCGCCGAGGCGTGCGAGCGCGCCGGGCTCGTCTTCATCGGGCCCCCCGCGAGCGCGATCCGGCTGATGGGCGACAAGGCGAAGGCCAAGGCGCGCATGCAAGAGGCCGGCGTGCCGGTGGTGCCCGGCGCGTCGGGACAGCTCGATGCCGAGGCGGCAGCGCGCGTCGGCTTCCCGCTGCTGGTAAAGGCGACTGCCGGCGGCGGAGGACGCGGCATTCGGATCGTGCGCTCGGCCAGTGAGCTAGCCGAGGCGCTGGAGTCCGCGCGCGTCGAGGCCCAGAGCGCGTTCGGCAACCCGGAGCTGATGCTGGAGCGCTTCGTCGAGCGTGGGCGCCACGTCGAGGTGCAGGTGTTCGCGGATGAGCACGGCAACGTGGCTCAGCTCGGCGAGCGCGACTGCACGGCGCAGCGTCGGCGGCAGAAGGTGATCGAGGAGGCGCCGTCGCCGATCGTCGGCGAGGCGCTGCGCGCGCGCATGGGCGAGGCGGCGGTGGCCGCGGCGCGTGCCGTCGGGTATCGCGGTGCGGGCACCATCGAGTTCATCGTCGACCAGGCGGGCGAGCCGTTCTTCCTGGAGATGAACACGCGCCTTCAGGTCGAGCATCCCGTGACCGAGCTGGTGACCGGCCTGGATCTGGTCGAGCTGCAGCTCCGCGTCGCCGCGGGTGAAGCGTTGTCGAAGTTTCCGTCCTCCACGAACGGGCACGCGATCGAGGCGCGCCTGTACGCGGAGGACCCGTACGCGGGCTTCACGCCGCAGACCGGCAAGGTGCTGCGCTTCGACGTCGAGCGTGCGAGCGCGCCCGGTGTGCGCATCGACGCGGGCGTCGAGACGGGCAGCGAGGTGACGCCCTTCTACGACGCGATGATCGCCAAGGTGATCGCACACGGCAGCACGCGGGAGGATGCCACGCGTCGCTTGCGGCACGCGCTGCAGAGCGCGGCGTTGTTCGGCCCGCGCACCAACGCGCGCTTCCTCTGCGATCTGCTGGCCAGCGAAGAGTTCACGTCGGCGCGTATGCACACGTCGATGCTCGACGGCTGGGACGTGAAGCCTCCCGAGCCCTCGCCGGAGCTGTGGGCGCTGGCCTTCGTGCTGCGCGCGGGCGGGAGCGCGGAGCCGGTGCTGCGCTCTGCCTCGGTCGCGGAGCTCACGATCACGCTCGCCTGCGAGGGCCAGACCCGTAGCGCGCGTGTGCGACGACTGCGCGATGGCTGGCAGGTCGGGCAGCACGGCGTGCAGATCTTGGCGCGCGGCGAGCGAGAGGTTCGCTACGAGCTCCAAGGGGTGCGCTCCACGCGCAGCCTGTTGTGTACGCCCGATACCGTGCAGCTCGCGGAGGCGGGCAGCGTGTTCGTGTTTCAGGAGCCCAGCGCGCTGCGGTCGGCGCAAGCCAAGAGCGACCCCACGCGTGTGGTCGCGCCGCTGGCCGGCACGCTCGCGCGCATCGTCGCTCCCGTGGGCAGCGCCGTGCAGCCGGGCGAGCTGCTGCTCGTGGTCGAGGCGATGAAGATGGAAGTCAAGGTGTTCGCCGGCTGCGCGGGCACCGTCAAGCAGCACCACCGCCAGGCGGGCGAGCAAGTCGCCGCGAATGAGCTGCTGATCGAGCTGGAGGCGTGATGGACAAGGCGATTCTTACGTGTGCGATCAACGGCGTGCTGACCGACCCGAAGCAACACAGGGTGCCGGTCACACCGTCGGAGCTCGCCCGCTCCGCGCGCGATGCGTACAACGCCGGCGCCTCGATCATCCACATCCACTTTCGCGATCAGGGCGCCGGGCGTGGCCACCTGCCGTCGTGGGATCCGGAGGTCGCCGCCGCCATCGACGTCGCCATCCGCGAGGCTTGCCCGGGCATCATCATCAACCAGACCACCGGCATCGTGGGCCCCGATGTCTCCGGGCCAATCGCATGCCTGCGTCGCATCAAGCCGGAGCTGGCCGCCGCCAACGCGGGCACGCTGAACTACCTCAAGCTCAAGCAGGACGGCAACTGGGCCTGGCCACCGATGGTGTTCGACAACCCCGTGGCCAAGGTCGGCGAGATGCTGAAGGCGATGCACGAGGTGGGCGCGGAGCCGGAGTTCGAGTGCTTCGACGTGGGCATCGCGCGCTCGGTCGACCTCTACGTGCGCAACGGCATGACCCAGCGCCCGCACTACAACTTCGTGATGGGCGTCGCGTCCGGCATGCCCGTCGATGCGGAGCTCTTGCGCTGGCTGTTGCGCGTCAAGCCCGCTGACGCGCCCTGGCAGACCACCTTGATCGGGCGCGAGGAGATCTGGCCGCTGCACCAGCTGGCGGCCGAGCTGGGCGGCATGCTGCGCACCGGCCTGGAGGACACGTTCTACATGCCGGACGGCTCGCGCGCCGACGGCAACGGCGAGCTGCTGCAGGAGCTGGCGCGGTGCGCCGAGCGCGCCGGTCGCGCGGTCGCATCCCCCGCCGAAGCACGCGCCATGCTCGGCCTGCGCGCCAACTAGGAGCTGATCATGAGCAAGCGAGTCTGCATCATCGGCGCGGGTCCCAGCGGCATCGCCGCCGCCAAGAACTGCCTGCAAGCCGGCCTCTCCGTGGTGGTGTTCGAGAAGAACGACAAGGTCGGCGGCAACTGGGTGTTCAACGCCAAGACCGGCCACTCCAGCGTCTACGAGAATACCCACATCATCAGCAGCAAGCGGCTGTCCGAGTACGAGAACTTCCCGATGCCGGACGTGTATCCGGACTACCCGAACCACCGCCAGGTGCAGGCGTACTTCGACGCCTACGCGCGGCACTTCGGCGTGCTTCCCAAGGTGCGCTTCGAGCACGTGGTGGAGCAGGTCACGCGCGAGGACACGGGCCAGTTCAGCGTCCGCTACCGGGATCCGGTCGGCAACGTGGCCAGCGAGAGCTTCGACGTGCTGATGGTCGCCAACGGCCACCACTGGAACCCGCGCTATCCCGAGATCCCCGGCGAGTTCGCGGGAAAGTACATGCACTCGCACGACTTCAAGGGCGTGGACGAGTCGTGGCGCGGCAAGCGCGTGCTGGTGATCGGCGCGGGCAACTCCGCCTGTGACGTCGCGGTCGAGTCCGCGCGCGTGGCGGGCGCGGTCGCGCTGTCGATGCGCGGACCGCAGTGGTTCTTGCCCAAATTCGTGTTCGGCCAGCCCACCGACGTGTTCGCGGAGAAGACCAAGTGGGTGCCGCGCTTCCTCAAGCAGCGCGCGATGACGCTGATGATGAACATCCTGCAGGGGCCGTACGCGAACTACGGCTTGCCGGAGAACGTCAAGCCGGTGCTCAGCCACCATCCCACCGCCAACTCGGACCTGCTCGACTTCATCCGCCACGGCCGCATCAAGCCGCGTCCGGGCATCGACCGCTTCGAGGGCAACACGGTGGTGTTCAGCGACGGCTCGCGCGAGGACTACGACATCGTGTGCGCGTGCACCGGCTTTCGGATCTCGTTCCCGTTCTTCGACAAGAGTGTCGTCGACTTCGAGGACGTGGAGCGCGTGCCGTTGTTCCGCAAGATGATGCACGCCCGCTTCGACAACCTGTACTTCATCGGGTTGTTCCAGCCCTTCGGCTGCATCTGGCCGCTTGCCGACTACCAGGCGATGCTGGCGTGCGCGGAGATCCTCGGCCTGTACCAGCGCCCTCGCGACATGGCGGCCGCGATCCAGCACGAGATGGAGCACCCGCACTACGAGTTCGACGGCGGCGCGCGCCACTCGACGCAGGTCGACTACCACATGTTCCGCGGCGAGCTGAAGCGCGAGCTGGCCAAGGCACACCTCGACATCGGCGAGCCGCCGCTCGGCAAGAAGGGCAAGTACCGTCCGGAGCGCGTCGAGTTCGGCGCGAGCAGAGCGCCGTGATGGCCACCGGCGTCGTGTTCATCCACGGCATGTGGAGCCAGCGCGGCGTCTGGGACCGCTGGCTGCCCGCGTTCGCCGAGCGCGGCTACGTGTGCGATGCGGTGACGCTGCCGGCCCACCACGCCGGCGCGCACGATGCGGAGCTGGCCGGGGTGGGCTTCGAGGACTGCGTCGACGCCGCGGCGCGCGCCTGTGCACGCTTTGCGCATCCGATCCTGATCGGGCACTCGATGGGTGGGCTGATCGCGCAGAAGCTCGCGACGCGGCTGACGCCTCGCGCGGTGGTGTTGCTCAACAGCGCCGCGCCCCGCGCGGTGTTCCCGCTGCGCAGCGCCAACGTACGCGGCTTGTCCCGGCACTTCGTGCGCTG
>JBEVNG010000246.1:0-12329 GCA_040508235.1 Polyangiales bacterium | reverse complement strand
CAAGACCAGCGAGCTGGAGAACGACAGCTTCGTACCCTCGACCGCGAACCAGGTCTTGCTGACGGGCGGTGGTCCGACCGGCGTCGTGCTCGACAACACGCGCAAGCTTGCGTACGTGCTGACCCGCTACGACAACGGCATCTCCACGGTCAACACGCAGACCAAGACCGAGGCGGCCCACGTCAAGATGTACAATCCCGAGCCGCCGTCGATCACCAACGGCCGCCGTTTCCTGTACGACGCGACGTTGACCTCGGCCCATGGCGACTCGGCCTGCGCCAGCTGCCACATCTTCGGCGACTTCGACAGCTTGGCCTGGGATCTCGGTGATCCCGATGGGCAGGTGGTGCGAAGCCCGGGGCCGTTCACGATCCCGGTGATCCCCACCTTGATGCCGTCGCCGGATCACCACCCGCTCAAGGGTCCGATGACCACGCAGAGCTTGCGCGGCATGGCCAACCACGGACCGATGCACTGGCGCGGTGATCGCACCGGCGGCAACGACGTGCTGGTCAGCCTGCAGCCGGACATCGGAACCTTCGACGAGGTCGCCGCGTTCAAGAAGTTCAACGTCGCGTTCCCGGGTCTACTCGGGCGCGCGAGCGAGCTGACCAACAGTCAGATGCAAGACTTCTCGAGCTTCATCATGCAGGTGATGTATCCGCCCAACCCGGTCCGCAACCTGGACAACTCTCTGACCGCGAGCCAGCAAGCGGCCAAGAGCTTCTACAACAACAACCTCGCCGGCGTGCCGCTGGCGGTGGACACGTTCCAGAACTGCAACGGCTGCCACACGCTCGATCCGCTCGGCAACGCGCTGTTCGGCGTCAAGAAGCCCGGCTTCTTCGGCTCCGACGGTCGCTACTCGTTCGAGAGCGAGCCGCAGTTCATGAAGGTGCCGCACCTGCGGAACATGTATCAGAAGATCGGCATGTTCGGCTCGCCCAACACGTTCGGTCTGCCGATCGACGTGCCCAAGCCGCGCCCGCCGCTGGCGGCGCCGATCCCGGCGCCGTTCAACATCGACGGCTTCCAGGGCGAGCAGGTGCGCGGCTTCGGCTTCACGCACAGCGGCGAGGCCGACACCATCTATCGCTTCGTCGGTGCGACGCTGTTCTCGCAGCGCCCGATCGACGATCAGTTCCCCAATCCCTTCGGCATCCCGCGCGACGCGGGCGGCATGCAGCTGCGACGCGACCTGGAGTCGTTCATGCTCGCGTTCGACAACAACCTGGCGCCGATCGTCGGCCAGCAGATCACGCTGACGGCGAGCAACAGCGCACACGTCAACCCGCGCATCACGCTGCTCAAGCAGCGCGCGTTCGCGGGCGAGTGTGACCTCGTGGTCAAGGTGCGCAGCGGCGCGAGCGAGCTCGGGTTCCTGTACAGCCCGCTGACCGGTCTGTACGAGCGCGACAAGCTGCTGACGTTGCCCGCCACGGAGAACCAGGTCCGCGCGCTCACCAGCGACGGCCCGGTCACCTTCACGGCCGTGCCGCCCCGCAGCGGCCGCCGCATCGCGCTCGACCGCGACAGCGACGGCATCCCCGACGGCAACGACTGACGCTCGACTAACGCCGTCGGTCTTTGGGCGTGTCGAGGCTGCGCTGTAGCTCGTTGACGCTCTCGCAGAGGGCGATCAGCGGCGGGTTGTCGGTCGGCCTCAGGTAGAACTCCATCTGCTGCTTGTGCTGCAGATAGGCGCGCCGCCGTCCGCGCTGGAACGCCAGCCGCGCCATCAGAGCGTGGATGCGTCCGAGCGCCAGCGGATGGCCACTGGGCTCGTGGCGCACGCGCAGGTGCTCCAGGCGCGCCAGCGCACGGTCGCCTTCGCCGAGCGCGGCGTCCGCGATGCTCGCTTGCAGCTCGACCTCCAGGAACAGGCTCACGAACTCGCGGTCGGCGTCGGTGATCGACGTGATCGCGCGGTCGCACAGCTCGCGCGCGCGCTTGTGTTGGCCCAGGCGGTTGTAGCCGGCCGCGATCGTCGCGACCGTGCCGGTCCAGCCGATGAACGAGCGCGGCTCGCGCGAGTCGACGATGTGTAGCGCCTCCTGCACCAGCTGCTCGATGTCGCCGTCCTGAAGCAGTCCGAGCTGCAGCTCGGCGAGCCGGCGATAGAAGGCGAGCGCGGGCGCGAAGCGAACCAGCTCGTCGAAGCGGTGCATCGTCTGCGCCATGCCGACCAGGTCACCCGTCGCGAGTCGCAGCGGCAGCAGCGCGGCCGGCTCCCAGAGATCGATCTGCCAGCTCATGCCCAGCTGCGCGGCGTGCACCTCGACCTGCTCCCGCTGCTGCTGCGCGAGCTTCAGCTCTCCGCGCAGCGCGTGGTAGAGGTAGCGCAGCTGGCTCGCGATCACGGTGTGCAGGCGCATGCCCACGTTCTCCATGTCGTGGATCATCTGCAGCGCGTTCTTGCCGTCGGCCTGCAGCACCCCAAAGATGCCGCGCGCGATGTACGTGCCCGTGGCCAGCAGCCGGCGCCCCGCATCGGGCAGCAGCGGCACGCGCGCGGGGTCCTTCACGCGCTCGCCGATCTCGCTCAACATCGGGACGGCCCTGGCTAGGTTCTCGCGACCTAGCTCCTGGACCGCGATGCAGTAGTCGTGGATCGCGCGCAGCGCCGAGCGCAGCGGCAGCTTTCCGTACGGCTCGATCATGCGTGCGATGCGCAGCGCGCGATCCGAGTCGAGCGCCAGCGTGGTCGCACCCACCAGCGGCGCGAACATGGCGTGCATCTGCATCATCATCGCGGCGAACGACGAGCCGCGCGCCTTCCTGGGTTGGACCAGGTAGCGGATCCAGCTCAGCCAGAATGCGACCGACACGCCGAGGATCGCACCCAGGTAGCGCGACACCCGGCGCGCGGTTCCGAGCCCGGCCAGCTGCTCCGCCGCGTCGAGTGCCTCGTCCCCGTAGCGCCCAAGGAACTCGTAGTTCTCCCAGAAGGAGGCCAGCGAGAGCGCGCACAGCAGCGGCGCGCGCTGATAGGCGCTGTAGCGATGGTCCTTGTACACCTGCAGCGCGCGCTCGGCGTACAAACCAATAGGCAGGCCGTCCGCGACCAGGCCGTACAGCGCGTTGGTGGTGGCGAGCACCTGTGCGATCAGGTCCGCGCCGCGTAGCTCCTCGCCCGCGTTGATGAAGTGCCAGCCCGCCTCCAGCTGCTTGGTCGGGTCGCCGGGCGCCAGCGCCACGTGCACTTCTCCGAGCCGCGCGTGAAGGCGCGCCGCGCGGCGTCCACCGGTGTCGCGCCGGATCGCGTCGCGTAGCGCGGCGCTGGTGAAGCCGTAGCCGCTCGCGCTCATGCGCAGCACGTCGTGACGCACCAGCTCGTCGAGCAGGCCGAGCGCGCGATGCTCGGCGGTGCGCCCGGCGGAGGCTTCCACGGAAGCGAGCCGTAGGCACAGCTCGCGCGTGGCCTCGCCACGCAGCAAGCTCAGGCAGCGTGCCAGCTCGCTGGAGCCGGGACGCAGCTCGCGCATGCGCAGCACCAGCGCACCCTCCAGGCCCGCAGGCAGCGCGATCTGTGGCCGCGTCATCGGCAACAGCCAGATGCCACCCTCGTAGCGCACCACGTCCTGCGCGATCAGCCGACGCGTGAGCTCGATGCAGTGCAGCGGGTTGCCGTCGGTGAGCTCGTGCAGCCACTCGCCGTAGCGCTCCACGTGCAGCGTGGTGCCGAACAGCGAACGCGCCAGCGCGCTGGTCTCGCCGGGGCGCAGGTTGCCGAGGCCAAGCGTGGTGCACTGCGCGCGCAACAGCGAGAAGCTGCGCCGGCTGTCCTGGTGCTCGCTGCGCTCCGCCAGCACCAGCATCAGCGGCTCGGACGACACGCGCACCGCCAGCGCGAGCAACACCGCGAGGCTCGGCGGATCGACCGCCTCCAGGTTGTCGATCAGCACCACCAGCGGCTGCTGATGCGCCACCTCGATGAACCAGTCCGCGAGCGTACGCGGTGGCTCGGGGCGTGGCTCGCGACCGCGCGGCGGATCGGTCGCCGGAGGCAAGCCGAGCCGGCGCTCGACGTCGGTGCCCAACGCGCGCAGCGCCGCCGCGTGCGGGCGAGCCTTGGTGCGCGCGAGCTCCGGCAGCGCGTTCGCCAGCCGCAGCACCAGCTCGCGCACGACCCCGAGCTGCTGTGGGCGATGGCTCGCGTCCGCACGCAGCAGCACGCAGCCAGCCAGCTGCGCGTTCAGGCCGAGCTCGGTCAGCAAGCGCGAGCGACCGACGCCTGCCGCGGCGGTGATGCGACACGCGCGGCCCATGCCCGCACGCGCCGACTGGATGTCCGCCGTCAGCTGCGCGAGCTCGCTGTCTCGACCCACGAACGGAGGCGAGGCCAGGAAGCTGAACGCGAGCCGTCGTCGCTCCTCGTCACCGACCAGCGGCAGCTCGCCGATCACGTCGAGCCGCGCGATCACCTCGGCGGCGCTGCTCGGACGCGCCATCACATCGACGCTCATCAGCGACGCCAGCAAGGCATCGAGTGCGGCGGGCACCTCGGCCGCGACCGCGGACGCGTGCGGCGTGGGCTCGTTCCAGCGATCGGGCAGCTCCGCGATCTTGCGTACGTCGTGCGCGTGTCGGCCGGTCAGCGCCCAGTAGCCGAGCGCACCGAGCGAGTACAGGTCGGCGCGCTGATCGAGGTACTCGCCGCGCACCGCCTCGGGCGGGATCAGCGGCGCGGTGCCGATCACCGCGTTCGCGTAGCCGAACTCGCCGAGCGCCCCGAAGTCGAGCAGCTTGCAGCGACCGTCGTGGTCGATGCGGACGTTGCGCGGGCTCAGGTCGCGATGGAGCAGGCGGCGCGCGTGCAGCAGCGAGAGGCAGGTCGCGAGGTCCCGCAGGTGTAGGCAGACGTCCTGCCATGGGAGTGGTGCCAGAGCGGCCAGATCACGCCCGGAGACCAGCTCCATGGTGTAGAACGGTCCCTGTTCATCGATGCCGTAGTCGAGGGCGCGGATCGTCCGTGGATGATCCATGGCGCTCAAGACTTGGTACTCCCGCTCAAAGGCGAGCAGCGCCAGCTCCCAAGTGGCGCTGTTGTCGCGCGTCGCGCGCTTGAGTGCGACCTCCGTGCCGGACACGCGATCCAGTGCTCGATGGACGGTCGCCATGCCTCCCTGCGCGATCAGCCCGAGCAGCTCGTAGCGCTCGGCGATCAGCGCTGCTTCACCGAGGCGCTGCGCGGGCGGTGGCGTGGAGGCTTGCATCGACCTCGCTGATCATCCCTTCCCATCGCGAAAGGCGGAAGGCGATTCGCCACACCAGCTCTTGAAAGCACGCCGAAAGGCGTTTACCTCCGAGTAACCCACATCGTTGGCGATCTCCTTGATCGTCTGCGTCGTGGTCTGCAGCAGCTGCAGCGCGCGCTCCAGCCGGACCTGCTCGCGGATCCTGCGGAACGTGGTGTGCTCGCGCTCCAGGCGCCGTCGCAGCGTGCGCTCGGACATGCCGAACTCGGAGGCGATCTGCGCGAGCTCGATGCCGCGCAGCGAGTTGGCCGAGACGAGCGCCATGCGCACCACCGTGGAAGCCGCCTGCGAGGGCACCTCGCGGAGGTAGTTGGCGCGCGCGAATTCCGCGAGGTTCTCTGCGAAACGAGGGTCGACGCTCGACCGCACCACGTCCAGCATGTGCTCCGGGAAGGCCACGCCGCTGACCGGCGCGTCGAAGCTGACGTTGGCTCCGAACAGCGCGTGATAGTGGGTAAGGTCCGCCGGCGTGGGGTAGGCGAACTGCGCACGCAAGTAAGGTCGCACGCTCTCGCCCCAGTACAGCAGACAGCCGCGGTAGGTGCTGGCCACGTACAGGTCCGCGTCGATGCGCGCGCTGGGCAGCGTGCTCATCGGATGCTCGATGCGTGCCTCGCCGTCCTGGTTGGTCAGCTTCCAGGATGCGCCACCGATCACGCTGCGCTGCAGCTCGGCCGAGGTCTCCAGCGCGCGACGCGAGGTCGTGCTGTTCATGACCAGTGGTCCAACGATGTGCAGATGCGACGGCTGGAGCTGTGCGCCGACCGAGATCGCGAAGTGCGGGTCGTTGAGCTCGTCCGCGACGCGCATCAGCATCGCGCTGAAGTCGTGGCGGGCGATGCCCAGACTCGGATCGGACAGCGTACTCAGGTCGACCTGGCTCAGCTCGGGGAAGCTCAGCTGCGGTGCGCGCTCGCGGATCAGATCGAGCACCGCGCGCACGAACACCAGGGAGATCACCACGTGTTCGCCGGCCTCGGACTCGTCTCGCTCGTGCACGCCCAGCAACCGGACTGGTGGGACGTCGTCTTGGTTGGAACGCCTTTGCACTACGACTCGATGCTGACTCGGTGTCGAGCGTGGAGAGTGGAGCGTAGTCTGATTGGACAGTACGCCGTGTTTGGTGGGGGAGGAGTAGCTGACGGGATAGGCGGTCACAAGAATGTTCGCTCGTGGATTCGATGAACCACGTAGCGCCTGGTCAGACGTGGACAGACGACGACCGTCGGTGGACACCGCCGGGCATCATGGTGATCGTGTTCATGCACGCGTCCTTGCGTGCATGGGTAGCGGCGCCGGCAATGCGGCGAGCTCGTGGCGCGCATCGCCCGCGCGGAAGGCGAGCCGCTCGATGCGCGCGAGCGAGCTGACGTTGGCGGCGCTGCGATACCAGCGCTCGGCCAGCGCGAGCTCGCGCTGGAAGCTCGCACCGCGTGACCACTCGAGCGCCACCAGCGCGCGCACCTCGTGCACACGCCCCAGCACGAGCGGATGTTGGCTGTCTCGAACGCGCTCCAGCAGACGGTCCAGCGCCACGAGCGCCTCGCGTTCTTCCCCCAGGCCGGACTGCGCGAGCGCGTGCTGCAGCTCCAGCTCCAGGAAGAACGCCGTGAACTCCTCGTCGCCCGGCTCCATGCGCGCCAGCGCCTTGGCGCACGTGTCCGCGGCCTCGCGGTGGCAACCAGCGGCGTTCATCAGGGAGGCCAGCGTCGACTGTAGGCGCGCCGAGCCGATCAACGCGCGCTGCTCGAACACCGGGCCCTCGTGCTGCGCCGCCGACATCAGCCTCAGCGCGCGCTTGGGATCCTGGAGCGAGTCGTCCAGCGACTCCTCGACGAAGCGCGAGGCCTTGCTGGCCAGGCGCTGGTAGCTGACCAGCGACGGCACCTCGCGCGAGAGCGCCTGCAGCGACTCCGCAAGCTGACGCAGCGCCAGCAGGTCTCCCGAGCTGAGTGCCGGTAGCACCAGCGACGCCTGTTCCCACGGCGTACGCTGCCAGTTCGCGCCCAGGTCCGGGAACCGATGCTCCAGCGCGCGGCGTGCGACCTCCGCCTGCGTGACCTCGCCGCGGTGCGCGCGCGTCAGCTGCCGGATCAGCCCGGCGACCGACACGAACAGCGGCATGCCCGTGCGCGCCAGGTAGTCGGCGCTCTGCTCGGCGGCGTCCATGCGCAGGCGATGCACCGCCAGCAGGCCGCATGCGTAGTGTGCACCCGCGGCGAGCGTCGCGCGCTGCGGCGACGAGAGCGCACTGCAGCGCGTCGGGTCGGCGAGCGTGTCGATCACCTCGCGCAGCGCGGCGTGGGAACGGCCCGGCGAGTCGGAGGCCAGCAGCTTCAGGCCCTCGGCCAGCCGCAGCACGATGCGCACCGTCTCGCGGTCGCGCAGCACCTTGAGCGGCTCCAGCACGCGCGCGATCTGCTGGGCACGCTCGAGATCCAAGCAGCCGGCCGCGGCGCCGAGCAGCGCCATCTTGGTGATCAAGGCGTGCTCGTACGTGCCCGCCAGCGAGCGCACGCGCTGGCTGCTCGGCGTGAACCAGAAGCGCAGCGCCGTCACCACGGAGGCGATTATCAACGCCAGCGGTGCGCCGACCATCGGGCGCAGCCGCCGCGCCATGCCAAAGCCGGTGACCCGCTCGAACGCGCCGATCGTCTCGTCCGCGTACTTGCGGTACCAGCGGCTGTCCTCGTAGAGGCCCGCGTGCACCAGCCCACTCAACAGCGCCATGCGCAAGTACGTCGAGCGCGCCGGACACGCCCGCAACGCGGCGGCGAAGACCTCTCCCCACGGAGCGGAAGGGCGTGCCACGTGCATGAGTGGTGCAGTGGCCGCGGTGCGCGCGAGCATCAGCACGGCGTGCTCGGACTCTCCGGCTTCGAGCAGGTGCCAGCTCGCCTCCACGTTGCACCAGGAGTGCGACGAGTGCGCGAGCCAGGCCTCGGCCAGCCGACGATGCAGCGCACGTCGCAGCGCCAGCGGCTCCTCGCGCAGCGCGTCGCGCAGCATGCGCGAGCTGAAGCGCACCATGCCTCCGTCGTCGATCAGGAGACGCTCCTGCAGCAGCAAGGAGAGCAGGTCGCGCCCGGGCTGCAGGTAGGCGAGCAACGAGCGCGCGAGCGCGAGCTCCGGTGGCGTGCGCAGCAGCGCCAGTGCGGTGAGCGCCTCGCGCGGAGCACCCTCTGGATACGGCATGTGGCGCGGCGTGCGCTCGCGCGTGCTCGTGCGTGGCCTGCGCGTCGGCAACACCCACGCGCCATCGAGGTAGCGGGCCGAGCCGTCCTTCACCAGCTCGCGTGCCAGCTTCACCACGCGCGCGGCGTTGCCGGCGGCGGCATCGTGCAGCCAGCGCGCGGCCAGTGCACAGCGCGGCACGTCGCCGAACAGGCTCTGCACCAGGCTCGTGGTCTGCTCGCTGCGCAGCGGCTCGACGCCCACGCTGACGGCGCCGCCGCGCAGTATGCGCAGAGCGTCATGCTCGCCGGCGAGCTGATCTGGAACGCCGGTCAGCAGCAACATCGCGTGCGCGCTCTCCACGCGCTGCGCGAGCTGACAGTAAGACTCCAGGTGTTCCTGCGAGCAGTGGTGCAGGTTCTCGACCGCGATCAGCAGCGGCCGCTGCGTGGCGTCGCCCAGGCGCTCAACCAGCTGCTCGAGGTCCAGGCGCGCATGCGAGCCGAGCGCGGTCTTGCGGATCATCGAGTCATGCGGCGACTCGTGATCGGTAGCCTGCTCGAGCGCGCCGAGTCGCAGCACCTCCCAGCGACCAAAGCGCGCCAGTCGCACGGTCTCCTCGACGATGCGTGCGGCGCCTTCGCCCACCAGCTGCAGCGTCTTGCCGCGGCCGTGCTCGGCGGAGGTCAGCGCCTCCGTGATCGCGCCGAGCGCGCGCTGCTGTCCGAGCACCGGCGGAGTGGCGAGGTAGCTGTCGGCGATGCGCACGGCGATCGCGGCGGGCTCCGGCTCCAGCTGACCTATCGCGCTCAGGCGCACGATCACCTCCGCCATGTTGGCGGGCCGCACGTCCCGGTCCACCTGCACCATGGAGCGGAGCAGCTCGTCGAGCGCGGCCGGCACGTCGCGCACGACGGACGAGACGCGTGGCACCTGGACATGGGGGGTGCCCGCGCGCGGCACGGTGAGGTGCTCGCCGCTGAGCACGAAGAACGCGAGCGCACCGAGCGAGTAGACGTCCGCACGCGCGTCGAGGCAGGCAGTGGTCGCCTCCGGCGCGCCGTACGCACCACCCAGCGAGGAGGTGGCGCCCACCGGCACCGCGGTGCTCAGCTCCGCCAGCTTCCACGCACCACCCGGGCCGACCAGCACACGGCTGGGGCTCAGCCGCCCATGCAGGATGCCACGCGTGTGAAGCATGCCGAGGGCGGAGGCGAGCCGGCGCAGGTTCAAGCAGGCGACCCGCCAGTGCAGCGGAGCGACGGTGATCAGCTCGCGCCCCTCCACGTACTCGGTGGTGTAGAACGGACCCTCGTCGTCCCAGTCGTAGTCGAGCGCACGCACCACGGCGGGGTGACGCAGCGTCGAGAGCAGCTCGAACTCGCGCTCGAAGCGTCGCATCGCGCTCGAACCGAGCGCGACCGTGGAGCGCAGCCGGCGCAGCGCGACCCAGCTCCCCGTGTGCAGGTCACGCGCCCGATAGGTGACGCTCAGCTCGTGCCAGGCCAGCTGATCGGTGAGCTGGTAGCGACGACTGATGGGCTCCTGGGGAGCATGCTGGATGGCTTCGCCGTTCACGCGCGATCGCTCCGGGTGGGGTGCAAATTAGCCTTACCCCAGGTGTCCGATTAGCCGCGCGACTTTCCGTATGCAGCTTTCGGCCAATCGCCCCGGAAGGGGCCTCTCCGCGGCATATCGGGCCAAGTCGAGAGGGATCCAGGGCGGACATTTGCGCAACACGGCTCTCATCCGAGCGACAACTTGAGCGTGACAAGTAAATTGATATTGCGTCCGGACGTAAGATGCGGTCTCCCTACGGTGTGCCGAGTACACCTTCGCAAACCAACCTCGTGAACGCAGTCGCGTTCCGAACGGAAAACAAGGGCGATCCAGCGATCGGTCTGGTTCGACCAGTGGGCAACCGGTCGTCTGTTCGCGATGCGAACGAACGCGTGCTGGCCGATCCCGAAGGCCGTGGAGGGTCCGTGCTCGCGCCTCGTTTGAACGTCCGCGACCTGGCGGTTGGCGCGGAGGATGTCGACATCAACATGGTGTCGCTGGTGGTGGCCAAGGCCGTCGCGTCCGCAGCGCGTGAGCTGGGTGTGCCGCTGGAGGTGCCCGAGCTCGAAGCCACGGAGCAGGGTGGGCTCGCGGATCCCGCCCATGCCATCTCGCGGCAAGCGTTCGTCGCACTCCTGCGCACCGTGTCGCAGAGGCTGCGGGACCCGGCCGCGGGCGTGCGGCTGGCGTCGTTGCTGACGTCCGATCATCTGCACTTCGTCGGCCCTCTGCTGATGTCGAGCGTGACCATGCAGCAGGCGTTCGAGCGCTTCCTGCTCGTTCGTCGCATCGTGCTCGGGGGTCCGGCCTGGCGCATGGACAAGACGGAGCAGGAGATCGTGCTGGGGCATGCGGTCGACGCCACGTCGGCCGACGCGCAGCTCGAGGCCCAGTTCACGGCCACCCTCGCGCACCGGCTGACCACCGAGTTCCTCGGGCCGTCGTACCGCGACAAGGTGGAGGTCCGCTTCGCGTTCCGCGCGCCGGCGCATCACGACCTGATCCGCGCGTTCTTTCCCGGTTCGGTCAGCTTCGACAGCGCGCTGAACGGCATCGCGCTGCCCAGCGCGGCGGTCGCGCGCGCACGCCACGGCAGCGACGCCGCGTTCGCGGATGCCTACGAGCGCTTCACGCGCCAGCGCTTCCTGGTCGCGGGCGAGCGCAGCACCTGGGCCAATCGCGTGCGCCAGATGCTGCTGGTCGCGGACCATCCGGCGCGGGTGGAGCTCGATGCGCTCGCGTCGAGCTGGAACATGTCGGCGCGTTCCGCGCGCCGTCGCCTCGAGGACGAGGGCATCACCTTCAAGGACCTGCGCGAGGCCGTCTGCATGGAGCTGGCCGCGAACTGGATCGTGCAGTACGGCCGGCGCTCGCCGTCGATCGCCGCCAGCCTCGGCTACCGTGAGGTAAACTCGTTCCGACGCGCGTTCAAGCGCTACTTCGGGACGACGCCAGCGCAGTTCCGGGACGAAGGAAACGTGCTGCGCAGCCCCACGGAAGGCACCTGATGCGAGCGACGCAGGGAGGGTGAGCGAGCGATGGCAGCGCGAGTCATGTACCTGATCAAGTGGGCCGAGCGCGGGTTGCGCGCTCGGCTCGATGCCGCTCTGCACGAGCACGAGGTCTCGACCGCCGAGTACGCGACGCTGAGCGCGCTGCAGAGCAAGAAGGGCCTCTCTTCGGCGGAGCTCGCACGACGCGCGTTCGTCTCCGCGCAGGCGATGAACCAGATCGTGGTGGCGCTCGAGCGTCGCGGCTGGGTCGAGCGCACGCCGGATCCCGAGAACGGGCGCGTGTTGCGCACCCACCTCACGCCGGAGGGCCGGCGTGTCGTGCTCACGTGCGACCGCGCCACCGCGCACGTCGAGCGCACGCTGCTCGCGGAGCTGTCGCCGGCGGAGATCCTCGACCTGCGCGACAAGCTGCAGCGCTGCATCGGCTCACTCGCGAGCGACGCTCCGGCAGAAGAGCAGCCGCCCTCGGAGGTGCACGCACTCGCTCCGCGTCGGAAGGCGACGGACGGCTGAGCTCGACGCGCGGTCGCTCGCGCGAGCGAGAATCGATGCACGTTGTCCGAGCATGCCGTGCGCTGCAGACCTTACTCTGTTCTGACTAGACTTAACCGCTCTCGCTGACGGACTTGTGTTGCCATTTTTACGGCACGCCCATAACGTCGGCCTCGATATGCGTGCAACTCTTCTTGCTTCCGCGGTGGTTGCCTTCGCGATGAGCGGTGCGGCGTGCGCGCAGAGCGCCATCCTGCCCGAGCTCGACGTGTTTCCGGACGATGACGGAGAGCGTCCGCCGTCGCGCGACGCAGGCCGAACTTCGAACGAC
>JBEVNG010000243.1:0-8092 GCA_040508235.1 Polyangiales bacterium | reverse complement strand
GACCGCGTACAGGTCCGCGCGCGAGTCGACGCTGGGCCCGACGATCTGCTCGGGAGCCATGTAGTGCGGCGTGCCCACGATCGCGCCCTGCTGGGTGAGCGAGGGGTTGGACTGCACGTCGGTCTTCTGGGTGGGCTCGCGCTCGGCGCCCACGTTCTTGCTGACGCCGAAGTCCATCAGCCGGATGCGCAGCATGCCCTCGGCATTGGTCTGCAGGATGATGTTCGGCGGCTTGATGTCGCGGTGCACGATGCCGGCGCGCTCGATGGCGTCGACCGCGAGCAGCAGGTCCTCCGTGATCTGCACGGCGATGTCGAGCGGGAGCGCGCCCTGGACCAGGACGTTCTCCAGCGTGCGGCCGGAGACGCGCTCCATGACGACGTACGGGGTGCCGTCTGGCAGCTCGCCGACGTCGTAGATGCGCGGGATATGCGGATCTTCGAGCGAGGCGCAGACGTGGGCCTCACGCAGCAGGCGGGCGTGCGCGCCCTCCATGAACTCGTCCGAGACGTCGATGACCTTGAGCGCGACCGACGCACCCAGGCGCGTGTGCAGCGCCTCGTACACGATCGCGGTGCCGCCTTCGCCGAGCACGCCGCGCACGATCAGGTGATCGCCGATGCGGGTGCCGGGAGGCAGGCGATGACGCCGGTCGACCTCGCCGCTCTGCTCGAGCGAACGAGGCGAGCTGGGCGCAGCTTCGCTCGCATGGGGCGTCGCGCCCTCGGCCTTGCCTTCGAGCAAGGATGCGTATTCGTCAGCTGCAGCGGCAGTCATGAAGCCTCCAGCGCGTCTCGCCAGCGGATAGTGCAATCACCGTGCCGTCGAGAATTCCAGCCTTCGTGATCGAACCATTCCGTCGGCACCGTCACCAACTCGGGGGTAGGAACCGCAAGCCATCTCGCCGATCCACCCACGAATGGGGCCGCTTGGTGATCTGCCGCTCGTGAGCCAGCCTGCCACACGCACGCACGCTTGCCCCAGCGCCATACGCGCCCGCTCGCTGTGCCGAACTGTGCCTGCTGCTGATTGGAGGAGGTCACCGTACTACCCCAGAACGTTCTTATGTACGTGGCCGACGGCCCACCGTAACAGCGAACTTTTTCCGCGTTATCTCGAGAAAAAGTGCATGCGAAGCGCCGCGACCCTCGGCGCCAATGCATGCGTATGCGCTGCCGCGATGCGGTCCGCAAGGCCGCTTTCACCCGATGCGATCAACCTACGGGGTGGTCCGTGTGCTGCGTCTCAGAACGACTGAATGAGTACGTCGCGACGGCCGCCAGCTTTCCCCGAAGCCGGCCCTACCACGCCGTCCTTCTCCATGCGCTCGACGAGCTTGGCGGCCTTGTTGTAGCCGATGCCAAGCTGGCGTTGGAGGTGGCTGATCGAACAGTAGCCAGCTTGCGCAACGATCGCGACACTTCTGTCATAGAGGGGGTCATCGCTCTTGCCGCCTGACGGCAGGCTGTCGACTCCACCTTCGTCCTCGTCACGCGGACGCAGGATGCTCTCGTCGTAGATCGGCTTGCCCTGCGTGCGCAGGAAGTCGCACAGCGCGGTGACCTCGTCCTCGCTGATATAGGCGCTGTGCACGCGCTTCAGGTCGCTGGCGCCGGGCGGGATCATCAGCATGTCGCCCATGCCGAGCAGGTGCTCGGCGCCCTGGCGACCGAGGATGGTCTTGGAGTCCTCGCGCTGCGAGACCTTGAACGCGATACGCGCCGGGAAGTTCGCCTTGATCATGCCTGTGATGACGTCGACGCTGGGGCGCTGGGTGGCGAGGATCACGTGGATTCCCGCCGCGCGTGCCTTCTGTGCCAGGCGTGCGATAGCCGCCTCCACGTCCTTGGCCGCCACCATCATCAGGTCCGCGAACTCGTCGACCACCAGCACCACGTAGGGGAGCTTCTCCGGGACCGGCAGCGGATCCGGCTCCTCGTCCCCGTCCGGCAGCACCCAGATCTCCTCGCCGCCGGGTCCGAAGCCCCGCACCTTGCCGGCGCGCCCGGGCCAGAGCTTTTCCGCCAGCATCTCGCCGGACAGCACCTTCTCGACGCGCTGGTTGTAGGAGGTGACGTTGCGGGCGCCGGCCTCCGCGAACAGCGTGTAGCGGCGCTCCATCTCGTCGACCGCCCAGCGCAGGGCCAGCGACGCCTTCTTCATGTCGGTGACGACGGGCAGCAGCATGTGCGGGATGCCGTCGTAGACCGCGAGCTCGACCATCTTGGGGTCGATCATCAGCAGCCGCACCTCTTCCGGGGTGCGCTTGAACAGCAGCGACGCGAGCATGACGTTGAGGCCCACGCTCTTGCCGGCGCCGGTGGCACCCGCGACGAGCAGGTGCGGCATCTTCGAGAGATCGCCGTAGAAGGGCTGGCCCGCGATGTCCTTGCCGAGCGCGATTGGCAGCGGTCCGGTCTGCTTCTCCCAGCGCTCGTCTTCCACGATTTGACGCAGGCTGACGGTCTGACGCTGCGCGTTAGGCAGCTCGAAGCCGACGCGTGCCTTGCCCGGGATGGGCGCCACGATGCGCACCTTCTGGGCAGCCAGGCTCATCGCGAGGTCGTCCGAGAGGCCGGCGATCTTGGAGATCTTGGTGCCGCTCTTGGGCTCGAACTCGTACATGGTGACCACCGGGCCGGGGTGGATCTCGTCCACGCGACCGGTGACGCCGTAGGCCTCCAGCTTCTCCACGAGCTTGGCGGCGTTCAGCTTCAGCTGCGCCTTGTCGATGTTGAAGTCGGTGGAGACGATGGGCTCGAGCAGGGAGGTGGCGGGCAGCTCGTACGGGCGGCGGGTGCCCTCGACGACGCGCTGCTCGATGCGGACCGGACGCTGTTGGGCATCCGGAGACGGGGCGACGATGGTGGGATCCTTGGGGCCGGCCTTGGCGCGTGCCTTGGCGGCGACGGCTGGGATTTCTTCCTCCTCGCCCTCCAAATCCTCCGAATCGCTCTCCTCGTCTTCTTCCTCTTCCTCCTCTTCGTCGCCTTCCTCTTCGTAGACGAGATCCTCGTCCTCCTCGTCCTCGTCGAAGAGGTCCTCCTCGTCGTCCTCTTCTTCCTCTTCGTCTAGCTCTTCCTCTTCCTCGAGCTCGGCCTCCAGCGGTATCTCCAGCTGCTCGCCCTTCTTCTTGCGCCGGTTCTTGGCGGAGGGGCGGGTGGAGCGCTTGGGCTGCGCGGCCTCCTTGGCCTCCAGCCAGGCGTCGCGGATGCCGAGCAGGCCGTGCGAGGCCCACTGGAAGCCGGAGAGGAAGCGACGCCAGACGCTGCTCACTCCCTCGTACGTCATACCGGTGATGCTGACGGTCGTGCGCAGCACCAGGGTGACGAGCAGGACGGACACGCCGACCACGAACGCGCCGGCCAGTCCGAACAGCGAGCGCAAGAGCTCGCCGAACACCGCGCCCAGGTTGCCGCCAGGCAGCTGTCCGCCGAACACGCGGGTGTCCGGGAAGCCGAGGTGGATCAGCGCGCAGCCGACGAACAGCAGCACCAGCATCGCGGCCAGGTTGGCCAGGCCGAGCGGGGAAGGGCGGCGCGCGAACAGCCGGCCGGTGAAGGCGAGCAGCTCCAGCGGCAGCACCCACGCCGGTATGCCGAACGCGAGCGTCAGCATCTGGCCCAGGCCGTGGCCGAACGAGCCGACCCAGTTGGTGGTGGTCGCGTGCGCGTCATACGAACACAGCGACAGCACGGTGAGTGCTGTCAGAGTGGCACACACGATGCCCAGTACTTCACGGCCGCGACTCGGGGGGGAGTCGATGTCACCGCGCCTGCCGGTAGCCTTCGATGTGCTTGCACGAGCCACGGCGCACGTCTCCTGGGGGGGGAGGCTACGGGGCGGTGCCCAGCCTGGTCAACAAAGGGTAGTGAGCGCGACACGCGGTGCCGCTAGAAACTAAGCCAGTAAGCAACAATCGTTCGGGTTGTGCGCCGAGCCTCGAACGTCCTATTCTCTGGCGGGCCTCGGACAAGGCTGAGCGTGGCTCGGACCTGGGGGAAGGCCCGCTGGCGTGGAGTACCACCAACTCCTGTTTGCGCGTACGTGAGGATCGAACAGCGATGCAAGCTTCGAGAGCTGTCGAGAGGCCACTGAGAAATACACGCGCGGCCTGGGTCGCGATCTTGTTGGCTGTCGGTGCCTGTAAGGTCGGCGCCGAGGACATCGAGTACTGGAAGGGCACCGTCAAGGGCCCGGGGAAGATCGTGTCGGTGATGCTCGCCGACAAGTACCCCATGGAGCTGCGTACGCAGGCCGCGCTCGCGTTGGTCGACATGGAACGCACCGACCGCGACGGCACCAACGATCTACAGCAAGGTCTGACGCGCCTCGAGGACACCGAGCGCAACGAGATCATCAGCGGCATGGTGCCGGGCCTCGAGGGCCTGATGAAGCAGGTCGACGCGAGTGCCTCCGGCAGCGCGAGCCCGCGTCAGATCCGCGCCAAGGATGCCGCCTTCGTGTTGATCACCCATGCGCCGCCGGACGTGAAGCAGAAGCTCACCGACGACGTGATCGCCTGGTACATGGAGGACTTCAACGGCCGCAGCCTCGCCGGCAACTACAGCGCCGAGCAGGTCGTGCGCGCGCTCGGGCCCGCGGCCGGCAAGGAGCTGCTCAAGGGCATGAAGGCGCGCATGCCCGCCGCCGCGCTGGTGAAGATGGTCCAGCTGGTCGGGCAGGTCGCGGACGCCAACACCAAGAAGGAAGCGGGCGCCAAGCTGATCGCCATCTTCGACGAGATGGAGAGCAAGGAGTTCCTCGCCTGGGTGAAGCAGTCGGTGAAGGAGCAGGCCGAGCGTCAGCAAGCCAAGCTCGACGCCAAGGCGCTCGACAAGGCGGCCGAGACCAACCGCGACAACTTCCTCAACGAGGGTGCGATCCCCGCGATGAAGTTCCTGGCGGACGTGCCCACGGTGAAGAAGCGCCTGCTGTCGATCGCCGCCACGCCGGTCGCGGGGGACGTCGGCACCACGCGTCGCACGCACGCGCTGATGGCGCTCGAGGGCAAGGTCGACAACACCGACCTCGACGCGATCCTCAAGCTCGCGCTCAACAAGGACAACCCCACCACCGTGCGCGACTACGCGTTCGATCGCGTGGGTGACATCCGCAGCCCGGACGCGCTGCCCGAGCTGCAGAAGCTGGTCGCCAGCAACGAGGATCCGCGGCTGCGCTGGCGTGCCGGCGAGCTGTACCTCGCGATCGGTGGCGTCTCGGTGGTGCCCGACTTCTTCAAGCTGCTGCCGAGCGGCGGCGAGTATCCGCCCGAGGAGCTGGAAGGCTACGCGACGCGCCTCGGTCAGATCTCGCCGGCGCCCGTCGAGCAGCTCAAGACGCAGCTCGCGTCGGCCAGCTGGTACGCCAAGGTGATCGCGGTGCGGTACTTCGAGCGCAAGGGCGGCGCCGAGGATCTCAAGCGCATCGAGAAGCTCTCCTCTGATCCGGCCGCGACCAAGGGTCCGCGCTGGGGCAGCAAGTTGAAGACGGTAGGTGATGTGGCCAGCGAAGCCGTCGCCGAAGCCAAGACGCGCCTGGCCGACCCAGGGGCGAAGTGATGCAAGCGCAAGAGCAGCCGATGACCCAGGACCACAACAAGAAGACGCTGCGTCAGTTCCAGTGCCGAGATTACCTCTGGGA
Source organism: Polyangiales bacterium (assembly GCA_040508235.1). Lineage (GTDB taxonomy): Bacteria > Myxococcota_A > Polyangia > Polyangiales > DASUME01 > DASUME01. Next base: position 2,449 of record JBEVNG010000243.1, on the reverse strand, counting down.
GATCTTCGAGCAGATGGGCGCGGAGCTCGAGTGTTCCACGGACTACCTCGTCAACGAGGCCATGCGTCAGTACGCGCGCTCGCGTAACTGGGGCGCGCAGAGCAACGCGGTCGGCGGGGCACCCGCGGTGGTGAACGCGGTGGTGAACGCGCCGCCGCTCGCCGCGGTGCAGCCGCCCGCGCGTCCGTCGTTGGCCACGGGAGGCGCGCCTCCGCTGCCGCCCAACCCGCGCATCCCGGCGGGCATGCCTCCGCTCAATGCGCCACGTCGGCCGCCCACGCAGACGGGCTCCAACGCCGCGGTGCGTCCCGGTCCGGCCGGCGCGGCCACGGTTCCCCCGCCTCTTCCGGGTGGCGGCGCGGCGCCCGTCGCGCGCGGCGACATGCCGTCCCTGTCGGTGATCTTCAATGGGCAGAAGGTGCCCGTGAACAAGGAAGAGTTCGTGATAGGTCGCGGCTCCAAGACCGCGGACCTACCCATCAAGGATGGGAACATCTCCCGTCGCCACGCCGCGATCGTGCTGCAGAACGGCGCCTTCTACATGAAGGACCTGGGCAGCACCAATGGTATAGAATTCAACGGCGAGCGCGTGGATTCGCGCCGTATCGAAGAAGGCGACGTGTACCAGCTCTGCGATTACGAGCTGAGGTTCACCTACCACTGAGGCCGCCATGTCCGCCGCGAGCGCGCGCAGTCGAAACCGTGTCGAGATCTCCGGGCAGACGGAGGGCGACACGGTCGTCCTGGTGCACGGATTCGGGGTGGACCAGGGCGCGTGGAGCCGCGTGCTGCCGTTCTTCGAGCGGCACTATCGCGTGCTGCGCTACGACCTCACCGGGCTCGGCAAATCTGATTTGGGTGCGTACCATCCGGCGCGCTACGCGTCGCTGCACGGACACGCGGACGACCTGCGCGAGATCTGCCAGGAGCTGTCGATCCGCGAGGCGATCATGGTCGGCCACTCGGCCGGCGGCATGATCGGCACGCTGGCCGGGCTCGCACAGCCGGGCCTGTTCAAGCAGCACGTGCTGGTCTCGTCGTCGCCGCACTACATCAATGAGCCGGGCTACGTGGGCGGCTTCGAGCGCGCGGAGGCCGAGCAGGTGATCTACGCCGTCGCGCGCGACTACGTCTCCTGGGTGCAGAGCGTGGTGCCGATGGCCGTGGGCAAGGACGCGGCGCAGGCGACCACCGACCAGGTGATGGACTCGTTCCGCAAGGTCGACCCCGAGATCGCGGTGCACATGTTCCGCACCATCCTGTTCTCCGATCATCGCGACGACCTGCGGCGCGTGACCGTGCCGACGCTGATCGTGCAGGCGACGTTCGACGCCTTCGTACCGGAGGAGGTTGCGCGCTTCACGCACGCGAGCATCCCGGGCTCGAAGCTGCACATGCTGACCGGCGCCGGGGGCCACTATCCGCACCTCGGCGCGCCGACGGCGGTGGTCACCGCGATCCAGGACTTCTTGTTCTAGACGCTGCGTTCGAGCGCGAGCTCGTGGGACTGGTGGTAGGCCGTTCCGAGGCGCGTCCAGTCGAAGTCCCAGGACCTGCGCTCGACCTCGTTGCGCATCTCGACGCGGTGACGGCGCGTGAGCTTGGTGAACGCGAGCAGGCGCCGCGTCAGCTCCGCGGCGGCGTCGTGGAAGCTCTTGCCGCGTCGCTCCAGCACTGCCACGCCCTTGCTCTCCAGCTCCGGGTGCTGCTCGCGCACGTAGCGCCCGAAGCCCGCCAGGTCGCTGGAGATCGAGGGCGTGCCGAGCGCCATGCACTCCAGCGGCGTGTAGCCCCACGGCTCGTACGCGCTGGGGAACAGCCCGAGGTGACAGCCGCGCACGAACTGGTCGTACTCGATGCCCCACAGCGGGTTGGCGGGACCGATGAACTCCGGGTGGTAGATGACCTTGACCGGATCGTCCTGGCGGTTGAACAGGCCGAGCTTGCGCAGGTGCGCGAGCACCGGGTCGTTGGCGTCGTCTTCCAGGATGTGCGTGATGATCGGCGGCAGCGCGTTGGCCTTGAACGCGGCCTGCGTGCGCCGAAAGCGCAGCATCCAGTACTCGTCGACCAGATCGTCCAGCCGTGGCGGTGCGCCGCTGGCGGCGGTGCGGAACAGCCGGTCGCCGACCTGCTCGGTGATGCGGTTGGTGACCGTGCGCAGCTCGTTGAGCACGCCGCGCTTCTCCAGCACCAGCGGGTGGATCGAGCGCGTGGGCCGCGAGGTGACGATGAAGAACACGATCGTCAGATCACTGCGCGCGGCCTTCAACTCCAGGTTCAAGCGCGCCATCGTCTCGAGGCACAGGTCGAAGCCCTTGTTGTGCGGCTCGAAGCGACCGCTGGTCATGATGTACAGCGTGCGATCGAGATCGAACGTGTAGCTCGGGAAGAAGTGGCCCATCACGAACGCGTGGATGCGTTCCTTGAAGTCGGCGTGGAAGGTCTG
>JBEVNG010000219.1:0-9818 GCA_040508235.1 Polyangiales bacterium | reverse complement strand
CTGAACGTCCCTCTCTCGCAGCGCGCGCTTGCACGACCTGCGAGCGCGCGCGATTCTGACCCTCGTCGATGCCGATCCACATGCTCACGGACGAGCTGCGTTTCCCGCCTCCGGAGCACGCCTCGGCCGAGGGCATCGTGGCCGTGGGCGGCGACTTCCGGCCGGAGCGCCTGCTGCTCGGCTACGCGCAGGGTATCTTCCCGTGGCCCAGCGAGGGCCTGCCGCTGCTCTGGTTCTCGCCCGATCCACGCTTCGTGCTGTCGCCCGACGACGCGCACATCCCGCGCTCGCTCAAGAAGACGCTCAAGCGCGGGCGCTTCGAGGTGCGCTTCGACACCGCGTTCGGCGACGTGATCCGCAACTGCGCCAACGCGCGTCGTCCCGGGCAGCGCGGCACCTGGATCATCGACGACCTGATCGACGGCTACGAGCGCCTGCACCAGCTCGGCTTCGCGCACAGCATCGAGGCCTGGAACGGCGACCAGCTGGTGGGCGGGCTGTACGGTGTGGGGCTCGGCCGCATGTTCTTCGGCGAGTCGATGTTCGCGTTCGAGGCCGACGCCTCCAAGTGCGCGTTCGCGATGTTGCTCGCGCAGCTGCGCGCGTGGGGCTTCGGCCTGGTGGACTGCCAGGTGCACACCGAGCACCTGGAGCGCTTCGGCGCCGAGGAGTGGCCGCGCGACCAGTTCCTGGCCGTGCTGCGCGTGCTGGTCGGCCTGGAGACGCGCCGCGGCCGCTGGCAGCTGGAGCTCGGCGTCGACGACGCGCTCGCCCTACTTTAGCAGCGGCACCAGCTTGTCCGCGGTTCGCCCTAGCGCGCCCGCGACGTCGTCGCCGCACACCGAGCCCACGACGGCGTTGGCGCCGAACGCACGCGCGAGCCGCACCAGGCGAATGCTCGGTACGGCCTGCTCGCAGACGGGCTTGGGGAACGTGAGGTTCTGCGGATCCTCGCGGAACTGCATCTCGGGCAGCGCGAGCACCGCATCCGGCGCGAGCGCGAGCGCGTTCGCGGGCACCCCCGCGATCGCGGTGAAGACCACGCGCTCGGGGTGGCCCGGCTTGAGCGCGCGCAACGCGTTCAGGTAGCCGTCGACCGGCTTCAGCAGGTCGGCCTGCTCCGTCGCCTTGCCGCAGCGCAGGTTGATCGGACCGAGCTTGGTCTCCGCGTCCGCCGCGAGCGAGAAGAGCTCGCGCCCCGCCGCCGTCACCGAGCAGTCGTCTTCGTCCGTCAGCACGATCACCGCGAGCGCGGCGTCCGCGCGCAGGAAGTCCGCGCTCGCGAGCGCCTTCAGCGCCGCCTCCAGCGGCTGCTCGAACGGACAGCCCTGCACCCCCACGCGCGCGACACACTGCAGCGCCCGTGCATCCGTGGAGGTCGGCGTGAACTGCTGGTAGGCGGGCTGCGCGCCCAGGGTGCACGCGGGATCCGGCGGCAGCAACACGGTGCTGGGCATCGCGCAGAAGGAATCGCGACAGATCACCTCGACTCCGTCGCGCGCGGCGACGAGGCTGGTCTGGAGGCGGCCGTCATCGCCCGCGCCGAGACAGCTGCGCACGAGGTCGCTGGCATTGTCGGGGACCGCTTGCAGCCCGCCCACGTTCGTCGTCGCCACGCCCACGCGGAGCGACTGCGCCCTCTGGGACAGGCGCTCGATGAAGCCCGGGATCGCGGCGCCCAGGCGTTGCTGGTGCGTGCCCATGGAGAGGCTGTTGTCGACCACGAACAGCACGTCGAGCGAGCTGGGCCGCTCTTCCGTCGCGAGTGCGGCGTCGCCGCCTCCCGCGTCGGAGATACTGACTTCATCGTCGTCGCAGGCGAGCAGGAGCGCGAGCAAACAGGCGGCGATTCGCGGTTGGGGCATGGCACCCGATGCTCTCACGGCAGCTGCCCGTTGGGAAACGAGCCGCGACCCGCCTGGACGCGCACGTCTTTCATACTAGACCCGATGTCCATGACCATCTCTCAAGCTATTCGCCGCGCGGAGGCCGACGTCGATCCGCTGTTCGTCGAGCGCTGGTCGCGCCGCGCGCTAGACGAGCGTCCGTTGTCCCGGGCCCAGATCGACGTGCTATTCGAGGCCGCGCGCTGGGCACCCTCGGCCAACAATCTTCAGCCGTGGCTGTTCGTGTACGCCAGCGAGCCCGCGTCGCTGGAGCGCGCCCGCTCGCTGCTCAAGGGCAACAACATCGCGTGGGCCAGCACAGCGCCGCTGCTGGTGTTCGTGTTCGCGCGCAAGAAGCACCCGGACACCGGCGCGCCGATCCGCACCGCGCAGTTCGACACCGGCGCCGCCTGGCAGTCGTTGGCCCTGCAGGCCCACAAGCTCGGCCTGTCCACGCGCGCGATGGGCGGCATCCATCACGACAAGACCTACGAGCTGCTCGGCGTGCCGGAGGCCGACTACGAGTCGATGATCGGCATCGCCATCGGCTACCCCGGCGAGCGCGAGTCGCTTCCGCCCGAGCTGCACGAGCGCGAGCTCCCAAACCAGCGTCGCAGCGTGCGCGAGTTCGCGTTCGAAGGCCGCTTCCCCGCGCGCTGACGCCGTCACGGCCCCATCATCGGCGCGATCTTGTTGACCGTCTCATCGACCACGGGCGCGTAGCTGTCGGCGCAGATCGACTCGGTGAGGGCGTTCGGGAACAGCTTGGCGGCCTCGGCGAGACGGCGCGAGGGATACGCTTCGTCGAGCAGCCCCGCGCTGCAGGCCGTGTAGGGGAAGCCAGGGTTTCGCGAGTTTTCCTGCGCGGCCATCGCGGGGTCCGCCAGGATCGAGTCGGGCGTGCGCGTGCGCGCGTCGAGCGGAAAGCCTGCGATCGCCGTGAACGCGATGCGATCGGACCGGCCACCCTTGAGCCCAAGCAAGCCGTCGCGATAGCGCGTCAACGCGTGCACCAAGGTCTTGTCTTGCCCGAAGGCGATGCAGCGCAGGTTGAGGTTGCCGTACTCGGCCTCGGCCTCCTGCTCGAGCGAGAACAGGCCCTTGCCCTCGTCGGTGATCGAGCAGTCGTCTTCATCGGTCAGCACGATCACCGCCAGCGCCGCGCCCGGGCGCACGAAGCCCTGGTTGAACGTGTCGCCGACGCCGCGCGTGCCGTTGAGGAACTGGTACAGCTCGCCCTGCCCTTGCGACGGCGCCAGCGCGGCCCACATCGACTCGAGCGGCTGCTCGAACGGACAACCGCGTACGCCGAGGCGCGCCGCACAACCGAACGCGAGCGACGCCGCTGCCGGATCGATGTTCGGATCGAACGTCTGGTAGAGCGGCTGCGGCGGCAACGCGCACGCAGGATCGGGCGTCAGCAGCGCCTGCCCGACCTCGAAGCCCACGAACTCGCTGCGCGACTGCGCGATCACGCCTTCCTGCGCGATCTTCAGGCTGTTCTGCAGCTTTCCGCCGTCGCCCGTGCCGTTGCAGGCCAGGATGGCCGCCTGCGCGTTGTATGGCAGCTCGTCCAGACCGCCGAAGTTCGTGCTCACCACGCCGACGTGCAGCGAGCTGACGGGCGTGAACCGCCGCGCCTTGTCACTCAGGCCCGGGGGCACCTGGCTCTCGCGCGTGGCGTAGCGATCGCCGCTGGTCAACACGGCGACCATACGCGGGATCTCGCGCGCCAGCTTCTGCTGCTCGGTCGCCATCGAGCCAGAGTTGTCGATCACGAACAGCACGTCGAGCGTCGCCTGATCGAGGGCGCTCACCTGGCCCGCGACACCGCTGTCGGGCGTGAGCTCGATCGGGACCTCGTCGCTCTCCTGGCAAGCCGCCGACATCATCAGCACGCCACCCAGACCGACCGTAAGCAACCTCATGCATGCCTCCCGCGGCGTGACACCGCAACGTTGAGTGCGGGAAGCGACGCGGCAGCACGGAAAATGTTCGAGCCCTTCACCCCATCAGATGGGGTCCGAGCGCACGATCAGCGCGGCGATGTCGGGCGCGAGCGCCGGCAACGGTACGACGCCGTACGCATAGTAACGTCCGAACTGAAAGAACTCGCCGGTGTAGCCGCCCGGGCTACGCGCCAGGCCCTCGCTACGTTGCTGCGCGTTCGGGATCACGGTGTCGAGATCGGGCGGCGTGCCGAAGTGATGCAGCTTGTCGCCGCGCACCAGGTACACCCACAGGATGGCGCCCTTCTCGGAGACGTGATCGAGCTGTAGCTGCTTGGTCAGGCGCTGCGCGAAGCGCCACAGCGGGATGCCCGCCAGCACCGCGCCCACCGCGACCTCCGCCTTCTTCGAAGGAGCCGCGAACAGCAGCGATACCGAGCCCTCGGTGCCCTCCTCCAGCGGCGGGAACTGATCGATCGCGTAGCCCGCGCTGCCGGCCAGCGCGTCGCGCACCACCGCGAACTGGTTGCCGAGGTTCACGCCCGTCATGCGATCGCGCTCCTCCTTGGCGTCGGTCGCGAGCACCACGCCGCTCGGCTCGACCGCGGCGGTGAACGTGCGCGCCGAGACGATCAGCTGCGGGATGCCGCGCGGCGGCTTGGTCAACAGGCGCAGCGCGGTGCGCATCTGCGACTCGCGCGCCTTGGCATCGCTGGTCGCGAAGCCGGGCGCGATGCGCCCTCCGGCGGCGCGCACGCCGATCAGGTGGTTCGCGATGTCTCCGCGCACCAGCTTGCGCACCTCGACCGCGTGCGTGTCGCGCAGCACGCGCCGCGCGTTGGCCGCACCGTCGTCTCCACACGCGAACAAGAGCACGAGCAAGAACGAAAAAACCCGCATGGTGATCGGACCATAGATCACCGTGCGGGTTCCGGACACCTAACGAAGCTCGCTTACCGCGCGCAGAAACCTTCGTAGTCGATGTACTCGTGGATGGTCGGGTTCGGGCCGCAGACCGGGCAGGTCTTGTCCTTGCGCAGCTTGAGCGTCCGGAACGTCATCTTCAGCGAGTCGTAGGTCAACAGTCGCCCGATCAGCGGCTCGCCCTGCCCGAGGATGATCTTGATCGCCTCGGTGGCCTGCACCACGCCGATGATGCCGGGCAGCACGCCGAGCACGCCCGCCTCCGCGCACGAGGGCGCGAGGTGTGCGGGCGGCGGCTCCGGATAGAGGCAGCGGTAGCAGGGACCCTTCTCGGTATCGAAGGTCGTGACCTGACCGTCGAAGCGGAAGATCGAGCCGTGCACGACCGGGATCTTCTTCCAGACGGTCGCGTCGTTGAGGAGGTAGCGGGTCGGGAAGTTGTCGACACCGTCCACGATGACATCCCAGCCCTGGTCGAGGATGCGATCGATGTTGGAGCTATCGAGGCGCTCCTTGAACTTCACGACCTTCACGTCGGGGTTCAGGTTCTTGATCGTGGTCTCGGCGCTGTCGACCTTGGCGACGCCGACGCGATCGGTGCCGTGGATCACCTGACGCTGCAGGTTCGACGCATCGACCGTGTCCGCATCGACCAGGCCGAGCGTGCCGACGCCTGCCGCCGCGAGGTAGAGCGCCGCCGGTGCACCGAGGCCACCCGCGCCGAGCAACAGCACGCGCGCGTTGAGCAGCTTCTCCTGCCCCTTGTCGCCGACCTCGGGCAAGAGCAGGTGGCGCGAGTAGCGGTCACGCTGCGTCTCGGTGAGCTGCGCGGGCACCTCGACCGGATAGCCAGTGTCCTTCCAGCGCACGAAGCCGGGGTTGGCCGACTCCACGTGCGCGTAGCCCATCTCCTGCAGCGCCTTGGCGGCGAACGCGGAGCGCGTGCCGCCGGCGCAGTAGACCACCAGCTTGGCGTCCTTGTTGGGCAGCTTGCTCTCCGCCTGCATCTCCAGGAAGCCGCGCGGCAGGAGCACCGCGCCGGGGATGAAGCCGGCCTTGGTCTCGTCCTTCTCGCGCACGTCGACGAACGTGTAGGGCTCGCGCGCTTCCAGCCTGCGCTTCATCTCGTCCAGGCTGACCTGCGTGATCGCGCCCTTCACTTCTTGCAGCAGGTCCGAGTAAGTCTTCGCCATAGCCCCGTGACTCCTTGCCAACCCCGCGCGTGAAAACGCGTGATGGGCGGCGGAATATGAGAACCCGGTGGGGCCGCGTCAAGGTCGGGAAGACGGCTGTCCTCCCCCCGAAACGACTTCACGCGGCCACAGTTTTCACTGTGCCGCGTGGGACGTACAAACGCTCGCTATCGTTACGGGCTGTCCACTTTGGCAGACGCCCTCCGGGGCGTCCGTGAGGACGTCAGGCCGCGACGGCCGGAGTCAGGAAGCCGCCGTCTCGGGCGTACTCGCCGAGCGACTCCTGCAGCTGCTTGCGGGCGCGGTGCAGGCGCGACATCACGGTCCCGATCGGGCAGCCGAGCTGGCTCGCGACCTCGCGGTAGCTGAGGTCCCCGAGGTCGACGAGCTCGACCACGGCGCGGAACTCGGCGGGCAGAGCGGCCAGCGCCGCACCCACCTCATCCGACAGGCCGTCGCGCTCCGACTCGGAGTGCTCGGCCGCCGAGTACGCATCGCGGCGCGATTCTTCGCCGGCGGCGCGGAACAAATCGCGCTCGCGACGTTGTTTGCGATACGCATTGATGAACGTGTTCATCAGGATGCGGTGCAACCAGGCCCGTGCGTTGGAGCCCGGCTCGAAGCGATCCCAGAACGTCCAAGCGCGCATGACCGCATCCTGAACCAGGTCGGAGGCCTCATCGGCGCTGCCGGTCAGCCGACGCGCTGCTTCGTGCAGCACGGGCGAGTAGCGGGCGACGGCGACCTCGAAGACATCGTCGGACTGAAGGGCAAGCTGAGTGTCCATGCGGCTTCTCTCCGGGACCTCGACGCTCGCCGAGGCACGTGAGAGTGCCTATGCAGCCGAGATGCCAGCGCCCGCAAAGCGCCGCAATCGTGCTGGAAACTAGCTCGTGACCGCCGCCTCTGGCCCGCTCGTGGCCGGTTGCAGGCATCCAACCATGACATCTGCGCCATGGGGTTCGGGCGGTGAGGTTCAAACTTCACGCTCGCGCCGCGAAGTTGACACCGACCTACATTTCCGCTCACGCCGGCTCGCGCGCGCGGTCGCGGGCTCGTTCCAAAGCGCGGGGAATCGCGTCGGCTACTTCATGGGCCAGCAGACCTCGGTCGCTGGTGGCCGCAATCTCACCGGCCAGCGCGTGAATCTGCACAGAAGCCCAGGCGGCGGACAGCGGTGACAAACTTACGTTGAGCGCCCCCATAACACCGGACAACACGTCTCCTGTTCCCGCGACACCCAACGCAGGTGTACCGGCCGCGCATACACGAATGGACCCCCCTGGCGATCCGATCACGGTGTGGGCCCCCTTGAGCACCACCACCTGACCGCTGCGCTCGGCCAGCTCCCGCACGGCCCCGTAGCGGTCGGCCTGCACCGCCGCGGTCGAGCGCCCGAGCAGCCGCGACGCCTCGCCCGGGTGCGGCGTCAGCACGCGCGGCGCGACCGCGTTGCGCAGCTGCTCCAGGTCTCCCCCCAGCGCCGTCAGCGCATCGGCATCGAGCACGCTGGGCACCGGCAGGTGGCGCGCCAGCTCGCGCGCCAGCTGCTTGCGCGCCTCCGTGATCCCGAAGCCCGGACCGAGCACCGCCGCGCCCTTGCCCTCGACCAGCTTCAAGATGGAAGCCGCATCGCTGAACTGCGCGGTCATCACCTCCAGCACCTTGTGCTCGAGCACGGGCTGCGTCTCGCGATCGGCGGCGATCGTCACCAGGCCCGCGCCCGCGCGCATGGCGCCGATCGCGGACAACAACGCCGCGCCCGTCTTGCCCTGCGAACCCGCGATCACGAGCACGTGCCCGCGGCTGCCCTTGTGCGCGTCGCGCGACAACCGCGGCAAGCATGTCGCGACGTCGTGCGTCTCGATCACCGCGACATCGCTGTCAGGCACCGGCGCGCCGATGCCGACGACGTGCAGCGCCCCCGCGTGCTCGACGCCTGGAAACTGGAACAACCCACGCTTGTAGCCCGCGAACGTCACCGTCACGTCGGCGCGAACGGCCGCGCCCAGGATCTGTCCGCTGTCGGCGTCGATTCCGCTCGGCAGATCGAGCGCGCACACCGCGACATCGCTGTCGTTGATGCGCTGCACCACCTCGGCGTGCGCACCCTCCAGCGCGCGCGCGAGGCCGGTGCCGAACAGTGCGTCGACGATCAGCGTCGCCCCGTCCAGCTTCAGCGTACTCGAGACGTCGATGCCCAGCTTGGCGAGCGCGTCGAAGTTGGGGCGCGCATCCCCGCGCACCTTATCGGGGCTGCCGATCAGCACGCAGCGCGCACGGATGCCGCGCGCATGCAGGTGGCGCGCGACCACCCAGCCGTCGCCGCCGTTCTGGCCTTCTCCGCCGACGATCACCACGTCGCGCAGATCGCGATAGCGCTGCACGATGAAGTCCGTGGCGCGCGCGCCGGCGCTCTCCATCAGCGAGGCGCTGGGGATGCCATAGCGCTCGCTGGCGGCCCGATCGACAGCGCGCATCTCGGCGCGCGTGTAGAGCGGTAGCATGATCAGTTCTTGTAGCGGCGGGCGAGCAGCTCGCCCAACGCGTCGCGTGTGCTGTCGGCCTGGTAGCCGTAGCGCTGGCACAGTCGGTCGTAGGCGCGATGCGCCAGGTCGGTGCGCTCGGGCCTCACGTTCTTGCGCTCATCCATGGCGATCATGCGCAGGATGTCCTCGCCGATCTCCAGCAGCTGCTTGCGACGATCGGAGAAGTACGCCTCCTTGAGCCGCTCCAGGTGGCGAGGGAACACCTCGCCATACTCGACCTTGATGCCGGGATGGTCGATGGCGTAGCCCGCGATGGCGTTGATCAGGCCGCGCCGGAACGAGTCGGAGTTGCTGGTGACGCCGAGCGTCTTCTCGACGCCGGCCATCATGTCGCGGTCCGGCTCCTCGTTGACGCCGGTGACGCGGTTGTAGACGCGCTCGTTCTTGATCTGGTGGGAGACGTGCGTGATGTAGCGGTCGAACAGCTCGCCGTAGCGCGCCTCCTCGACCAGGCCGGTGGAGTCGCGGAACTCGCGGTCGACGCGGTCGAGCCAGCGCTCGCGCACTTGCTCGATGAAGCCCATGTGGTCGTGGTAGCCGGCCTGCGGCGACTCCCGCAGGAAGCCGTAGTCGCCGCCGCGGACCAGCTGCCGGATCGACGTCAGCACCGCCAGCGGCGACAAGCAGGTGAAGTTGGGCGACTGCGCGGCATCGAGCAGCAGCGTGCGCATCTCGCGCGGCGAGGCGCCGGTGAGGCCCTCGTAGATCACGCTCTGATCGGCCTCGTTCATCACGTCGTGGATGCCGTTCTTGAGGCGCAGCGTCTCGTCCGAGCCCATGCGCTTGGGCGTGATGCCGTCCGCGTAGAGCTCGGCCTTCTCCATCGGCGTGAGATCCTCGGCCAGCTGGCCGAGCTGGCGCTCGGTGAAGTTCTCGGCGCTGGGCCGACGCAGCCGCGACAACACCGCCCACAGCGCCGCCACGAACATGGCGTGCGGCGCGACGTGCACGCGCACTTGCGGCGCGATCTGCGTCTCGTAGATGGTCTGCTCCTGCCGGTAGTCGCGCAGGTAGGGCACGCGGATCAGCTGGATGCGACCGCGGAACGAGTGGTAGTCCGGGTGCTCCTTGAACGCGTTGAGGTGCAGCTCGTTGGAGCTGGCCATCATCACCGCGTTTATCGGCCGGGTCGAGAACGACAGCGACACCTCACCCGTCTCGATGGCGAGGAGCAGGTACTTCCACGCGTCGAGCGGGCGCTTGAGCAGGTCGCTGTACTCGATGATGCCGCCCGAGGCGTCGACCAGCTCGCCGTACGGCTCGAACAGGGTGAGCGAGCTGAGCGAGGCCGGCAGCGCGGCGAGCGACGTGTCGGCG
>JBEVNG010000179.1:0-8742 GCA_040508235.1 Polyangiales bacterium | reverse complement strand
TTCTCGCGCTTCGGCTTCGTGTTCGCCGGTGCCCAGAAGAACATCGGTCCGTCGGGCGTGACGGTGGTGATCGCGCGCAAGTCCTGGCTCGACGAGGGCCGCGAGGACATCCCGAAGATCTTCCGATACAAGGAGCACGCGAAGGAGAACTCGCTGCTCAACACCTGCCCGACCTTCTCCATCTACATGCTGCGCAACACGCTCGCGGTGCTGAAGGACCAGGGCGGCGCGGCGGCGGTCGCCAAGCACAACGCGCGGAAGGCGGCGATGGTCTACGAGCTGGTCGATCAGAACCCGGGCTTCTTTCGCACGCAGGTCGAGCGCGAGAGCCGGTCGCTGATGAACCCCGTGTTCCGGCTGCGCACGCCGGAGCTCGACGCGAAGATGGTGGCGGAGGCGAAGGACGCCGGCTTCGTCGGCATCAAGGGGCACAAGATCGTCGGCGGCATCCGGGTCTCGATCTACAACGCGGTCACCGTCGACCAGGTCACGCAGTTCGTGGACTGGGCGCGCGGCTTCGCCAAGCGCAACGGCTGAGCGCGCTCCATGGACCACGCCGAGCAAATCGCGAAGTACGAGGAAGAGATCCGGCGGCTGGACGAGCTCGACAAGGAGCTGGACGTGCTGCTCACCCACGCGCCGCGCTACTGGTTCGTGGGTCTCGCGACGCCGCTCGTCTGGTACTACGCAGGCGGCGGCTGGGCGATCGCGACCCTGCTCGTGACGGCGTCGCTGGTCGGCACCCAGACGTACCTGCTCAAGGTGCGCAAGGGCGAGAACCGGTGGAACCGGGAGAGCCTGATCGAGGACGTGCGTCGGCTCCGCGCCGAGCAGGTCTGGCAGTCCGAGCGTCCTCCGACCGCGTCTTAGTCGAACAGCGCGAGCTGGCGCTTGGGTCGGGCGAACGTGGTGGGCATGGGCTCCTCCGCGACGCGCTGCTTGTTGAGGCCGAGCCGCCGGCAGTGCAGCTCGAACATCTGCTCGACCAGCTGCCAGCGTTTTCCCTGCCCGCTCATGCGCTGCCCGAAGCGCGGGTCGTACAGCTGGCCGCCGCGCATCTCCATCAGGGCGTGTTTGATCTTCTCGACGCGCTTCGGGTGCAGACCCGCCGTCACGCGCTCGAAGAACACATCCTTCACCTCGCCCGGCAGGCGCAGCAGCGACATGAACGCGCGCGAGGCGCCGGCCTCCCTCGCCTGCTCCAGCAGTGCGGGCACGTCGCTGTCGTTCAAGCCCGGGATGATCGGCGACAGCGAGATGCCGGTGCGGACGCCCTCCTCTCGCAGCATGCGCAGCGACTCGAAGCGCTTGGCGATCGGCGCGGCATACGGCTCCAGCACGCGGCGCACCTCTTCCTCGACGAACGGGATGGTGATGAAGACCTCCGCGCCCGCGATGCGCGCCAGCTCTCCGAGCAATGCGATGTCTCGCTGGAGCACGCCGCCCTTGGTGATGATCGCGACCGGATTGCGGAACTCCAGGCAGGTCTCCAGGCAGCGACGCGTCAGCCGGTAGCTCGCCTCCAGCGGCTGGTAGCAGTCCGTGTTCCCGGAGAACACGATCGACTCGCCGGTCCAGCTACGGCGCGCGAAGGTCTCGCGCAGCAGCTCGACTGCGTTGGTCTTCACCATGAGCTTGCGCTCGAAGTCCGTGCCGGCGCCGTGGCCGAGCCGCTGATGGGACGGGCGCGCGTAGCAGTAGGCGCACCCGTGGTAGCAACCCTGGTAGGGGTTGAGGCTGTACGTGAACGGGATGTCCGGGCTGTCGTTCTTGCTCAGGATCGAGCGCGACTCGATCTCGTAGACCTCCAGCTCCACGTCCGGCCGTGGGCCCAGCCACTCGACGTGTGCCTCGTGCCAGGGGTTGGGCGGGTTGGAGATCGGTCGCCGCATGGAAGCAGCTTGGCTCGACACTGATTCTTTGTACAGCGTTAGATGCACGAAACTCGACTTGAAGGCAGGTACCGCGGTTGCGTCGGAAGCGACGCGCGCGCGAGAGACGTTCTGCGCACGCACGGAAGGGGACCACGATGAGATTCGCTTGGACGGCACTGGGACTGGGACTGCTCGCGATGACCGGCTGTGAGGACGGCATCAACTTCTGCACCGACAACAACCGCGACGACGCCGGGCAGTGTCGCGAGATCCCCGACTTCCCCAACGACGGCGGTCTCGACGCAACCACCCCACCCTCCGACGCGACCACGCCCCCCGACGCGTTCGTCCCCGACACGAGCCTGCCCGCGATCGTAGACAGCGGCCTCGACGCCGCGACGGACGCCACGGTCGACGCGACGACGCCGCCGACGTCGCTGAGCGTCGAAGGCTTCTGCGACGCTAGGTACCGAGTCGCGAAGGCCTGGCGCGACAAGTTCGAGGAGTGCAACTGCCCGAACACCACGATCGAGGATCGAGGCATTTTCCTCCTCGGCGGTTTGCTCTACGACGACGGGAACGGCGATGCGACCGAGTCTGTGCAGGCGTGCGTCACACGCCTCAACGCAGCGATTGGTCCGAACCTCACGTTTACCGGCACCGCAGCAGCAGGCTGCGCCGCCAAGTTCGCTGGCCAGTTCGCCGAGCCGCCAGCGACGTGCCCGGCGGGCGGATTCAAGATCGACGAACTCGAGGCGGCGAATGGCAAGCAGGCTCAGGAGCTCACTCAGCTCACCGAGTGCCGCGCCGCGCTGGCGGGCAAGCTCGCGCTCAACGCGGCGTGCACCGACAGCTATCAGTGCCAGGGGGGCCTCCGCTGCTTGAGTGGCGTATGCCGCGATGGCCTGGCGAGCGGCACCGTCTGCGGCCGTACCGAGCAGTGCGCGGATGGCTTGGTCTGCGTCGGCGGCACCAGCCCCGGCGGACGCGTCTGCCGACCGAAGGCGATGCCGGCGGCCGTGACCGCGGCTTGCACGTTCTCCGTCGAGTGCGATCCCGGCGCGCTGTGCGGAGCGACCAATCAGTGCACGCTCGCAACGAGCCGAGCGATCTGCCAATGACCCTTGCGGGGTGCGCGTCGGGTCTTACCTGACCGCGCGCATCGCTTACGCCCCCTGCATGCGCCGACGGAAATAAAAAAGGCAGCTGGCGGGGGGATGCCGAGCTGCCTGGCGCAACCGCAGAACCGGGGGGATGGCTCTTGGCGCGGCGCGCACTCTCCGTATTAGCTAGTGCCGTGCCAACGGCGCGGCTCGCAGAAGTGCTTGCCTTTCCGGCAAGGCGAGCGCCTCGGGTCATGCGCTCCTGCAATCGGTTGCAATCCCGCGTTTCAGGAATGCAGCTCTAGCGCTTCGGGGGCAGCTTCAGCTTCGCGGGTAGCGGCAGGTCCCAGGGATGTTCGGGATCACCGAGTGCGTGGTAGCGACTCCACGCGGTGATCACGCGGCGCACGTAGTTGCGGGTCTCCTGCACCGGGATGAGCTCGACCCAGAGGTCGAGGTCCTGCTCGTGGCGGCCGGTCCACTCGTCGACCTTGGCGGTGCCGGCGTTGTAGGCGGCGATCGCGAGTGGGAACTGGCCGTCGTACTCCTGCACCAGGCCGGACAGGTAGGCGGCGCCGAGCGTGATGTTCACGTTGGGGCGCAGGATGTCGCTGCGCGTGCCGCGGATGCCGAGGCTCTTGGCGACCTTGGCGCCGGTCTCGGGGATCAGCTGCATCAGCCCGAGTGCATCGGCCCCCGACACGGCCTTGGGCTTGTAGTGACTCTCGACCTGCATGTGCCCATAGAACAGCGACGGGTCCAGCTGCTGGCGGCTTGTCTGCTCGGCGACCACGCGCACGTACGGGCGCGGCAGCAGCGCCTCCCAGATCCACACGCGCTCGCTGGTGGGGGGACCCTCGAGCGCGCGCTCGAACAGCGGCTCGGCGGCGACGAACAAGCGATTCGCCTCGCCGGCCTCGCGCATCGCGGCCGCCCGCTTGGCTCGGTCCGGCTCCGCGCCGAGGAAGCGGCTCACCGCGTCGGCGGCATCCGAGTACAGGCCCAGCTCGCGATAGAACTGCACCTCGGGAGGCAGTCCCTTCAGCTTGGGCATCGCCAGCGGCGCGGGGTTGTCGGCGTACGCGCGCGGCGCCTCGACGCCCATCGCCATCAGGCGGCGCGCGGCCATCTGCGAGTAGTAGCCGAGCCGGTCCTCGTGCAGCGCACGCAGGTAGAGCTCCTTGGCGCGCGCTTCGTTCTTCTCCAGCTGCGCCGCCCGCCCCTGCCAGTAGATGGCGCGCGCGCGCTCCAGGTCCGCGCCCACCGCGCGTTCGTAGTCGAGCAGCCACTTGGCCGCTTCCTTGGGCGCCTTCTTCTCGATGGCGTGAAAGCCGAGGTACCAGATGGCGTCGCGCTTGAGGCCCGGCGCCTGCGCCGCGTACTTGGACGTGATGAACGCCTTGAGGTCGTCGCTAGCGCTGGGCAGCTTCTCGCGCGCGCTGAGCCAGGCCGCCAGGTACAGCGCATCCGGCGTCAGCTTGCTGGCCTTGTACTTGGTGGCGAACGCGCGATACGCCTTGATGGCGGCCTTGTCGTCGCCCGCGCGCGAGGTGGCGCGTGCGGCGTGGAACGCGTCGTAGTCGGCGGTGGTGCTACCCAGCTTCACGGCCTGGATGAACGCCTTGTGCGACTCCGGGTAGCGCTTGCGGGTGCGGAACAGCGACTCGCCGCGCAGGTGCCAGAGCTGTGCCTCCAGCTTCTTGTCCTTGGGCAGCGCGACCTTGTCGAGCTCGTCGTACGCACGCTCTGGATCGCGCGCGCTCATGAACGCCTCCGCGCGCCGCATGCTCTCCTCGAGGCTTAGCTTGATCGGCCCGCTCTTCTCCAGGAACTTCTGGACCGTGTCGACGTCGCGGTGCGCGGGCTGCTCGATGTAGAACGCGCGCGCCAGCGGCTTGGCGCCGGCATCGTCGTTGAGCGCGATCAGCGCGCGCACGTGTAGCGAGCGCCCTTCCGCGTCCTTGGCGCCGCTCAGCAGCTGCTTCACTTTGGCGTAGTCGCCCGACGCGAAGGCGCAGCGCGCGTTCAGCCGATCCGCGGACTTGCTGGTGGTCTTGATCGCGTCGCAGCGGCCTGCGCGCGCGGCCCAGTCGATGCGCAGCTCCACGAGGTCGCGCACCACGGCGGCGGGCCACTCGGACGGAGGCTTCTCGGACTTGGCGAGCGCCTCGTCGTAGCGACCCAGCTCGGCCAGCGCGCGCACGCGCAGGTACGCGAGGTCGGCGGCGGGGGGCGCCCGGTCGAGCGCGGCCAGCGCGTCCTCGTAGCGGCCCTCGTCGAAGGCGGCCACGGCGTCGAAGCGGTCCCCCGCGTCATTGGCGCGCGCGAGCGCCCCGAAGGCGGTGAACAGCACGCAGCCGAGGACGACGGCGAAGCGCGGGCGGGAGGCGAAGAAGGCGGTCGCTGGCACGGGGAGGATCGATTGTCTATGCTCGGCGCCCCATGCGCCACAAGCTGTTGATCGCCGCGCTACTCCTGGTGGCCGCCTGTGCCCCGAAGCTCGGCGACGACTGCTCGAACTCGCTCGAGTGTTCCGCCATCGGCGACCGATATTGCGATATCTCGCAGCCCGGCGGATATTGCACGATACAAAACTGCGAACCGGGGTCATGCGGTGACGAGGGCGTGTGCGTGCGTTTCAAGCCGGACGAGCCACGGCTGTCGAGCAACTGGTGCATGGCCAAGTGCAGCGGCAGCTGTGATCGCGACCGCTACACGTGCCGCAGCGCGGACCAGCTCAACGCGACCAGCACCGACGGTGGCGTGCAGCGCAAACGTGCGGAGGTCCTCGACAGCCGCAAGGGCCAGCGCTTCTGCGTGGTGCGCGAGGACGAAGGCGAAGACGAGGAGTGACGGTTGAGCGCGGGGGCGTTGCGCTACCTGCTGTACCGCACGGCTCGCGCGGCGCTGACCGCGTTCGCGGTGGTGAGCCTTGTGTTCGTGCTGATCCGTGCGGTCCCCGGTGACCCGGTCGATGCGATGCTGGGCGAGCAGGCGGCCCCCGAGGATCGCGCGGCGGTACGCCATGCGCTGCACCTCGATGAGTCGCTGCCGTCGCAGTACCTGCGCTTCCTGAGCGACGTCGCCGACGGCTCGCTCGGGCGTTCGTTCCGCGCGCCCGACACCAACGTGCGCACGCTGATCGCGGATGCGTTCCCGCCCACGGTGCAGCTCGCGGCCTGGTCGCTCGCGCTGGCGTGGGCGCTGGCGTTGCCTTTGGGGGTGTTGGCGGCGGCCAAGCGCGGCACGATGCTCGACCGCATTGCGTCGGTGTTCGCGCTGACGGGCCTGGCGCTGCCGACCATCTGGCTCGGGCCGCTGCTGGTGTTGGTGTTCGCGGTGAAGCTGCGCTGGTTGCCGCTGCCGGGGGACGACCCCACGGCGGCGGGGGCGCTGGTGCTGCCCGCGATCACGATCGGCCTGGCGCTGGCGGCGGGCCTCACGCGGCAGACGCGCGCGGCGATGGTCGAGGTGTTGTCGATGCCCTACGTCGCGGCCGCTCGTGCACGCGGGGTCACGGGAACACGCGTGTTCTTTCAGCACGCGCTGCGCAACGCGCTGTTGCCCGTCTTGACGCTCGGCGCCGCGCAGCTGGGCGCCCTGCTCTCGGGCGCGGTGATCGCCGAGAAGATCTTCGAGCGCCCGGGCCTCGGCACGCTGTTCCTGGAGGGCTTCTTCGCGCGCGACATCCCGGTGGTGCAGGGAGTCGTGCTGCTGGTGGGCGTGATCTACGTGCTGGTCAACGTCGGGCTCGACTTCGCGTACACGCTGGTCGACCCGCGCGTGAGGCTCTCGTGAAGCGTCTCTACTACGCGCCCTCGGCCTGGATTTGCGCGGCCTTCTTGCTGCTCGCGGTGCTTGGACCGCTCGTGATCCGCACCTCGCCCGAGGCGATCGATCTCGCGCACATGTACGAGCTGCCGAGCGACCAGCACTGGCTCGGCACCGCCGACAACGGCGTCGACCTGGCGAGCGCGCTCGCGCACGGCGCGCGGCTGGCGGCGATCATCTCGGTCAGCGTGGTCGGCATCTCGCTCACGCTGGGTGCGCTGCTCGGTGCGCTCGCGGGCATGCGCGGCGGACGCTTCGACGCCGCGGTGATGGCGCTGTGCGACCTGCTGCAGGCGTTTCCGGCGGTGCTGCTCAACATCGCGCTGCTCTCGGTGGTGGCGCGGCCGTCGGTGGAGCACGTGGTGCTCTCGTTGTCGGTCAGCGGCTGGGTGCTGTACGCACGTCTAGCGCGCGCGGAGACGCTCTCGCTGCGCGAACGCGAGTTCGTCTCGGCTGCCCGCGCCCTCGGTGCGACCGAGACCCGTGTGCTTGTCCTCCACCTTCTTCCCAACCTGGGCGGTCCGCTGCTCGTCCAGGCGACCACCAACTTCGGTGGCGTCATCCTGATGGAAGCAACGCTGTCTTTCCTCGGCCTGGGGCCGGCCCGCGCGGTTTCGTGGGGGGCGTTACTCGACCAGGGCAGCTCGGTGTTGCTCCGGTTTCCTCACGTTGCGTTGGTGTCCGGGTTCGCCATCGCCGCCGTGGTGCTCGGGTTCAACCTGGCGGGGGATGTCGTACGGGAGGCGCTCGACCCACGTCTCCGTGGTCGCCGCTAGCGCATCAGACTTGCCACCACTCGCGCACCCTGTAAAAAAGAGGGTTCATGGGTTCGCCTGGCCGCCGACATTCTTATCTCTGGCTGGCCTGTGCGCTGATGCTCCTCCTGGGAGCGTGCGTCGAGCAGGCCAAGTCCGAGTACGTGGTCGGCGAACAGCCGCTCAGCATGCCGTCGCCCAGCGTCGCGCCCCCGGTCGAGGTCGACGTGGGCGAGGTCAGCGTGCGTACCCAGGTGGTGCCGGCGGACCCGGAGGTCGACCACTTCTTCAACGAGCGCAAGGACGGGCCGCTGCGCGAGGCGCTGCTGCACGGGCGCATCAAGACCGTGGAGAAGGGGCGCGGTGGCCGCAGCCTCGGCTTCAAGCTGGTGCTCGACACCGGCGAGAAGGCCTACTTCAAGGCGCATCAGACGTTCTCGGCCGCCAACTGGTTCGGCGAGGTCGCATCCTATCACCTCGACCGCCTGCTCGGCATGGCGCGCGTGCCGTTCGTCGTCAGCCGCACGTTCGCGTGGGAAGAGCTGGCGCCGGCCGCGGGCAAGGACGTGCGCAAGGCCGAGATCATCGTCAACGGCAGCGAGGTGCAGGGTGCGCTGGTGGCCTGGGTCAGCGGTGGGCTGTCGCCGCTTCCGCACCAGCCGGGCTGGGAGCGCTGGGTGCGCGTGCAGCACTGGCCGACGTCCGCCATCTCGCCGTTTCAGCGGCCGTCCATCTGGGCCTCGCAGCTGCAGCAGCGCGGCGTGCCGATCAGCAAGGAAGAGCGCACGCGTCGGCGCCTGCTGCGTCCGGAGCCGGACCGCGACGACCGCGCGGCCGAGCTCAGCGACCTGGTGGTGTTCGACTACCTCACGCGCAATGGCGACCGCTGGGGCGGAGACAACGCGAACGTGCTGATCCGTGGCGGCGCCAAGGGACCGCTGGTGTTCCTCGATAACGGAGCCTCGTTCGAGCCAGGCGAGAAGCGGCCCAGCTTGATGGAGGCGCGGCTGCACGTGCTGCAGCGCTTCCGTCGACGCACCATCGCGGCCGTGCGCGCGTTCGACATGGAGAAGTTCAAGAAGCGGCTCGCCACCGAGCTGATCCAGCCGGTGCTCGACGAGAACCAGCTCGACGGCTTGAAGCAGCGTCGCGACCACCTGCTGGAGTGGGTGGCGCAGA
>JBEVNG010000170.1:0-4886 GCA_040508235.1 Polyangiales bacterium | reverse complement strand
AGTAGCTGGTCGAGCAGCTTGCGCTTCTCGTCCTGGATCGAACCAAGACCATCGACGTCGGCCTTCAGTGCGAAGGCGCGCTCGGCGTCCAAGACCTTGGCGAACTCGGCGACGACGGTCTGCATGGTCAGCGCTCCTCCGCCATCATGCGATTCGTCACCTGCTCGGCATCGACCATGAAGTCGCCACGCGCGACGGCGGCGAGCAAGCGCTGAATCTTGGCCGCGTCGGCGACGGCGGGTGCACGCGCTTCCGCGAGCTTCCGCGCCTCACTCGAGACCGCGACCTTGGTGGCTTGCCCGGTTCCGCCACGGGGCGCGGTTCGCTGCGCCGTCGTGGTGGCATCGATCTGGGGGCTTCGAATGCCGTTGATCCTCATGACCTGTTCCTCCGACCAAATTTATCGGACACAGGCCGGGCCAACTTTAGGGGGTTTTGCCTCGCCCTCGGTCGATCGCCTCGGACAGCCTGATTTCGGGGGTTTGCGGTGTTGCCGAGGGACGCAAAGCGAGCATTTCGATGCGCCCGAAGCCGTTCCTGGCCAGCTTGTTGTCCTCTCCGTGACCCTTCAGGTTCCAGGAGCGGCGGGTGAGGTGCTGTGCGCCGTCCTGGCGCGCCTCGTAGCCGTCGAACTCGATGCGCGAGAGCTGGCCCTTGTCGTCGAACTGCACGTCGTGGATCTTCTCGACCACGGCCATGTGGCCATGACGGCCCTCGCTGCCGGCGCCCGTCAGCATCAGCGCGACCTCGCCGCGCTCCAGCTTGTCGCGCAGCTCGCCGACACGCTGCGGGCTCACCACGTCGGCCCAGTCGCCGCGCATCGAGCCATCCTGCGCGTCCGTGGTGACGGAGTTGGAGGTCGGGAAGCCGTAGCCGCTGTCGCGGTTGATCACCGGCACCGCGAAGCCCGCACGACGCGCGGCTTCGAAGGCGAACAGGTTGCACTTGTACGCGTCCGTGTAGCCGCCGGCCTCTTCGACCGCGAAGTGCTGTGCACCCTTGCTGCTCTGCGTCTCGAGCGTGCTGGCGAGATCGCGCGTGGTGAGCGTGCCCTCGCGCGCCCACTGCTTGCCACCGTTGGGCGCGCTGATCGCGTACGCGGCCTGCGCGAGCTTGGCGGTGGCGCCCTTCAAGCCTTGCAGCGGCGGCGTGACCTCGGGCGCGCTGCGCTGCGGCAGCGGCAGCGGCATGCCACCTCCCGCACCACGACTCGTCTCCCCGGGCAGCGCTTGCCGATCGTCCTCGCCGAACGCGCGCATCACCGACTGCGCGAGGCCGATGCCTCCACCGTCGGCGAGCTTGTCCGCGATCATCTCGTCGAACATCGACGTGTACTGGCCGGAGGCGCCGTCGCTCGAGCCCATGCCGCCGCTCTTGGCGGTCTGGCGCATGACGTTGAGCAGCTGCTGCATCAGCACGCCTTCGAACTTCTTGGCGGCCTCCTGCTTCTTGAGGTACTCCGGATCCTCGCGCTTGGCCTGGAAGTTCTCCTGGCCCGGTGCCGTCAGCTTGAGCGGGTTCACTGGACCTCCACGCGCGCCTGCAGCGCACCGGCGGTGCGTAGGGCCTGGAAGATGGCGATCAGCTCACGAGGGCGCACGCCCACCGCGTTCAGCGCATCGACGAGCTCCTTGAGGCTCGCGGATGCCTTGACGTGCGTGAGCGGGCCCGCCCCCTGCGTCACCTCGACCTGCGAGCTCGGCACGACCGCGGTCTGTGCGTTGCCACGCGAAGTGAACGCGCTCGGCTGCGAGACCAGCTGCTGCTCCATGATCTCCACCGTCAAACTTCCTTGTGCGATCGCCACCTCGGAGATGCGGACCGCCGCGCCGACGACCACCGTTCCGGTGCGCTCGTCGATGACCACCTTCGCGGAACTATCGGGATCGACTTCGATCACCTGCACGGCCGCGAGCATGGCGACGGGGTTCTTGTCGTATTGGCTGGTGATCTTGACCTGCACGCGACCTCCATCGAGTGCAGTCGCCGTGCCAGCGCCCAGCGCCGCGTCGATCGCCGCCACGATGCGCGTGGCATTCACGAACGAGGGCTCGCGCAGGTTCAAGACGAGCGGTCCCTCTCCCATGTCGGGCAGCGGAACCTGACGCTCCACCAGGGCACCCTCGGGCACACGGCCGGCGGTGGTGTGGTTGCGCGTGTACGACGTGCCGGTGATGCCCGCCGCCGTGAAGCCACCCGTCAGCACGGGTCCCTGCGCGACCGAGTACACCTTCTTGTCCGCGCCATAGAGCGGCGTCTGCAGCAGCGTGCCGCCGAACAGGCTGCGCGCGTTGCCGAGCGAGGAGACCGTGACGTCGACACGCATGCCGGGCTGCGCGTACGGCGGCAGCGTGGCGGTGATCATCACGGCCGCCGCGTTCTTGGTGGTGATCGCCTTCTGGTCCACGGTGGCTCCCAGGCGGCGCAGCATGGCGGCGGTGCTCTGCACGGTGAAGCGCGACTGCCCGGTGTCCCCGGTGTTGTTCAAGCCCACGACCAGGCCGTAGCCGATCAGCTGGTTGGTGCGCACGCCGCTGACGTCGCACAGCTCCTCGATCCGCGCTGCGTGGGCGCGCGCGGGCAGGAACAGAGCGAACAGGGCGAGTAGAGCGAACAGCTTGGGCATGACTTCCTCAGAACGGGCGAATCTTGGCGAACAGGCGCGTGAACCAACCCTGCTGTTGGTTGTCGGTCAGCACGCCGCGGCCGGAGAACTCGATCTGCGCATCGGCGATGCGGCTGGAGTCGACGGCGTTGTTGGAGTCGATGTCCTCGGCGCGGATCGAGCCGGAGACGTAGATGTGTACTTCCTCGTCGTTGATCAGCAGCACCTTGGTGCCCTCGACGAACAGGTCCCCGTTGGGCAGCACCTTCTTCACGCGCACGGCGATCGAACCGACCACGCTGGTGTCGCGCGAGGTGCCGCCCTGCCCCTTGAAGTTGGACTGGCCCATGAACTCCACGAGCGCCTTGGGATCCAGGTTCGGATACGCCTTGGCGACGGCCGTGGTGAGGCCGAAGAAGTTGGGCACGCCCATCGACTCGGAAGACTTGCGGTCGAGGTTGGTGGAGGAGTCACCGGCCGCCTCCGACGACTCGTCGATGCGGATGGTGACCAGATCGCCGACGCGATAAGCGCGGAAGTCCGCGAACAGACCGCGGCCATTCTCCGGCCACAGCGAGCCCGCCGTGACGGGCTCGAGGCCCGTCTCGTACTTGGCTTCCTTGTACTTGCGCTCCTTGACGTTGCTGGAGTCGATGGTGGGGCCAAGCGGCTTCTTGCTCGCGCAAGCCGTCAGCGCCAACAGCAGTACGACGGCGAACCTCATTGCAGGACCTCGACGGACTGCGCATCGATCACGCGTCCCATGAGAGCTTTCTTCGACATCGAGTTGGTGACGCGGATCTCGTCGCCCACGCGGCCCGGCTGATTGGCGACCCCGGGCGCGGTGACCGTCACCGCGCCGCGCCGCACGATCAGGCGAATCGTCATGCCGGGCGACATCACCGGCTCCGGACACGTGAGCACGGCCTGGATATTCAGGCGCTGCTTGCGCTCGCCCTGAAGCAAGGTGACGGTCGCGCTGGTGCGTCCGCTCTGCTTGCGCGGCATCGACTCGGCCTCGACCACGAACTCGCCTTCGCCGAGCGTGAGCGTGGGCAGCGACGACAGCTCTTCCACGTTGCAGGGAGCCACGCGCGCGGCGAGCGCGGCCTTGACCAGGCCGTCGAGCTCCTTGCCCTCCAGCGTGCGCTTCCTGCGCACGAGCTTGACGCTCTTGGGGATCATCAGACCACGCGCGTCGCGGCCGCTCTCCTTGAGCTTGGCCTTCACGTCGCTGGCGCGGAGCACGGTGGTCTCGCCAGGCAGGGGCGCCGGCGCGAGGTCGAGCTCGCCGAGCTCGGTGCCGCTGAGCGCGGGCAAGATCATCGCGAGCGTCACGCGCTCGCCCTCGACGTTCACCGCCTCCTGCGCACGCACCGTGTAGGGCAGCGCAACCAGCAACGCCATCGCGAACATCGTCTTGATGAGCTTCGTATTCATCCCCGCATCACTGCCTGTGCAGTCGTCGTGCCAAGGCAAAAACGGCTGCTTTGCTCGGTAATTTGCCGCGTGTCAGCGTCATGGCGGTGGCGCCCGTCGATGCGCTGACGAGCCCTGCGCAAAGACGTGCGCCCGCCCCTGCCACGCAAGTTGCGGGCAAGTCGGCGGGCGAGCTCAATCAGCTACGAGTCGTTAGCGCTCGGTGGTCTTGCGCAGCATCTCGTCGGCCGCGGTGATCACGCGCTGGTTGGTCTCGTACGCGCGCTGCGAAGCGATCAGGTCGATCATCTCGTTCACGACCTCCACGTTGGAGCCCTCGAGGAAGCCCTGCGCGAGCGTGCCCGTGCCTTCCTCGCCGGGGTTGCCGACCACCGCGATGCCGCTGGCCGCCGTGGGCGCGTACAAGTTGCGGCCGGTGGAGAGCAGACCACCCGGGTTGGCGAAGTTGGCGAGCTGCAGCTGGCCCACTTCCTGGGCTTGCTGCTGGCCCGGCTGCGTGACGCTGACCAGGCCTGTCGACGAGATCGTGATCGCGGTCGCATCGGCGGGGATGCTGATGTTCGGCTCGATCGCGTAGCCGTCCGAGGTGACCAGACGACCGTCGGAGTCCGAGCGCAGGTTGCCCGAGCGCGTGTAGGCGATGTCGCCGTTCGGGCGCTGCACCTGGAAGAAGCCGTTGCCCTCGATCGCGAGATCGAGCGAGTTGCCGGTCTGCTGCAGCGAGCCCTGGATGTGCATCGTCTGCGTCGCCGCGGTGCGCACACCGAGGCCGACCTGCAGCCCTGCCGGAGCGCTTGCACCGGTGCCCGCCTGACCACCCGGCGCGCGCGTCGTCTGGTAC
>JBEVNG010000163.1:0-7305 GCA_040508235.1 Polyangiales bacterium | reverse complement strand
TCAGGCCTCGCGCGAGCAACACGACCGCCTGCTGCACGGCTTCGCCGCCGCCTGCCAGCAAGGAGATTTGCCCGCGCTGGAGCGCTTGCTCGCCGACGACGTCGTCAACTACGCGGACGGTGGCGGCAAGGTGCACGCGGGCCAGATCCCGGTGGTCGGCTCGAACCTGGTGCTGCGTCTGTACAACAAGCTGTTCAAGACCTGGTACCAGGACGCGAGCTTCGAGGTCGCGCAGGTAAACGGGCAGACGGCGGTGCTGGTACGCATCCACGGCGCGCTGCGCGCGATCCTCGACATCGAGACCGACGCCGATCACATCGTCGCCATCCGCGCGCAGGTCAACCCCGACAAGCTGGCCGCGCTGATGGGATCGTGAGCGCTGCCGCTTCCGTCTCGACGCGAGGGCTGATACCAATTCGAAATGCGTTCCATCGAGACGGATGTGGCGGTGATCGGCGCGGGCAGCGCGGGCTTGCAAGCATCACGCGAGGTACAGCGCGCCGGCAAGCGCTGGCTGCTGATCGAGTCCGGGCCCTACGGAACGTTGTGCGCGCGTAGCGGCTGCATGCCCAGCAAGCTGCTGATCGCGGCGGCCGACACCGCGCGTCGCGTACGCCGGGCGAGCTTGTTCGGGGTGAACGTGGCGCCCGAGCAGATCCGGATCGACCGCCGCGCCGTGATGGATCGCGTCCGCCGCGAGCGCGACCGCTTCGTGGAGCTCAACGCGCGCGAGACCGAGGCGCTGCCGGCGGACAACCGCCTGCACGGCACGGCGCGCTTCATCGGCCCGGGCGAGCTCGACGTCGACGGCACGCGCGTGAAGGCCAAGGCCATCGTGATCGCCACCGGCTCGACGCCCGTGGTGCCCAAGGAGCTGTCACGACTCGGCGACGCGCTGCTGACCAGCGACTCGCTGTTCGACCTGGAGGAGCTGCCGGAGTCGATGGCGGTGTTCGGCACCGGCGCCATCGGCCTGGAGCTGGGCCAGGCGCTGCACCAGCTCGGCGTGCGCGTCACCTTCTACAACCCGTTCGACCAGCTCGGGCCGTTCACCGACCCGGAGATCGCGCGCCGCTTTCGCAAGGTGCTCGCGGCCGAGCACGACCTCGCGCTCGGCGCCGAGATCACCGACGTGCGCGTCGATGCCAACGGCGTGGTGCTGCGCCATCGCGAGAGCACCGGTGGACGCCAGCAGGAGAGGCGCTTTGCGCGCGTCCTGGCGGCGGTCGGACGCAAGCCCGCGCTCGACAAGCTCGACCTGGCCAAGGCCGGCATCGAGCTGGACGAAAAGGGCGTGCCGACCTGCGACCCGCACACCATGCGCTGCGGCGACAGCAACATCTTCATGGCCGGAGACTGCGACGGCGAGCGGCCAGTGCTGCACGAGGCGGTCGACGACGGAGCCCTGGCCGGCGCCAACGCCGCGGGCTTCCCGGACGTGCAGCCGCACACGCGCCGCACCGCGCTGAACATCGGCTTCACGCACCCGCAGCTCGCGATGGTCGGCAAGACGTTCAAGGCCCTGGAGCACCAGCCGTTCGCGGTCGGCGAGGTCTCGTACGAGGACCAGGGCCGCGCGCGCGTGATCGGCCAGAACCGCGGCCACCTGCGCGTCTACGCGGACTACGAGAGCGGCAAGCTGATCGGCGCGGAGCTGTTCGGCCCGGCGGCGGAGCACACGGCGCACTTGCTCGCGTGGTCCGTGCAGCAAGAGCTGACCATCGGCGACCTGCTGCGGTTGCCCTACTACCACCCGACACTGGAGGAGGGCCTGCGTACCGCGCTGCGCGACGTCGCCAAGCGCCTCACGCAGAAGGCGTCCGACGACTGCGAGGTCACGAGCGAGTTCCCCGGCGCCTAGCTCTACGGCGATCAGCGCAGGCGGTCGGGTCGACCGGCCCAGCCGCGCAGCATCTGCGGAGGCCGCGAGCCCCAATACAGGCGCTCGCTTCCGAGCCCGATCGGACGCACGGCACGGCGCGCTCGGGCGCTCGAGTACAGGTCATGCCCGCTCATGCGCAGGCGCGGCGCGGACCACGGCCCCGGTGCGCTGGTGCGCCAGGCGAGGACTTGCGGACGAAAGGTGCGGTCGGGTTTCTCCGCGGTCAGTCGTTCGTTCATGGACGCGCGGCCATGCAAGCGCCGTGCACCTCGTCTTCACCCACGATTTCAACGCACGCGGCCGCGTACCCCTGAGGCGAGATGTCTCATGGGGCGCTCGTGTCCTTGGGCGGCAGCCACCACGGATCCACCACCTCCACCAACTTCCGTTTGCACGGCGACAGCTCGGCCCACGGATACGCCAGGTCGAGGTTGCGCGCCTTGCTCGTGTCGACGCGCAGGCAGGTGCTCTCCTCGCGCTCCAGCGTCTTCGCCTGCCGGGCGAGCTCGCGCGCCGCACGCGCCAGCAGCTTCACCTGTTGGTCGATCGGGTCGACCTTGGAGACGCGCGTCCACGTGCGCACACGTCCGTCGAGCAGCCAGATCACCGTCCAGGCCACGTCGCCGGTGATGATCTGAACCGCGTCGCCCTTGTCCGCTTCGCGCGCATCGCCGACGAGCACGACCGAGCGCGCGAGCTGCGTGGCCAGCGCCTGGCAGATCGCACTCGGCTTGACGCCGCGGCTGAGGCCCTCGACCGCGCAGGGCAAGCTGGGCGCGGCAGCCTGCGCCGACGACGCGAGCAGGCCCAGACACAAGACCCATGCAAGCTTCATGACCGGCACCTTACCGCCGTGTGGTCCGCACGCGCTATCGCCGCCGCACCATACGCGCGCGCAGCGTGTCGCGCGCTCGCTCCAGCAGTGGCTCCGCGGCGCGCTCGTGCTCCTCCAGCATCGGCACGCCGCGCTCGCGTGGAAGTCGACCCTGCGTCACGAGCCAGGGCAAGAACAGCCGTAAGGTGTCGTAGTACGCGATCACCAGCCGCGGCTGCGGGAAGAAGCGGTGCATGTTGGCGAGCCGCAGCCACAGCTCGGTCACGCGCAGCAGCTCCCACGAGCCCGCGCGCGCGACCGGATCCCAGGCGCGCTCGGCGCATTCTTCGAGCACCCAGTTGGCGAGGCTCGGGTCGGACAGCACGTGACCGTGGCGCGCCACGAAGCCGCGCGCATCACGCTGGGCGAGCGCGAGCCAGGCTACCAGCGGGTCAGCTTTCAGGGGAGGGACGAGGCGAAGATGAGGCGGATGGATCATGTGGGGCTCCTGGCCGCCTCTATCGACCGACCAAGCCGAGGGTTGCGGCTCGCCCGAACGAGTCAATAGTTGGCTCGCCGCCCGCAACCGCGCGTGCGTTCCGGTCGATACCCCCACCGCATGCCGTTCGTTCGTTCCGTCCTCCTCGCTCTCTTCTTCGGCCTCTCCACGGGCGTGGCGTACGCGCAGCCGCTGGGAGAGGTCGTGTTGGTCCCGTTCGGCACCGGCGAGCTCACGGGTGCGCTCGGCGCCACCGCCGCGCTGGAGTCGGAGCTCGGCGACGCACGCGTCTCGCTGATCCCGCTGCACGACGCGCGCGACCGCTTCACCGCGCGCTCACGTCCTCCACAGACCGCCAGCGACTCGGATCTCGACGTGCTCGCCCGCGCCGCGCACGACGCCATCGAGCACGTGGCCTTCGGGCGCACCGCCGCCGCGCAGAAGAGCGTGCGCGAGGTGATCTCGCGCGCCGAGCGCACGCTGGAGTCGCTCAACCGCGAGACCGCCACCGCGCGCCACATCCTGGATGCGTGCCTGTCGCTGGTGCGCAGCGGCCTGCAGAGCGGCAAGCGGGATCTGGCGCTGGAGCAGGCCACGCGCTGCCGGCGGCTGGTGCCCGACCTGATGCCCAGCGAGGATGCCCACCCCGCCAACGTGGTCGGCGTGCTCGCGGAGGCGGACAACCTGCTGCGCCGCATGCGCATCGGTCACCTCGCGGTCAGCAGCGCGCCGGAGAGCGGCTGCGCCGTCTACCTCAACGGACGGCACCTGGGCAGCACGCCGTTCCGACTCGATCGCGCGGCCGCGGGCGACTACCGCGTGCAGGTCGAG
The DNA here is from genome assembly GCA_040508235.1 of Polyangiales bacterium. Classification (GTDB taxonomy): domain Bacteria; phylum Myxococcota_A; class Polyangia; order Polyangiales; family DASUME01; genus DASUME01. Next base: position 3,279 of record JBEVNG010000163.1, on the reverse strand, counting down.
TGCAACCGCACGCTGGCGCGCGTGCACCTGGTGCAGCTCGGGGACCAACCGGTGAGCTTGCTGGTCGATACGCAGCTCGATCGCGCGGTCGCCAGCGATCCGCGCCTGCTGCTGCGCTACGCGAGCCAGCGTGAGGCCAGCGAGCAGGGCATCTCGCACGCGGTGCAGCTCGGACGCGAGCTCGGCGCCACGGACGTGATCCTGGTCGCGCACCGCGAGGGCGAGACCGAGCTGCTGCGCATCCAGGTCGAGCAACAACGCCTGGTCGCGCGCGCGACGGTGCCCTGGAGCGAGCGTCACGGCTTTCCGCGCGCGGGCATCGAGCGCGCCGTCAGCACGCTGGCCGAAGCCCGCATCGAGGGCAGACCCGGCGTGAAGCAGAGCGCCGAGCCGGTCCCGGAGGCTCCCGCCTACCAGGAGCCCGCCGTCGAGCCGACGCCCAGCGCGGAGCCCGCGCCGAGCGCGCAGCCAGAGCCGAACGCCGATGCGCCCGCGCCTCAGGCACCCCCGGCGGAGCCCAGCGCGCCCACCAACACGCGCACGTTGCGCCGCGCCATCGGCTACAGCGCGCTCGCGCTGGGCGTGGCGTTCAGCGCGGTCGGCATCGGCTACGACGTACGCGCAAAGCAGCTCAGCAACGACTTGAGTGAGCTGGCCACACTCGTCGAGGTCGACAGTCCGGCCAGACGCCGGCTCGGAGAGCTGCAGGACGACTTCGAGCGCGCGAGCGCGCTGCGCTGGCTCGCCATGGCGGGACCCGCGCTTGCGACCGCCACCGTGTTCACGGTGATCGAGCCGCGTCGGAGCGTACCTTGGTGGAGCTACGCGCTGGCCGGCGCGGGCGTCGGGCTCGTTGTCGGGGGTGCGGTCGATGTCGCGCGCCGCGATGAATGCGACCTCCACGGCCCAGAGACCTGCCGGGCCAAGAGAGATAGCGGTGCTCGCGGTGCGTTGCTGGTCAGCGCGGCGCTGCCGTTCTTCAGCGTGCCGCTCGCGCAGTGGCTGCGGCGCTCCCCGGAGTCCCAGCTCTCGTTCTCGACCGATCTCGGTCAGGGCCGCTTCACGCTGACGCTGCACGCCCGCTATTGAAGCGGAAATTGCCCCGCTCGACCCCGGTCCGACCCGAGTTTTGCCCTCCGGGACCGACCTGGGCGATAGTACGCGCTCGTCTTTCCCCCAACTGGCGAGCCGTAGCATTGAGCATGACGTATCGCGGATTCACTTTGGTTTGCTCGTTTGCGTTCGCCTTGGCGGCGTTCGTCGCGAGCCCTGCGCGCGCCGATCGCGTGGCGGTGATGGTCCCACCGCGCACCGATCAGATGCCCGCCAACGAGGCCAGCGAGACCGCCAGCGAAGAGCTGGCACGCCTGCTGCGCTGGGACAGCTTCAGCGTGATCGCACCTGGGCAGGCCAGCGCCGCCGCGGAAGGGCAGCAGCGTAGCGGCGCGTTCTCGCGCAACTTCGACCCGCTGTTCTGCATCACGCCGGAGTGCGCGGAGGAGTACCGCAAGCTGTTCGACGGCCTGTTCGCCGTGCAGCTCTCGCTCAACGCCAAGAGCGGCCGCCTGATCAACGTGACCGTGGTGCTCACCGAGGGGCCCAAGGCGTTCTACAGCGCCACCGCGCCGGTCGAGGGCAACGACGTGCGCGAGGCCACGCGCGAGGCCTACGGTCAGGCGCGCGAGAAGCAGCGCCTCGGCGCCGGTCCGTGGCTGAGCGTCACCGGCTATCCGGACCGCGCGACCATCTACCTCGACAACGCCGAGTTCGGCCACCTGCCGCTGCAGAAGCGCCGCATCAGCGCTGGCGCCCACCAGCTCGAGGTGCGCGCCGAGGACTACGTCAGCGACACGCGCACCCTCCACATCCCGGGCGCCATCGATCACCACGAGACGGTGGTGGTCGCGCTACATCGCGCGGCCGAGCTGCCGCGCTCGGCGGTCGAGGCTCCCGCCCCGCGTTATCGCCGCTCCCCCTGGGACTGGGCGGTCGGTGGCGTCGTCGCCGCCGTCGGAGCCGCGCATTTGGTCGCCGGCGTCTACCAGAAGACGCGCGACGGCGACTGCGCCGAGCGCAACGACGGCGCGTGCACGGAGTTCTATGGCACTGGCAGCGGCGTGAAGCGCGACAACATGATGATCGGCTTCGGTGCCGCGGGTGTGGCGGCCGGCGGGCTGATCATGGGCTTCGGCCCGATCGGCACGCTGTCGATGCGCGCCGACAAGCAGAGCGCGATGCTCCAGCTCAAGGGGACCTTCTGATGCGGCAGCGCACGCTCTTTCTGACTTCAGTCTCGCTCTCGGCCTGTTACTTCAGCCCCGACAAGCACCGCGACGAAGACTTCACCGTCATCGAGGCCGGCGTCGACGCCAGCGACGCGACCGTGACGGTCGCCATGGACGGCTCGCTCGACGCCTATACGCCGCCCTCGGACGCGGGCGATGGCGCGGTGGTGGATGCGGGCTGCACGTCCGACCAGCAGTGTCCGCTCGAGTTCCCGCAGTGTCTCGACGGCGACTGCGTGCCGTGCGCCGAGCACAACGACTGCTCCCGCTTCGGAGACCGCCCCAACTGCAGCCCCGCCGGCACCTGCGTGGCCTGCACGCCCGAGCGCGAGCAGCTGTGCACCACCATCGTGCCCGCCTGCGACCCCAGCACCAACACCTGCGTGCAGTGCGTCGCCGACACCGACTGCACCACGGAGACCAAGCCCGCCTGCGACACCACCCGCAGCTGCGGCATGTGCACGGAGGATGCCGACTGCGAGCGCTTCGACAAGGTCTGCAACAAGACCAGCGGCGCCTGCGTACAGTGCCGCCCCGAGAGCGAGGCCACCGACTGCCCTGGCACCGCCTGCGACCCCAAGCTGTTCACCTGCACCACGCGCCCGCGCAGCTCGGTCACCACCTGCAACGCCTGCGTCTCCGACAGCGAGTGCGTGGCCGACCACCGCTGCATCCCGATGAAGTTCGGGACCGCCGACGTCGGGAACTTCTGCTTGAAGCGCGCGGCCCCGAACTGCGCCAGGCCGTACTTCACGGTGCTCTCTCGTGCGAGCGCGAACGGAGTCGCCGCCGAGAACTACTGCGGACTCAACGAGGCCTCCACCACCTGCGCGGCGGTCCTGCTCTTCAACACGGCCAAGACCTGCACCACCGATGAGTCGTGCGGTGCATCGGGCGCGGTCTGCGACATGGTCGGGCCGATCTCCAACCTGTGCACGTACGAGTGCTCGTTCAGCGGCGAGTGTTACGACGGCATCAACTGCGGCGGCGCCGA
>JBEVNG010000135.1:0-7790 GCA_040508235.1 Polyangiales bacterium | reverse complement strand
GCAGGTACGCATGCGCGAAGTGCGCGGTCGCGGACTGCTCGCCCGAGCCGGGCGCCACCTCGGACTCGATGTTCTCGATCGCCGTAGTCTGGTTGCTGATGCGCAGCGAGATCGACTCCACCAGCGCCTCCAGCGCCTCGGTCTCGCGGTACACCGCGTCGAAATCGAGCCGCGCTTCCTCGCTGCGCCCCTTGGACATGTGGCGGAACGCGCGACCCATCAGCGCGCGCTTGTACAGCCGCTCTGCTCGGCGACGCTCCTCGGTGCCCAGCGGCACGTCATGGATGTAGCGCTCCGCCAGGCACTCGATCACCCAGTTGGCGCCCAGCTCGGAGGCCTGCTGCACGGCCTCTAGGATGATCGCACGCTGGCGGTCCGCGCGCGGCTGCGCCTCGTACAGCGCGATCATGCGCTCGCGCACCGCGGGCTCCGGCTTGCCCTTCTTGATCGTCAACACCTCGCGCGTCAGGTCGAGCGCGAACGCCAGCTCGCCGGTGGCGCTCGCGCGCTCGCGGTCGACCGCCGCCAGCGCCTCCTCCTGCGAGAGCCCACGCACGATGTGCTTGGCCGCCGCGCGCGCGTAGTCCAGCTGCACGTCCTCCTTGAGGTCACTGCGCGTGGCCAGCCCGCGTGCGAGCGCGATCAGCGGCTCGCGCTCGTCGAGCGATCGAAAGAACGCATCCGCGCGCTCGTAGTACGACTCGATCACCGAGCGCGGCAGCTCGCCCGAGAGGTCCGCGCTCTCCAGCTCCCGGCGTGCGCCACTCTTGTCGCCGAGCGCGTCGCGGATCTCGCTGGCCACCACGCGGTTGAGCACGCGCGCGGCGGGGCTGTCCTTCTCCTTGTCGACCAGACGCTCCAGCCGCGCGCGTGCGTCGTCGGCGAAGCTGTCGAGCATGCGCCCGCGCTCGCGGTCGGCGCGCGCCCGCCGCTGCTCCACCCACACCTGCAGCGGGCGCCCGATGCCGCGCGTCTCGGGCAGCTTCAGCGCGGCCACCTTGTCGGCGTAGAACGCAGCCGCGTCGAACTCCTCCAGCTCCAGGTGCGCCATCACCAGGCGCATGGTGATCAGCCGGCGAAACGCCTGGTCCGGCGCGCGCAGCAGCGCCTGCCTGTAGAGCAGCAGCACCTCCTCGCGGCGCCCGCCCAGGCCGAGCTCCGTGCGCAGCCGGTCGCGCGTCCAGCTGCTCGGCACCTGGCCATCGAGCGGCAGCTCGTACACATCGAGGTCGCGACCACGCGAGCAGGTGGCGACCAGCTTGGTCGTGGAGGGCGCGGGGTACTGGCAGTTCCAGCTCGAGTCGGTGAGCTGCAGTGGCGACTCCTCGGCCAGCTTGCCCGGCTCGCGGAACGGCACGCGGAAGAGCACGCCGTGATCGCCCGCGTCGACCTGCCCGTCGTGGTTGGAGTCGCTGAAGAACTGCACGAAGTAGAGGAACTTGCCGTCACGCGAGAACGCCGGCTGTCCGCTCATTCCCGGCAGGTCGATGCCGATCTGGGTGCTCGGCCCACCCGCCAGCGGCATCGCCTCCAGCCGGCCCAGCGTGCGCGCCGCAAAGCCCGGCCCCACGTGCGAGTCGGTGCGGTCGACGGGCACGTAGATCAGCCAGCGTGCGTCCGGCGAGATCGCGGGGTTGGTCCAGTTGTGCGCGGACAGCACGCGCGGCTTGAGGTCCGCGTTCAGCTCCGACACGCGCAGGTTGCCATCGATCGAGGTGCGCTCGATCAACGCGATGCGCTTGTCGTCGATCCACTCCGCCTGCAGCGCGGCCGGCGCGTCGTCGAGGCAGCGCCGGTCCTCGCCGTCGGGCAGCGTGCGCACGCAGAGCCGGCCGCTGGCCTGATCGCTGAACGAGATGTAGAGCAGCCGCTTGCCGTCCGGGCTCACCCGCGGCCAGGTCACGTCGGCGGCCTCGTCGAACACGCGATGCGCGCGGCCCTCGTCGTCCTGCGCGAAGATCTCCTTGCGCGTGTCCTGGTTCGACACGAAGTACAACGTCTGCTCGTCGCGCGACAGCTGGCCCAGGAACTGATCGTTGATGGCGACCGTCAGCCGCTCGGGTCGACGCAGGGCATCGAGCGCGTCGTCGTCCTGCGCGCGCACGGACAGCGCGAGCAACGGCAGCGCGAGCGCGACGGCGCGCCTCAGCATTCCTTGGGCCCCCAGCTGCCATCGGGCTTCTGCACCCAGGCCCGACACACCACGCCGCGCGCGTGCTGCTCGCGCCACTTCTCGCGCAGCGCATCGACACTCTGGTCGGGGCGCTCCTTCTGCATCCACTGCCAGAGCTGCACGCGCGCCCGGTTGGTGCGATCGATCAGCAGCAGCGCCTGGCCGCGGTCGGCGGCGCCGATGCAGTCGTCGTTGGTGTCGACCAGCAGGCCGTCCTTGCCCTCCCCCACGCAGTGCTGACGCAACAAGGCGTCGACGCGATCGGGCTCGGTGAGCTCGGTCTGATCGATGATCGGCGCGGGCATGATGCCGAGCGCCTCCAGCTGATTGGGCGTCAGCGGCAGCGAGCGCGCGTTGAGCGCCCCCACCGCGACGTCCTTCTCCAGGGCGTCGAACGAGCCGCTGGCCTGCTGCTCCAGCGCGGTCGCGCGGTCGACCATCACGATCTCGGGCGCCTTGATGCAGCCGCCAAGGAGGACGAGCACGATCAGGAATCTCATGGAGTCGCCTGCTGAGGTTGGATCGAGCTCATGATGCGCTCCATGAGCGGACCGAGCGGGATGCCGCGGATGTCGTTGAGCTTCACCAGCCTCGCGAGGCCGCCGAACTCGACGCCCGCGTTCGCGAAGCCGTGCTGGAACGAGAGCTTCACGCGGTCCGGGTAGCCAAAGCGCAGCGCGCGCCGGATGGCGTTGAACGCCGGGTCCGCGTGCAGCGGATCCTGCATGTCGAGCAGATCCGTCAGGTGGCGCCGGCCGATGCGCAGGATGTCGGCGCGACCCTCGACGCTGCGCTCGCGCAGGCCGATCGAGAGCGCGGCGTTGCCATCGAACGGCTCACCGTGCGAGCTCTCCACGCCGCTGGCGCGCAGGTTGGCGTCGACCTTGGAGTCGAGCCCGTCGTACTCGAACATGCCGCTGCCGGTGATGATGCCGTTGCGCACGCCGAGCTCGACCTGCGACAGCGACACGATGTTGCGCGCCACCTCCAGGTTGGCCGCGAACGGCGCGAACGAGAAGTACGGCGTGTGCACGCGCGCGATCGACATGAAGCTGCGGTAGCCCAGCGCCGGGTGCTGATCCGCGAAGCGCTGCGCCGCGTACGGGTTGATGCGCGCGCCGCGCAGCAGCTCGACGCCGTCGCGACCGACCAGGAAGTCCGTGACCACCGGCAGCTCCCCGTCGATCGACTCCAGCGCGACGTCGTGCCGGGGCACGCGCACCGTGGCGCCTTCCAGCTTGAGCTTGGAGGCCGAGTGGAACAGCCTGAAGTCCGACGACGACAGCGTCACGTCCATGGTCAGCTTGCCGCGCCCCTCGAACAGCGCCGGCAAGCGGGAGAGGTCCTGCTCCAGCAACGAGCGCACGGACAGCCGCTGCTCGTCGCGGCTCAGCTGCACCCCGCCCGAGAGCGAGAGCCGCGTGCCCCCCGCGCGGTTGTCCACGCGCAGCTCGCCGATCTTGATCAGGCCGTCCGCCTCGCGCCGCGCATGCAGGCTCGCCTCGACGTCGCCCACCGCGTAGCCGCCGGCCATGTGCTGCTCCAGCCGTCGGATGGTCACCTGCTGCGCGTGCTCGACGACGCCGTCCTTGATGCCGCCGGTGAGCGAGACGGTGGTGTGGTCGAAGATGTCGGCCATCGTCACGCGCTCGCTGCCGAGCGCCCCCTCGACCTGCGCCGCGCGCATGTCGCTCTCGATGGTGCGTCGGGCGCCGTCGCCGCGCAGCGTGGCCTTCCACGAGGCCACCGGCACACCGACCTCCATGTCGCCCTGCGCCCAGCGGAAGTGCTTGCTCTCTACCGAGAGCGTGCCCTGCCCGCCCAGCGTCAGCAGCGGGTCCTCCATCCACTCGATCCCGCGCGCATCGGCCCTGCGGATCACGCCGGTCAGCTTGCCCTGCGTCTTGAGGTCGACGTCGAGCTCGCTGACGTCGAAGCCGGCCAGCGCCTGCGACTGCGCGAGCAGACCGGCGAGCGGCGTCAGGTCGGCGGCCTTGCCCTCGACGTCGAAGTCGAGCACGCCGTCGGTGATCGCGAGCTTGGCCGCGAGCGCGGCGCGCTTGTCGGTGTGCAGCGCGAGCTCCAGCCTGGACTTGACGCGATCGAACGAGGCCGTCAGCTGCACGCGATCGTGATCGCGCTGCTGGTCCGCGTACTGCAAGCCCTTCACGCGCAGGTCCGCGCGCAGCTGGTGGCGCAGCACATCGCCGTGTCCCTCCAGCTCCAGCTCCAGGTCACGCGTGCGAAAGTCGTCCAGCGCGGCGCCGTGCATACGCAGCTCCGTGCGCTGACGGATGCGCGGCGCGCCCGAGATGCGCGCCAGCTGTCCCTTGGAGTGCAGCGAGGTCGCCATGCTCGCCAGCGGCATGCGCTTGGCCGCATCCGTGGCGAGCCATGGCTCGAGCAGCACGAGATCGGGTGCGCTCAGGTCCAGCTCGTAGTCGACGCTCTCTCCGCGGCGCGTCGCATCCAGCTTGGTGTTCCAGCCCGCCGCGTGCACTTCGAGTCGAGCGCGCCCTTGCGTCGGCTGGTTGCCCGCCCAGCTCAGCTCCGCCTGCAGCGGCAGCTCGAGCTGCGGGGTGCGGACGTTGTCCGCCTCGAGCGTCGCGTCCGCCGTGAACAGCTGGTTGAGTGGCGAGTGCGCGCGCATGCGCAGCCCCGAGACCGTCAGATCGGGAGCCTCGACGCTCGCGATGCGCGCATCCAGCTTCACGTCGCCGCGCGCACTCGCCAGGTCGCTGCCGACGAGCTCGCGCACGCGCAGCACCAGCTCGCCTTCGCGCGCGCGCGCCGCTTGCTCCAGCGCGGCGAAGCGCAGCGTGGCCTCGCCCGTGATGGCGCCCTTCGCGTCCTGGGTGCCCGCGAGCTGCAGCGTGATGCCCTCGCCGCGCACGCCCTCCGCCTGCACGCGATCGAGCGAGGCTTGCCCCTCCGCGTGCAAGCCCTGCGCGCTCGGCTTCGCCTGCAGCTGGACCTTCGCGAGGCCGAGCGCGATGCCTTCCAGCTCCAGACCGTCCAGCTCGCCGTCGACAGCGAGCTTGGCCTGCGTCGCGGGGCGGTCGAGCGTGAAGTCCTCGACGCGGTAGTGCAGCTTGCCGGCGCGCAGCCGCACACCTGGCAGCCACGGGGCCGCCAGCTCCAGCACGTGCAGCGCGTCGACGTCGCCGCGCGCGTGGCGCACGTGCGGAGCGCCCTGGTCCGGAACCGTCAGCGCGGCGGTCGCGTTGACCGCCTCGTCCCCCAGCTCCAGCCGACGCACGTCGATCGCGCTCTGCCCGTTCGCGAACGTCGCGTGCGCCTCGATGCGAGCGAGCTCGCGCACGGCGAGCGCGGGCACCAGATCTTGCGCGGCGACCTGGATGCGCACCGACAGCGTCGCCTCGCGCGCCGTGGCCTGCAGCGCCAGCGCGAGCGTGCCGCGCGCGTGACCACGCGGCGTACGCCGCAGCTCGATCGGCTCGCGTCGCGTCTTCACGGAGAGCCGCGTGCCCGTGGCGACGGGCTCCGCCTCCAGGTCGAGGCGAAGCCCACGCAGCGTGTCGCGCTCGATCACGCGTCCATCGGCGGCGCGCAGCAGCGACACGTCGAGGTCGTCGATCTGCACCGCGCGCACCGGCAGTCTGCCACCCAGCAGCGAGGCCGCTTGCCGCGACAGCGGCGTGGGCGGCTTGGCCGGACCACCACCCGGCGGCGTGTCGAACGACGTGCGGCCGTGCTCGTCGATCACCACCGTCAGGCGCGGCTTCTCGATGCGCAGCAGGCGCAGCTGGGGCGCGCTCGGCGAGAGGTGGGCCGTCACACGCTCCGCGCGCAGCAGCGGCGTGGCGAGCCTTCGCAGCGGCTCCGTCGCGTGCACCACCAGGCCATCGAGCTGCAAGGTCAGACCACGCAGCTGCACGTCGCGGTACTCGATCTGGTAGCCCGCGCTGTCGCGCACCAGCGCCACCACCCGCTCGCGCACCCACGGATGCGCGAGGTTGTTGGCGAGCACCAGCGCACCCACGACCGAGATCGCGAGCACCGTCACCAGCGCGAGCAGCCCGCGCACGAGCCAGCGTCTTGCGCGGGAACCTGCGCGGGTCAGCGTCGGCGGGGGTGCCGAAGACTGAGCCACGGGGGGTATGTATCACGTGACCCGGGCCCGTGACGGCCGGCAACTGTTCTTGGGCCTACGTCGCGCTCAGTAGAACGACAGGTTGTCGACGTACAGGTCCAGCGTGCCGCCCGGCTGCGAGGTGAACTGCACGTAGCGCACCTGCGTGGGGTCGAACGTGGCCGCGGTGCCCCAGCCCGCTTGCCTGAGGCTCGCGAACGGCGCCTTACGCAGCGCCCAGTTGGTGGGCGCGGTGAGCGTCATCATGAACAGATCGTTGCAGCCGGTGGTGCAGGTGCCGCCCTCGGAGACCGGGATGGTCTGCGTCGTGCCCACCGACACCAGCACGCTGCCGCTGCCCTTCATGTGCATCTCGACGCCGGTCTGCTTGGAGGCGTCGTAGCCGCAGCCGTACGCGCTGAGCCCGACCGCGATGCCCGCGCCCCACCGGGTGAAGCCGGTGGCGGTGAAGTGCATCGAGCGCGCGCTGCCGGTGGCGCCGACGGTGGTCGGCACGGGCACCGAGCCCGTCCGCGGCGTGAGCGTGCCGCCCGTGCTGTCGGCGACCATGTACCACTCACCGCTGAGGCCGTACTGATCGAGGATGTTCTCGTCACCGTCCTCCAGGTCGTCAATCAGCGCGGGGTTGCCGGGCGAGGCGGGGTTGCCGTCGTTCGCGCACTTGAGCGCCTCGCTGCCGTCGCACGCGTAGCGACCGACACCACACGCGCCGCACGCGCCGCCCACGGACTTGGCCAGCGTCGCGCAGCCGCCGCACTCGTTCATGGTCGAGCACGCGATCGCACCGTCGTCGGACGCGGCATCGCTGCCCGCGTCCTCGACGTTGCCGTCGCTGGCATCGCTGGCATCGCTGGCATCGCTGGCGTCGCTCGCAGTGCTGGCATCGTTGGCGCTGGCGTCGGCATCGCTCGTGGCGTCGCCAGAGCTGGTTGCGTCCGCGCGTGCGTCCCCGTCCGGGAGGGTCGTCGCGTCGAGGCCCGCGTCCGCGTCGATGGGCTCGATGCCCCCTGCGTCGTCGAGCGCGTCGATCCGCTGGTCGTAGTTGATCAGCACACAACCGTCGCCGAGCGACGCAGCCGCGAGCACCAACGTGCTGCCCCACCTGGAAAACTTCCGCACCCTCTTACGATACGGGAAGCCGAAGCGCGCCTGATCGTCCGCAAAACAGAACGGTAAGCGAGCTTTCGGGGCGTGCCTCGCGCACATGTGCGCGCGGCGCCGTCATGCAGCCCGCGCCGCGTTCATGCGCGTGAGGCGCTGCAGGAGGTGCGCGCGCGTCTTGGCGAACTCCGCCTGCTCCAGGGCGCGGCCCGGGATGCCCCAGCGCTCCCAGCTCCCGTCTTGCGAGGCTGGGTCGAAGCTGGAGTGCAGCGCGCTCGGCAGCTTGCTCAGCGCGCCACGCAGCGCCGCCGCCACCGGCTCGCCGCCCTCACGCAGGCAGAACTCCACCACCTCCCAGCCGTGCGCGGCGTGCCGCCCTTCGTCGCGCGCGATCTGCCGCAG
>JBEVNG010000084.1:0-12751 GCA_040508235.1 Polyangiales bacterium | reverse complement strand
GTGCTGGGCTCGCGGGCGTCCGGCTCGCCCGCATCGACGGCTGCGCGCGCGTCGAGTCGCGGGCCACTGTCGCTGGCGGCATCTTGCTCCCGAACGCGCGCGTCGAGCCGCTCTTCCGGCGCGCCATCACCGTCGTCGTCGCGCGGATCCGCGTCCCCGCCACAGGCCACGACTGTCATCAGCATCACGCCCCACGCTCGCTTCATCGACCCTCCGTGGCACAGGAGGCGCGGAGAGCACGGAACGGCTCACCGAATCGTCACTGCACCGCCGCCGGATCCATCCACATGACCTCCCAGTGGTGGCCATCGAGGTCGTAGAAGCTCCAGCCGTACATGAAGCCGTGGTCCTGCGGGTCCTTGGCCTTGCCGCCGCCGGCCTTGAGCGCCTTGTTGACCAGGTCGTCGACCTCGGCGCGGCTGTCCGCGGAGATGCAGATCAGCGCCTCCGTGGACGTGCTGGTGTCGCACTGCTTCTTGCCGAGGAAGGTCGCGAAGTACTTCTCGGTCACGAGCATCACGTAGTTGTCGGGCCCGAGCACCATCGAGGCGGCGTCGTCGTTGCTGAACTGCGCGTTGAACTCGAAGCCGAGGGCGTTGTAGAAGGCGCGCGCCTTGGGCAGGTCCTTGACGGCGATGTTCACGAAGAGCTTGCGATTGGCCATGGGTTCCTCCGGTGCTGCTGCGTTGTATGCCGGATAGACCGGGCGGCACGGACGAACTCATCGCAAGCGGCGAAAATACATCAGGCCGAGAAGCCGCCGTCGATGCGCAGGCCCGCGCCCGTGATGTAGCCGGCCTCGGGGCCCGCGAGGTGCGCGACCAGCGCGGCGACCTCGTGCGTGCGGCCGTAGCGCTTGACCGCGATGCGCGGCGTGAGCGCCTCCGAGAACGGACCGTCGGCGGGGTTCATGTCGGTGTCGACCGGCCCGGGCTGCACGTCGTTCACCGTGATGCCGCGCGCGCCGAGCTCGTGCGCCAGGCCGTGGGTGAAGGCGGTGATCGCGCCCTTGGTCATCGAGTAGAGCGACATGCCGGGCACCGGCACGAAGCTGCCGTTCACGCTGCCCACGTTGATCACGCGGCCACCGTCGCGCATGTGGCGCAACGCCTCGCGCGTGGTGAGGATCGGGCCGCGCACGTTGATGCTGAGCTGACGATCGAGATCCTCGGTGCTGGTGTCGGTGAGCATGCCGGGGATCGCGATCGCGGCGTTGTTGACCAGGATGTCGAGGCCGCCGAACGTCTCGACGGTCTGCTGCACCGCGCGGCGCAGCGCGTCCTCGTCTGCGCTGTCGGCAACGATCGCGAGCACGCCGTCGAGCCGAGCGGTGAGCTGCTGCGCGGCCTCGGTGTTGCCACGGTACGTGAATGCGACGCGCGCGCCTTCCTGGTGCAGGCGCTCGACGACCGCCGCTCCGATGCCACGCGAGCCACCCGTCACCAGCGCAACCTTGTTTTGCAGAGTGTTCATGGGTCTCAGCGTGCTTGTCCGGCCGCCCTCGCGGTAGTAGTTATGGATTCAGCTGAGTTTCAACGAGAGGTTGAAGATGGAGTCGCTCGTCACCATCGAGTCCTTCGTTCCGACCGCCCAAAAGGGCACCATCTCCCCGGCCCCCCGCACCAAGGGCGTGACGCCGGCCGCGGTCAGCAAGAACGTGGCGGCGCTGGAGGCAGGCCTGGGCGTGCGCTTGTTCCAGCGCTCGACGAGGCGGCTCACGCTCACCGAGCCGGGCGAGCGCTTCCTGAGCTCGGCGGGCGCGGGCTTGGCGAGCCTGCAAGCGGCCGTGGACGATCTGCGCAGCACGCGGCGCGAGCCGAGCGGAAGGCTGCGCATGAGCGTGCCGGTGGGCCTCGGACGCGAGTACGTGCTGCCGATGCTGCCCGCGTTCATGGAGCGCCATCCGCAGGTGGAGGTCGACGTCTCGTTCGACAACCGGCAGGTCGACCTGGTGGGCGAGGGCTTCGACGTGGCGATCGGCGGCTCGCTCGATCTCGGTGCGGGCATCGTCGCGCGCGTGTTGGCGCCCGCGCACGTGATCGCGGCCGCGTCGCCGGCGTACCTCGAGAAACACGGCACACCCAGGGCGCCCGCGGAGATGGCGCAGCACGACGGCATCCTGATGCGCTCGATCCTGAGCGGGCGCCTGCGCGCGTTCGTGTTCCGCAACAGCGCGGGCGAGGAGGCCACGCTGCCGCTGCGGCGCCGGCTCGTGCTCGACGACATGGAGGCGATCTGCACCGCGGCACGACTCGGGCTCGGCATCGGCACGATGGCGCCCGCGTTCGCCTACAAGTTCCTGGAGAGCGGCGAGCTGGTGCGCGTCTTGCCCAAGTGGTACGCGGACACCGGCTCGCTCTCGATCTACTACGCGAGCCAGAAGCTCGTGCCCGCCAAGACGCGCGCATTCGTCGACCATGTGTTGGCGTACTGCAAGCGCGACCGCATCGCGGCGCGTGTGCGCGCGGGCTAAGGTGCGCGCATGCGGATCGTGGTGATGGGAGTGTCGGGCTCCGGCAAGACGGTGGTGGGGGAGGCGCTGGCCAAGCGGCTGAACCTGCCCTACGCGGACGGCGACGCGTTTCACTCCGAGGGCAACATCGCCAAGATGGCGCAGGGAGTGGCGCTCGATGATCTCGACCGCGCGCCCTGGTTGGACGCGGTGGGCGCGTGGCTGGCGCAACATCAAGGTGTGGTGAGCTGCTCGGCGCTGCGGCGTGCGTACCGCGATCGACTGCGCGACTTCGCACCCGATGCGCTGTTCGTGCAGCTGAACGTCACCGAGCAGCTGCTGCGCGCGCGCATCGACGCGCGCAAGGACCACTTCATGCCCAGCTCCCTCCTGCGCTCTCAGCTCGCGCTGCTGGAGCCGCTGGCGGCGGACGAAAATGGTGTGCAGGTCGACAATACCGGCCAATCGCCCGCGGAAGTCGCGGCCAAGGTGCCGGTTTAGATCTTTCGCGAGGCCCACCCGTTGGAACGGGGAGGAGGTCTCGTTCATGTCGAAGCGCACGTCTGGTTGGTCGGTCATCTCGCTCGTGCTCACGGTGCTCGCGCTGGTTTCGTGCGCGGCGCCACCACGCGCGGAGTCGCAGGCGCTGCGCACCTCGGTGCGTGACTACGAGCTGGAGCTGCGGGTGGACGGGGACCCGGTGCGCACCTTCGCCCACCACGGCGAGACCTACGTGCTGGGGCAGGAGGGCGCCCGCTACGTGCTGCGCATCCACAACCACAGCGCGCGCCGCATCGAGGCGGTGGTCACGGTCGACGGCCTCGACGTGATCGACGGCGAGCAGGGCGACTTCGCGAACAAGCGCGGCTACCTCGTGCCCGCGTACGGCTACGTCGACATCGAGGGCTGGCGCGTGACCAGCGAGCAGGCGGCGGCGTTCCGCTTCGCGGCGATCGGCGAGTCGTACGCCGCCAAGACCGGACGCGCGCGCAACGTCGGCGTGATCGGCGTGGCGGTGTTCCCGGAGCGCTCGGTTCCGCGTCCGCGCCCCGTCGCCCCTGCGCCGCGGTACTACGAGCAGGAGGAGTATCGTGGTGCAGGCGCCGACAAGGCGCGCGCGGAGTCGGCCCCGGCGTCGCGTGGCGCGGCGGACGAGGCCGCGTCGCTGGGCTCGCTGCGGGACGACGCGCCGGCCAAGCGCAGCGAGCGTCGTCGCTCGGGCCTCGGCACGGAGTTCGGCGAGGCGGTCGACTCGCAGATCGAGCACGTCTCGTTCACGCGCGCCAACGCCAGCCGTCCCGCCGCCCTGCTCGGCGCCCGCTACAACGACCGCCGCGGCCTGATCGCGCTCGGCATCGACGTCGATGGCCAGTCGGACATCGCGCTGCGGCAGTCCGCCAATCCCTTCCCGGTCTCGCAGAGCTACGCGCGCCCCCCGCGCGACTGGCGCGGCAACTGAGCTCCGTGCTCCAATCCTGCGCGTGCAATCGGACGAGGCGCTGATGTTGGCCTATCAGAAGGGGGACGCTCGCGCGTTCGCGGAGCTGGTCGCGCGCCACGAGAAGCCGCTCTGGAATTTCCTGCGCCGCTTCACCGACCCCACCAGCGCCGAAGACCTGCTGCAGGAGACGTTCATGCGCGTGGTCAAGAGCGCCGCCAGCTACCAGCCCAGCGCGCGCTTCCGCACCTGGCTGTACACGATCGCGCGCAACCTGTGCACCGACCACGCGCGCGGCCAGGTGCACCGCAAGGCGCGCTCGCTCGACCAGACCAGCCAGCGCGACAGCGACGCGCCGCGCCTGGTCGAGACGGTCTCGGGCAGCGACGCGGGAGGCGAGCAGCGCGCGGTCGCACGCGAGCTGGGGCAGCGCCTGGAGAGCGCGCTGGCGGCCTTGCCGGAGCTGCAGCGTGAGGTGTTCGTGATGCGCGAGGTGCTCGACCTGCCGTTCGCGGAGATCGCGCACGCGGTGGGCGCCAGCGAGGCCACGGTGAAGAGCCGCATGCGCTATGCCCTGGAGCGGATGCGCCTGGAGCTGGCCGGCCTGCACGATGCACGGCCGGCGGAGGTGGAGTCGTGAGCGAAGAGCAGTTTCGCGAGCAGCTCGTCGACTACCTCTACGACGAGCTCGACCAGGCGCAGCGAGCCGCCTTCGAGGCCGAGCTGGCCTCGTCGACCGAGCGACGCGCGGAGCTGGAGGCGATGCGGGCCACGCTGCGCAGCGCGCGCACGGGTCTGTCCGCGCTCGACGAGGAGCCACCCGCGCGTCTGCGCGGCGCGATCCTCGATGCGGAGCGCGCGTCGCACGTCGTGCGGCCCAGGGCCTGGTACCGACGCGGCATCACGGTGGCGCCGCTGTTGGCGGCTGCCGCGGCGCTGACGTTCGCGGTGCTGGCCCCGCGTCCCGAGCATCAGCCTGGACCTGACTACGCGAGCGAGCCTGCGCCGGGAGCACCGTTGGCTCCCGCGGTACCAGAGCCCATGCCGGAAGCGTCGCGTGACGAGCCCGGCGTGGGAGAGCTCGCGCGCGCGCCGGTCGAGAGCAAGAGCAAGCTCGAGGCCAGCGACAAGGCCCGCGAGAAGAAGGGAGAGCTGCGCGCTCGCTCGGCCTCGCGTCGTGGCCCGGCTCTCCAGGAGCGCGCGGATGATCGCGCGGTGAGCAACGAGGGCTTCGCGCAGCCCCCCGCCGACTGGGGCTCGGGCTCCCTGGGTGCCGCGGGGGGCGGAGGACTCCGCGATCAACGTGAAGCGGAGGAGCGCAGCGATGTCCCGGCGTCGCGACCGGCGCCTGCCCCCGCGGCTCGCGCGGCGGCGCCCAAGAAGAGCGCGGCCGCCGAATCCGCAGAGCTGGCCAAGCCCGCGCGCGATGCAGGCAGCGCGCCGGACGAGCTGGTGCAGCGCGCGCAGGAGCACATGGCCGCGCATCGCTGGTCGCAAGCGGTGATCGCGTACCGCGAGCTGCTGCAGCGCTTTCCCAAGGACGAGCGCGCCGCACGCTGGCGCAGCGAGCTCGGCGAGGCCGCGCGCGCGCTCAGCGCGGTGCCGCTCGTACCTTAGTGCTACGCTCCCGAGCGATGAAGCGACCGGAGCTTGCCGCCGTTCTGGCGAAGCTGATCGTGGACAGCGAGCGCACGCGCGTGATCCCGCTCGACGCGATCGGCGAGGCGATCGGCACCCACCTCGTGTCCACGGACGAGATCGATGCGCTGTTCAGCGCGCTCGAGCAACGTGGCCGTACCATCGCGTCGCCCGCGGGCGGCACGGGCGAGGGCCTGCTCAAGCGTGTGGTCGCCGCCGCGCGCGAGCTCAAGCGCGAGGCACCGCGCCGCTTGACCATCGACGAGGTCGCGCAGCAGGCCGGCATCACCCGCGATCAAGTGATCAGCGCGCTCGCGCTTCTACACATCATGCAGCGGTGAGCGCTTTGGCGCGCGGCCGCTTCCGGCGCTAGCGTGCCCGCCATGCGTCAGGGCAAGCTCGACGCGCAACACCACGTGCGCGTCGACCAGCCAGCTTGCCGGTGCGCCTGGCCACGCTGGTGAAGCAGGTATTGAGCCGCACGTCGCGTTCAAGGCGTTGATGCGCCGTTCGACTTCCTGGGCTCCCTGTTCGCCGAGCCAGCGCGCCGGGCTGGACTCCCTGGCCAGTGCGCTCGCCGAGCGTCCCTCGTTGCGGCTGGACGTGCCCCTCGGTGCGGACGGTGCGCTCGATCGCCAAGCGCTGCTGGAGCGCAAGCTGCAGCGCGGGCTCACGGACCACGTCCCGCGCGCGATGTGGGGCGCCAAGAAGCGTGCGGCCTACCACACGCTGGACGACGAGGACCGCGCCGACGTGCTGGAGTCGTTGTACCAGCAGCTGACCGGCCACGAGCCCAGGCTCCCGGAGGCGCCTGCGGCCCCGGAAGGCACCGGCTTCCGCGCTCGGCGTCGCCTGCGCGAAGCCTTCCAAGTCAGCACGTTGGAGCGCATGACGCGCAGCGCCATCACGGTCGACGCGAGCGAGCTGAAGGCGCTCGGGCTCGCGCGTGCACAGGCCATCGAGCGAGCCCTCACAGCGGGCGGAAAGATCGACGCGCACCGCGTGTTGGTCTCCAGCGAAGGCACCGTGCGCGGCGAGCAAGGCAAGGTGCGCTTCGAGCTCGCGCTCCAGTAGCGCGATTTTTCTCCGCCACGCGCGCGCTCGTGAGTGGTAGACCTGAAGACCCAGCCGAAGATCCAGCAACGCGCCGTGTCTCGCGCGTTCATCAGGAGGACGGACATGGCAGAACAGCGAGCGATCGTGATCGGCGGCAGCGTGGCGGGCCTGCTGGCCGCACGCGCGCTGAGCGAGCGCTTCGCGCGCGTGACCGTGCTGGAGCGCGATGATCCCAGCACGCGCGTCGTGCCCGAAGCCCAACACTTTCACGGCTTGCTGGCCGGTGGTCTGGTCGCGTTCGAGTCGCTGCTGCCCGGCTTCGCGGAGGGTGCGCGCGTGCGCGGCGGACGTGTGGTCGACGTGGGGGAGTTCGCCCGCTGGAGCCTGGAGGGCGTGCTGCTGCCCGCGATGCAGACGGGGCTGCGCGGCATCGCGATGGCGCGTGCGGACCTCGAGCAGCTGCTGCGCGAGCGCGTCGCCAACTACGACCACATCGAGTTGCGGGCCAACGCACGCGTGGCGGGGCTGCTCGGCAGCGCGTGGAAGATCACCGGCGTGCGTCTGGACGACGGCGAGGAGCTGCAGGCGGAGCTAGTCGTGGATGCCTCGGGCCTCGGCTCGCGCGTGCCCGACATGCTCACGCGGTTCGGACTCAAGCCGCCTGCGCAGGACCACGTGAAGATGGACCTGCGCTACACCAGCTGCGTGATCCGCCGCGAGCCGCGCCACCTCGAGGGCAAGGACGGCTTCGTGTACACGCCGTGCGCGCCCACGCCGCGCGGAGGCGCCGTGTTCGCGCTCGATGACGGCCGCTACATGGTGACGCTGCTCGGGTACCTGGGCTCCCACGCCACGCCGACGTACCGCGGCATGACGGAGTTCGCGCGCGGCCTGCCCGACCGCACGCTGTACGCACTCCTGCGCGATGCGGAGCCGCTCAGCGAGCCGGCGACGCTGCGCCATCCCGGCAGCGTACGTCGTCGCTACGATCGCATGCGCCATCGCCCGCGTGGCTTGCTGGTGATCGGCGATGCGCTGTGCAGCATCAACCCGGCCTACGCGCACGGCATGACGCTGGCCGCGCTGCAGGCCAACGCGCTGCGCCGCGTCCTGCACGCAGAGAGCGATGAGCGTGTGCTGCAGCAGCGCTACTTCAGCGAGGCGACGCGCATCGTCGACGTGCCGTGGTCGATGGTCGCGGGAGCGGACTTCGAGTTCAGCGGTGCGCGCGGCTCCCAGCCTCCGCCGCATCCGAGCGTGCGCGCGTACTTCAAGCGTGCGCTGCGTGCGGCCGCGCGCGACAAGGCGCTGGCGCAGGCGGTCTACCGCGTGATGCACCTGGTCGATCCGCCGAGCGCGCTGTTCGCGCCGCCGCTGGTCTCGCTGGTGCTCGGGCAGCCCGACACGCCGGCGCCCCGTACACGCAGCCTGAAACTGGTGCCCGACCTCGGCTGACGCACGGTTTCGCTTTGCACGCGGCATGAACGGCGAGACCATTCGGCTCATGCCGAGCCGGCGCTTCAAGCCGATCCCGCATCCCTGGATCGACTCCGCGCGTGCACCCATGTACGTGGTGCGCATGCCTTCGCCGATGCCGCTCACGGAGCTGATCAGCTTCTGCGCGGCGCGCGAGCAATGGGCGACGACACAGATCGGCCCGGTCGCGTTCGTGGTCGACATCTCCAAGCTCACCACGCGTGAGGCCACCGCGCGGCATCGCGAGCTGTTTGCCGAGCACATGCGCCGCTTCGAGCCGTTCGAGCGGCAGCACACCTGCGCGGTGGGCATCGTGTCCTCGGGCGCGGTCACGCGTGGGATCGTCAGCGCGGTGTTCTGGCTGCAGCACCCCACGTTCGCGTATTGCGTCGTCCCCACCGCGGAGGAGGCGATCGTGTTCACGCAGGCGCGGCTGGAGCTCGCGCTGCGGCGGCGACCGTCTATCGCGCTCGCTTGACGTAGCGCACGCGCAGCTCGTGCACGCCGCGCTCGACGGGGAACACCGCGTAGCTGGAGCCCTCGACGCGCTCGCTGCTGCCCTGCACCGGGGCTCCGTCGAGCGTGGCGTCCTGCAGGGTGTTCCCGGGCGGGAGCAGCACGCGCGCCTTGAGCTGCTCGCTGGCGCCGGTGAGGGTCAGCGTGATGGTGCGCGTCTTGCGCTCGTGCGCGAAGCGATACGCCACGTAGCCGCGCGAGGCGCCGTAGCGCGCCACCAGCGTGGCGTGGTCCGACCAGGTCGCGCTCCAGCGCGGCGACAGCGTGGCGTGTCGGAAGGCGCGGTCGTCGTCGTGCACGCCGCCCAGGCCCTCCAGCAGCGCGACCACCATGTTGGAGCCAGCCCAGTTGTCCGGCCCGCCGTACGAGATCACGTCGCGCTGCTTGGGCGGCATGCGGTCGGCCATGGTCATGCCGAGCAGCGCGTAGGTGCCTCCGCTCATCGACGCCGACAGCTCGATCGCGCGCACTGGCTTTTCTGGCTGCGGGTTCTCGACCACCGTCCAGGTCACGCCCACGTCCCCGGTCTTCTGGTTCGGGCCGCGCCAGGCGACGCCGGACTCGTGCGTCTGCAGGTTGGGGTACCACCAGCTGGAGATGTGCACGTCGCGGCGCAGGTAGACGCCGCGCATGGTGTCGTCCGAGTACAGGAAGCTGAGCGCGGCGGCGTTCACCGGATCGCTGCGCGGCGGGCCCTCGGGGGGCGGCGGAAACGACGCCGTGTGCAGCAGGTAGACCCCGCCGACGCGCAGATCCGCGGCCGGGATCTCCACCTTGTCCGGCCAGCCCGGCTTGACGGAGATGCCGACCGCGGCGCGGCGCTGGTTTCCATGCGGATCGATCACGTGGAAGGGCGCGCCGCCGGCGACCAGCTTGCCGGTCGGCAGCGCGCTCAGGTCGTTGCCCGGCTCGGAGTCCATCCAGGCCTTGCCCCACGACGGCGCCTTGATGTCCATGTTCGCCTGCGCGCGCAGGTCGAGCGGCGTAAACGTCTGCGCCTTCTTCACCGGGGGGAACGCGCCGGTGTACGCGAAGTGCACCTTGCCGTCGGTGCGCGCGATCAGCGCCGCCATGCGCTGCAGCGTCTCCACGCCGTAGCTCTCGCGGCCGTGCTCGAACGCGCCCCGCGCGAGCTCGCTGGCGGCGTGCCCCGCGCTGCCGCCGTTCATGTATTGCCAGGTCTCCGCGCCGCTGCCGAAGCCGCGTCCGAAGGGCGGGTAGATGGCGTACCACTCGCCGGGCGAGCCGGGGGGCAGCTGCTTGCGCAGGTCGCGGTAGGTGTCGAGGATCGAGGTCGCCTGCTCGTGCGGGATGCCGCGGTTGAGCGAGTACATGTTCGCCTGCGCGAGCTGGCTCGCCTCGTCGACGCCGAGCTCGCGCTTGACGCTCTCGTCTTCATCGCGGAAGTGCCGGAAGAAGTGGCCGTTCCACGACACCGTGCGCAGGCGCTGCTCCAGCTCGTCCGCGCGCTTGTGGAAGCGCTCCGCGTCCTGCTTCTTGCCCGCGTGTGACAGCATCACGGAGAGCCGTCGGCAGGCCTGGATGTAGCCGGTGTTGTCGCCGAAGAAGATGCCGAACTTGGTGCGCTTGGGGTCGAGCGTCATCACCGGGCTCAGGCCCTCGCGCACCAGGTGCTCGTCGTCGACCTGGAAGTCCCAGGAGTCGATCGTGTACGGCCGCTTGAGCAAGCCGTACTTGTGCGAGTAGCGCAGCTCGGAGAGGGAGTAGTCGAGCGCCCGCATGGCGGACGGCAACGACGCGCTCATGAAGGCGTCGTCGCCGCTGGCCTGCCAGGCGGTGAACAGCATGTTCACGAACTCGTACTCGTCGTGGTTCGCCACCGGCTGGCGCGCGAACAGCAAGCCGCTGTCGTGCCAGCTCATGCCGAGCTTTCCGTACGCGGTGTCGTAGTAGCCTCCGCGCGGCTCGTCGGCGCGGCAGAAGCTCCAGATCATGCCGTCGCTCTTCTGCGCGTCGCGGAACAGCAGCACGCCGTCGCGGATGTGCGGGGACACGTACGCCATGCCCTTGCTGGTCTGCGCATGATCGAGCACCCAGAGCACGTAGAGCTGGTAGTCCTTGCCGCGCCAGTGCTTGAGGTCGTGGCCACCCGCGGGAGCGCCGTCGTCGCCGCCTGGACGCTTGACGGTCATGGTGTCGACGGCCTGCGTGAACAGGGTGCTGTACGTGCCGCTGTCCTCCTCCAGGCGTGTGGTCGCGTCGACCTGCAGCTTGCGCTCGCTGCGCAGCACGCCGTCGGCGCCATGCACACGCAGGCGATGGGTACCCAGCGCGCCGCCCACGTCGAAGCTGGCGCGCGCCTCGATGGGCACGCGCGCATACTCGTGGCCCTCGCCGTCGAGCACGCTGAGCGTACCCGGCTCGCTGCTGACCACGTCGATGCGGTCGAGCGGCTGCGCCGTCTCGCAGGGCCGCTCGATGTACAGGGACGGCTCGGCCAGGGCGGTGCACGGCAGGAGCAAGAGGCACGGCCAGAGAAAGCGCATGCGCAAGTGATGGACCAGATCCGACCGCGGATCACGGCGCGAGGCGACTTTCCCCGCGCCCGGGCTGCAGTAAAGTCCGCGCAGATGGTCGAGGCGCTGCAGATCCGGCTGTTGGGTGAGCCCGAGCTCGTGCGTGCGGGGGTGCGCCTGGTGCTGCCTCCGTCCAAGAAGACGCGCGCGTTGCTGGGCTACCTGGTGCTGCAGCGGCGTGCGCTCCGGCGCGAGCGCCTGAGCCAGCTGCTCTGGGACGTGGCCGACGATCCGCGCGCGGCCCTGCGCTGGAGCCTGAGCAAGCTGCGCGAGCTGCTCGACGCAGACGTGCAGCGGCTGCACGCGGATCGCGAGCAGGTGTCGATCGCGCTGGAGCACACCTGGGTCGACGTGTTCGAGGTGAAGCGCTTGCTCGCGGGACCGCTGACCGCGCTCGCGACCGAGGCGCTGGAGCAAGCGCTGGCGCTGTTTCGCGGCGAGCTGCTGGAGGGCCTGGAGCTGCCGGACTTCCAGGCTTACTACGCGTTCTGCCTGAGCGAGCGCGCGGAGCTCTCGCGCCTGCACGTGGCGCTGCTCAACGAGCTGCTGGCGCGGCACGAGGCGCAGCCGGAGCGCGCGCTCGACCTCGCGCGCAGGCTGGTCGAGCTGGAGCCGGAGAGCGAGCGGGCGCGCGCGCTGTTTCAGCGCCTGCTGCACGCGCAGGGGCGCAACCAGGAGGCGGCGCTGGAGTCGCGCAAGACGAGTCGCCTGCTCGGGCACGCGCAGGCTGGCGAGCAGCTCGCGGCGCTGCCCCTCTCTCCGCCCTCGCGCTGTGTCGGGCGCGAGCGCGAGCTGGCTGCGCTGCGAGACTGGCTCGCGGAGCGCGCGCCGGGTGTGTTCATCGTCGAGGGCGAAGCCGGCCTGGGCAAGTCGACGCTGGTGTCCACGTTCGTCGAGCACGCGCGCGGCGCGGGCTGGTCGGTGCTGCGGGCGGAGGCACGCGAGCTGGAGCTCGGCTCGCCGTACGCGGCCGTACGCGCGCTGTTCACGCAGCTGTCACTCGCGCTCGACGAGCAGGAGCCGCGGCGCGTGACCGACGACAGCAGCGAGCAAGCCCTCTCGCGTCGGCTCCGGGCGCTGGTCGACGCCATGCCCGAGTCGACGCTGCTCGTGCTGGAGGACCTCCACTGGTGCGACCGCATGTCGGCGGAGCTGGTGTATCGCCTGGCCGGCGAGCGCGGCGCCATCGTGCTCACGGCGCGCCCCGGAGAGCTGGTCGACAACGAGCCCGCGCGCCGTTGCCTGGCCGCGCTGCGCACGCACCCGCTGACGCTCGCGCCGCTGAACCTCGACGAGACCCAGCAGCTGCTGCAGCGGCCGCGCGAGCAAGCGGAGCGCATCCATCGCGAGAGCGGCGGCAATCCCCTGTTTGCGCTCGAGCTCGCGCGCGCGGACGGAGCGGCGGGCAGCCTTGCGCGGCTGGTGCGCTAGCGGCTGGAGCGCCTGCCCGCCGAGCTGGCGGACGTGCTGCGCTGGGCGAGCGTGCTCGGGGCCTCGTTCGCGGTCGATCGCTTGCAGGGCTTGCTGGCGCTCGACGCCGAGCCGTACGTCGACGCGCTGGAGCAGCTGGCGCGGCTCGGCTGGCTCACGCTGGAGCACGACAGCGCACGCTTCGCGCACGAGCTGGTGCGGCGCGCG
>JBEVNG010000077.1:0-12109 GCA_040508235.1 Polyangiales bacterium | reverse complement strand
TGCGTGGCCAGGAGGGCTGGGACATCATCCCCGAGCTGAAGCCGATCGAGGGCGAGCCAATCATCGACAAGCCCGGCAAGGGCTCGTTCTACGCCACCGACTTCGACATGCTGCTACGCCAGCGCGGCATCCGAAACATCGTGCTGACCGGCATCACCACCGACGTCTGCGTGCACACGACCATGCGCGAGGCGAACGATCGCGGCTACGAGTGCGTGATCCTCACCGACTGCTGCGGCGCGACCGACCCTGGCAACCATGCGGCCGCCTTCAACATGGTGAAGATGCAGGGCGGCGTCTTCGGCGCGGTGTCCAACTCGGACGCGCTGCTGGACGCGATCGGTTAGAAGCTGACGTGGCCGTCCAGGGCGTGGCGGGTCGCGTCCAGGCTGCGCTGCACGCCGGGCGTGAGGTTGCCTTCGGCGAGCTCGAAGCGCTTGCCGAGCAGCGCCTGCGCCACCGAGTGGCCGGCGCGCTCCAGCGCTCCAAGGTCGTAGCCGCCCTCCAGGACCACGCCGAGCTTGCCGAGGCCGAGCTTCTGCTCGAGGTCGAGCATCATCGTGGTCATCGCGCCGTAGTCCTGGTCTTCCAGCAGCATGCCGCCGAGCGGATCGTCCTTGTGCGCGTCGAAGCCGCACGAGAGCAGCAACACGTCGGGCTTGAACTGCTCGATGGCCGGCATCGCCACCTGCCTGTACGCCGCGGCGTAGTCGCGCGCGTCGGCGCGTGGGGGCAGCGGCATGTTCACGGTCGAGCCGCGGCCGGGGCCCACGCCGATCTCGTCGCTGCGGCCGGTGCCGGGGTAGAGCGGCCACTGGTGCAGCGACAGGAACAACACGCGCGGGTCGTCCTCGAAGATGGCCTGCGTGCCGTTGCCGTGGTGCACGTCCCAGTCGAGGATCACCACCCGCTGTGCACCCGCGCTCAGCGCCGAGGCCGCGGCGACCGCCACGTTGTTGAGCAGGCAGAAGCCCATCGCGCGCGTGCGGGTGGCGTGGTGCCCGGGTGGACGCGCGGTCAGCACGCCGATGGTGGGCTCGCGCGCCGCCATCAGCCGCTCGCCGAGCACCGCCGCGCCGCCGGCAGCGAGCCAGGTCGCGTCGTGCGTGCCCGCCGAGATGAACGTGTCGTCGTCGATCACGCCGGTGCCACGCGCGAGGTCGCGCTCCAGCTCCGCCACGTGCTCGGGCGAGTGCACCCGCGTCAGCTCTTCGGTGCGCGCCATGCGCGGCGTCACGCGCTCCGCGCCGTTCTCCAGCAGCGTCGAGATCAGACCTCGGCGGATCGCTTTCAGGCGCGCCGGCTGCTCCGGGTGCGGCACCGGCGCCGCGTGCAGGTCGTAGCGCGGGTCGTCGATGACGTGAATACGTCGCGCGGGGGTGCGTCGCGGCTCACTCATGCGGCGCAGCATAGCGCAGCGTCGAGCGCGTTGCCGACTGCGCTGCAGCCCGCGTGAGCGGCGTCGCAAATCGTAGCCTGCTCAGCTGACGTTGACCGGGTCGCCGAACAATCCGCGCACCATCTCGCTCAGCCGCGCCGCGCGATAGGGCTTCTGGAGCACGCCGGCGATGTTCCACTGCACGAGCCGCTCGCTGGTGCTCTCCAGCGAGTGCCCGCTGTGCACGATCACCGGCAGCTCGGGGGCGAACGAGCGCAGCTCCGAGAGCAGCGCGTCGCCGTCCATGCCCGGCATCGACAGGTCGAGCAGCACGCCGTCGATCTCGGCGATGCGCCCGCGCAGCAGCGACAGCGCCTCGCCGCCGGAGCCGGCCTCGATCACGCTGTAGCCCTCGGTCTCCAGCAAGCGATGCGCGAACTCGCGCACCATCGGTTCGTCGTCCACCACGAGCAGCGTGCGGGTGCGCTGTTCGACTCGTGGCGTGGGCTTCAAAGGTTCGCTCACCACCTGCTCCTCGGCTTCGCGGCAGAGCGGGAAGTATGCGCGGAAGGTGGTGCCAGCGCCCAGCCTACTGCGCACCGTCAGGTGCCCACCGTGCGTGCGGACGATGCCGAGCGTGGCCGCCAGGCCGAGCCCCCGGCCGGTGGTCTTGGTGGTGAAGAACGGTTCGAACACGCGTTTCAGCGTGCCTTCATCCATGCCGACGCCCTGGTCGCGCACCTCGAGGTAGACGTACTCGCCAGGGCGGACCGGGTCGGGCGAGCGCAGCCACGGCAGTCCGGCGGGGCCAATCTCCTCATGGCCGACCTCGACCCGCACGATCCCGGCGCTGGTCCCGTACGACTCGGCGGCGTTGATCACCAGGTTCATGGTCGCCTGCTGCAGGCGGTCAGGGTCCGCCATCACCGTCAGCCTGGCGTCGAGCGTGTTCAGCTCGATCGAGACGCGCTTGGGGATCGAGGCGCGCAGCAACTCCACCAGCTCGCCGCTGTGCTTGGCCAGCCCGAGCGGGCGCAGCGCGACCTCGCCGCGGCCCGAGTAGTCGAGCAACTGACGGGTCAACCCGGCCGCGCGCTGCGCCGCGGTCAGCGCGTTGGCCAGCGCGGTTCGCGAGCGCACGGACTGCGCTTCCTGGGTTGCGATCTCGACGTGGCCCATGATCGCGGCGAGCAGGTTGTTGAAGTCGTGCGCGATGCCGCCGGCCAGCACGCCGAGGCTCTCCGTCTTCTGGCTCTCCAGCATGCGCGCGGTGAGCTCGCTGCGCTCGCGCTCGCTGCGCCGCTTCTCGGTGGCGTCGGTGACCATGGCGAGCGCGCCCTGGTAGACGCCTTCGTCATCGACGATGGGGCTGGTGGTCATGATGGTCCACACCTCATGCCCTTCGCGATGACGGAGCGGAAAGTCGTGTACCTCGCGGATGCCTTGCTGACGGCGCTCGACGTTCTGCTCGGAGACCTCGCGCAGCTCCTCCGGCATGAACTCGAACAGGTGACGACCGAGCATCTGCGCCGGCGTGTAGCCGAGCATGCGCGCCATCGCCTCGTTGACGAACGTGGTGATGTTGCCCGCGTCGAGCGTCCACACGCCCTCGGCGGTGGTCTCGACGATGCGGCGAAACTGACGCTCCGATGCGGCGAGGTGCGCGCTGGCGGTGTCGCGCTCCAGCGCGTGCAGCCGCGCGAGCTCGGCCTCCAGGGAACGGACCCGTTCTCCCAGGGCCCGGACTTGCGCCGTGCTCGGGGGCGGGGCTTCGCTCGTCAGCTTTCGGGCGTCAGCGCTCATCGATCTTTGCGGGCATCTTAGCAACGGACCTGGGCGCAGTGACGCACGAACGAGCGGATGCGCGCGAGTTCGTCGCTACTTGGTGAAGCGCCCACCTGGTGCACTCTGCCGCAGCTTGGCAGCGCGTCGGTAGCAGGTCGGCATGCAAGGGGACCTGCCTCCCCAGCTGGTGCCGCGACTCTGCGCGCCGATCCGTTGCCTCACGCTTCACACTTCTTCATCGAGCGCGCGGTGAATCCCACACGAAGGCCGTCTACGCTTGGGGGAGATGGCGGAACGACCGGACACCGGCGACAGGGATGTGCTGCTTACCTTGGGAATGGGCGCGGGATCGCGCGGGGGCCGACGCTGGCTCTGGCCGATCGTGATCGTGCTCGCACTCGGCGCGCTGGGCTTTGGCGCGCGCCACTGGTGGGCGCAGCGCGAGCTCGCGATGCGACCGCGCTACGAGCAAGGCAAGGTCGTGCGCGGCGACATCCAGGTGGCGGTCAGCGCCACCGGCACGCTGAACGGTCGCAGCACGGTCGAGGTTGGCGCCGAGGTCACCGGTCGCGTGATGGAGGTGTTGGTCGACTACAACGCCAAGATCAGCAAGGGCCAGCTGCTGGCGGTGATCGATCCGGAGCGCTCGCAGATGGCGGTCGATGAGTCGGTCGCACGCGTGCGCGAGGCGGAGGCCAACATCCGGCAGTCCAAGGCGACGTTGCTGGAGGCGCGCCAGACGCGCGATCGTGCGCTGCGCGAGAGCAAGGACGGGCTGCTGTCGCAGAAGGAGCTGGAGGCGAGCGAGGCGGCGCTGGAGCGCGCGGAGGCCACGCTGCTGAGCGCGCAGGCGACCGCCACCGTGTCCAAGGCCACGCTCGGCTCGCAGCGCTCGACGCTGGGCAAGACCAAGATCCTGTCGCCGATCGACGGCATCGTGCTGTCGCGCTCGGTCGAGCCCGGGCAGACGATCACCGCCGGCTACTCGACGCCCGTGCTGTTCAAGCTCACCGAGGACCTGCGGCGCATGGAGCTGCTGGTGTACGTCGACGAGGCGGACATCGGGCGCGTGCGCGAGGGCATGAGCGCGACCTTCACCGTCGATGCGTATCCGGAGAAGGTGTTCCCCTCCAAGCTGCTGTCGCTGCGCAACGAGCCGCACGACGAAGACAACGTCGTGACCTACGAGGCGGTGCTGGAGGTCAACAACGACGAGCTGCTGCTGCGTCCGGGCATGACCGCGACCGCGACCATCGTCTCCGACGTGCGCCAGGGTGTGCTCGGCGTGCCCAACGCGGCGCTGCGCTTCGCGCCGGCGCAGCTGGAGCCGAGCCAGGTCGCCAAGCCCGGCGAGCATCGCGTCTGGCAGCTGCGCAACGACAAGCCCCAGCCGATCCCGGTCAAGCTAGGCGTCAGCGACGGCCGCCTGACCGAGGTGCGCGAGGGCGACGTGAAGGAGGGCATGGAGCTGGTCACCGACGCGGTCGTCACCACGCCCGCAGGGGGCTTCGGCCCGCCTGGAGGCCGCAAGTGAGCGCGCTGATGGAGCTGCGCGGCGTGTTCAAGATCTACGGGCGCGGCGAGTCGGAGGTGCGCGCGCTCGATGGCGTCGACATGACCATCGAGGCGGGTGAGTTCGTGGCGGTGATGGGGCCGAGCGGCTCCGGCAAGAGCACGTGCATGAACCTGCTCGGCTGCCTGGACCGGCCCACGCACGGGGCGTACCTGTTTCGCGGCGTCGACGTGAATGCGCTGACGCTCGATCAGCTCGCGCTGCTGCGGCGCCACTACCTCGGCTTCGTGTTCCAGGGCTTCAACCTGCTGGCGCGCACGACGGCGCTGGAGAACGTGGAGCTGCCGCTGGTCTACCGTGGGCTGCGTGCGCGCGAGCGTCGCGAGCTGGCGATGAAGGCGCTGCGCGACGTGGGCCTGAACGGGCGCGAGCACCACACGCCGGCGGAGCTCTCGGGCGGGCAGCAGCAGCGCGTGGCGATCGCGCGCGCGATCGTGACCGAGCCCTCGCTGCTGGTCGCCGACGAGCCCACCGGCAACCTCGACACCGCGCGCACCGCCGAGATCATGGAGCTGCTGGTGGAGCTCAACCGCGCGCGCGGCATCACCATCGTGCTGGTCACGCACGAGCCCGACGTGGCTGCGTACAGCTCGCGTCAGATCACGTTTCGAGATGGACGCGTCGAGCGCGACGAGCGGGTCGAGGCGTGATGCTGCTGACCACCGTGCTGATGGCGCTGCGCGAGATCCGGCGCAACACGCTGCGCTCGATCCTGACCATGCTCGGCATCGTGATCGGCGTGGCGGCGGTGATCGCGCTGGTGACGTTGGGGCAGGGCGCGACCCAGAAGGTGACCAACGAGGTCGCGAGCATGGGCGTGAACATGCTGACGATCATGCCGGGCGCGCAGCGGCGGGGTCCCTCCAACGTGACCGCCGCGCCGCTGACGCTGGAGGACGTGAAGGCGCTGTCGCGCGACGTCACGGCGCTGTCGGCGGTGGCTCCGACGTCGTCGCGCAGCGTGCTGGCGGTGGCCGCCAACCGCAGCTGGAACACCTCGGTGATGGGCACCACCAACGAGTACTTCACGGTGCGCAACACCCAGATCGACACCGGCCGCATCTTCGCGGACGTGGAGATCTCCGGCGGCCAGCCGGTGTGCGTGGTGGGCGCGAGCGTACGCCGGGAGTTGTTTGGCGCGGACTCGCCGCTGGGGCAGACGATCCGGCTCGGCAAGGTGTCGTGCCTGGTGATCGGGCTGACGCGCGCCAAGGGGCAGTCGACGTTCGGCATGGACATGGACGACTACGTGCTGATGCCGCTGGCCACGTTCCAGCGACGGCTCGCGGGCAACCGCGACGTGGGCGCGATCGCGGTCAGCGTGGTGGACGAGTCGCAGACCAACCGCGCCAAGGCGCAGATCTCGTCGCTGCTGCGCGAGCGCCGTCGCGTGGCGGACGGACAGCTGGACGACTTCACGGTGCACGACACGCGCGAGATGCTGCAGACCCTGCAGACGGTCACGGGCGTGCTGACGGCGCTGTTGGGCGCGGTGGCGGCGGTGAGCCTGATCGTGGGCGGGATCGGGATCATGAACATCATGTTGGTGTCGGTCACCGAGCGCACGCGCGAGATCGGCATCCGGCTCGCGATCGGGGCGCGCACCTACGAGGTGATGCTGCAGTTCCTGGTCGAGGCGGTGGTGTTGTGCGTGCTGGGCGGCATCCTGGGCATGATCCTCGGGCTGGGCGGCTCGTACCTCGCGGGCCAGTCGATCGGCGTGCCGTTCGTGTTCTTGCCGGAGGTGGTGGTGATCGCGGTGTTGTTCTCGGGGGTGGTCGGCATCGCGTTCGGCTTCTTGCCGGCGCGCAAGGCCGCGCGGCTGAATCCGATCGAGGCGTTGCGTCATGAGTAAGTGGGTCTTGCTGTTCTTGTTGGTGTGCTCGACCGCGCAGGCGCAGGGCCTGAGCGCGCGCAGCGTCGTCGACCATGCGCGTGCGAGCAACGCGACGCTCAAGGCGGCGATGCTGCAGCTGGAGAGCGCACGCTGGGACCTGCTGGGCAGCGAGTCCGAGTACGATCCGGTGCTGGGGCTCAACGCGAGCGGGCAACAGAACGCGACCAGCAACGTGTTCGGCGGCTTCGGTGGCAGCGGCGGAGGCTCGGTGCGCATCAACACCATCCGTCGCATCGACTACGGCGCATCCCTCAGCAAGCACCTGATCTGGGGCACGGATCTCACGCTGACGCTGAGCAGCTACGCGCAGTGGAGTCGCTTCTCGGGCGGTGGCCTCGGGCTTCCGTCGACCGGCACCGGCACCAACATCGGCACGGGCGTCGGCGGTACCACGCCGCTGTTCGCGTTCGGCAACTTCGGCCCGGTGTACAACCTGACCGCGAAGCTCGCGCTCAAGCAGCCGCTCTGGCGCGGACGCGGGCGCGACGTGGGCGAGGCCAACCGGCGCATCGCCCGCGCGACGCGCACGCAGACCGAGCACACGCGCGATCGCGTGGGCAGCGAGCTGCTGCGCGACGTGCTGACGGCGTCCTGGGAGCTCTGGTACGCCGACGCCACGGTGTCGATCCAGCAGCAAGCGCGCGAGGTGGCCACGCGCCAGCGCGACGAGGCCGACGCACGCGCGCGCAGCGGCAGCCTGGCGCCCGCCGAGGTGCTGACGTTCGAGACGCAGGTCGCGACCAGCGATCAGGACGTGCTGAACGCGTCGGTCGAACGCGCGACGCGCGTGCACGAGCTGGAGCGGCTGGTCGGCGATGCCGGGCTGTCGTTCGACGAGCTGAGCGACGAGCCTCCGGCCGGTGGCGGCTTCTCGCGCAAGGCGGTGGAGGAGCACGCGGTGTCCGACTCGCTGGAGGTGCGCGAGAAGGTCGCCGCCGTACAAGTCGCGCGCATTCAGCAGAAGACGGCGGACGATCCCAAGAAGCCGCAGCTCGATCTCGACAGCTACGTGCAGACGCAGGGCATCGGCCTCGACAGCTACGGCGACAGCGCGCGCCAGTTCGTGGGAGGCGACGTGGTCAGCGGCTTCGTGGGCCTGACGTACTCCGCACCCGTGAATGATCGCGTGCGCCGCGCCGAGGCCGCGAAGGCGCGGCTGGCGACGGAGATCGCCGAGCAGCACCTGTACGAGGCCAAGGCGCAGGTGCTGAGCGAGGTCCGCGGCGCGCTCGACAGGGAAGCCGCCGGCGAACAAAAGGTTGCTCTCGCCGAGCGCACGGTCTCGATCGCCGAGCGGCAGCTGGCCGCTGAGCAGTCGCGCTACCAGAGCGGTTCCTCGACACCGATCGCGGTCCTGGAGGCGCAGAACGCGGTCCGCACCGCCAAGCTACGCCTCGCGCGCGCCCGCGCCGACTGGGCCGAGAGCGCGCTCATCCTCGACCACCTCTCCGGGGGTTTGCTGGCGCGGTATGTGCGCTAGCGCGGGTGTTCGCTCGCGGATCGCTGGCTTGTGAGGGTGGGGCACGCTGCGCGGGCAGCGGTCGGGTCGGGGGCGGCGCGGCAGGTCGGGTGCTTGGTGCACGGTGGGCGCGTGCTCGCGCCTGCATGTGGGTCGCCATGTCGGCCCGGCGATGGGTGCTCATGCTCGAGGCGAGTACGCGGACCTCGGGCTTTGGTTGCAGCGTGTACGAACGTGGCTGCGCCGGAGGGGCGCCGCGTCGGCGCGCTCGTGGGCTGGCGCCGCGATACCCCCGACCCGACCGCTGCCCGCTCCGCGGGAGTGCCTACTGGGCGCCATGATCCGCTCGCTCGTGGTGGACGTGAGTCTTGGATGGATCGTGGACGCGTGACGGCTGACTGTCTTACGGTTTGCGTGGTGTTGGTGGCGCGATACTCGAGGTCTGACGGACGAACAGCACCCCGAGCTGGACGCACTCGGCGAAGCTATAAAGCGCCAAGATCGGCAGTACGATCGTGAAGGCACTCGCGCCCGCGCCGGCAAGGGCCGCGAGCGCGGCGGCGGCCACTGACGTGACGCACCAGCAACGGCGCCACGTTCTTTCTCGCGATCTGCGACGAACGACCAACCAGGCCCGCAGATAACCCGGCAGAACGGGACGAACGCGGCGGTCCAGGAAGACGACCACGGCAGTGCCGCAAGCGCGAAAGGGGCCACTGCGATCAGTGTGAGTACCGGGGCGAGTATCGCGCTCATGACTCCCTCAGCTTTGGGCGTAGGCGGCTAGCTCCTCCGGGGTGCCGGAGGGGAAGGCTTGCTGCAGGTGGGCGAGGAAGGCGGATACGCGGGCGCTCAGCAGGCGGCGTGATGGGTAGAGGGCCCAGAGGGCGATCTCTGGACCCACGACATCTCCCCAGTGCGCGAGTGTGCCGGCTTCGAGGTCGCGGGTGACCAGCGAGATGGGGAGGCGCGCGGCGCCGCCGCCGGCACGCACCGCGTCGCGGACCATGATCATCGAGGAGAGTCGGAGCACGGGGCGGATCGCGACGCGAGCTGGGCCGCTGGCGGTCTCGATGAGCCAGACCGCCGTCTGGTCGGTCCCGCGGACGACAGCCGGCACGGTTCCATCGGCCTCTGGGCGAGGGAGGTCGGGGCTCGCGACCACCACGAGCCTGTCGCGCAGGAAGATGCGGCCCACGAGGCTCTCGTCGGGCGCCGGGTTCACGCGGATGGCCAGGTCGTACGCTTCTTCGACCATATCGACGGCGCGGTCGTCCGTGGTCACCTCGAGCTGCACCTCCGGGTGTCTGCGCGCGAAGTCCGCGGCGAGCCGTCCCATGGCGAGCTGCGAGAAGAGCAGGGGAACGCTGAGGCGCAGCGTGCCGCGCGGCACGGCGCCGCCCGACGCGATCGCCGCGGCGGTCTCGTCCAGCTCGAGCAGCAATGCGCCCGTTCGTTCGTAGAGTGCGCGTCCTTCCTGGGTGAGCTTGAGGACGCGCCCGCCGCGCTCGAACAGCCGCAGGGCCAGGCTGCTCTCCAGCTCGGAGACGCGGCGCGACAGCGTCGCCTTGGGGCGCCCGGTGGCGCGTGCGGCGGGTCCGAAGCCGCCGTGTCGGGCGACCAAGGTGAAGTCAGCGAGGGCTAGCAGGTCCATGTCGTTCCACTGGTGAGACAGGCTGGTCCAAATCGGAGTCTGCCGTCCCGCTCATGGATCACTTACGTATGGGGTGTCCATCTCGTCAACCCGGAGCGAACTGACCATGACCATCCTCGTAACTGGAGCCACCGGAAGCGTTGGCCGCCACGTCGTCGAACAACTCGTCGCGCGCGGCGCCGACGTGCGCGCCCTGGTGCGCGACCCCAGCAAGGCAAGCCTCCCGGCCGGCGTGTCCGTGGTGCAAGGAGACATGCTCGACGTCGACTCCCTGCGGGCCGCGCTCGCGGGCGTCTCGACGCTCTTCCTGCTCAACGCCGTCGTCGCCGACGAGTTCACGCAAGCTCTGGTCACGCTCAATGTGGCGCGCAGCGCGGGCGTGCGACGGCTCGTCTACCTGTCGGTGATCCATAGCGAGCTCTACGTGAACGTCCCGCACTTCGCGGGCAAGTTCGGCGTGGAACGGATGATCGAGCAGCTCGGTTTCGAAGCCACCATCCTTCGCCCCGCCTACTTCATCAACAACGACCAGACGGTCAAGGACGTCGTGCTCCAGCATGGGGTCTACCCGATGCCGATCGGCGGCAAGGGGCTCGCCATGATCGATGTGCGCGACGTCGGTGAGCTCGCCGCGCTCGAGCTGCTGCGACGAGAGCGTGCAGACAGTCCGCTCGCACTCGAGCGCATCAACCTGGTTGGACCCGATACGCTGACGGGCGCTCAGGTCGCTGCTGTCTGGTCGGAGGTCTTGCGCCGTCAGGTCAACTACGGCGGCGATGACGTCGAGGCGTTCGAGCGCAGCTTGCGCGGTTTCATGCCGAGCTGGATGGCCTTCGACATGCGTCTGATGAGCGAGCGCTTTCTCGACGTGGGCATGCTCCCCAACGCCGGTGACGTGCAGCGCCTGCAGGCGCTGCTGGGGCGCCCGCTGCGCTCTTACCGCGACTTCGCCAGCGAGATCGCCGCCACCGTCTGACACCACGCGCAGTCTGCAACCGAAAGGAACTTTCCCATGATCTATTCGACCGCAACGGTTCCAGTGAATCCGGAGGGTGAGACTCACCTGACGCGCGCGCAGGCGTGGCGTGGCTTGGTCCTCAAGGCCCGCGATGCACGCCTGTTCCTGCCGCCCAAGCTCTGCTCCCGCTGCGAGGTGGTGGAGGAAGGCAAGGCGCACCTGGTGCGCGAGGCGACGATCGCAGGCGAAGACCTGCGCGAGATCATCAGCTTCGAGACCGAGCACAAGGTCTGCTTCTTCCAGGTCTCTGGACCGCGCGAAGGCGTGATCGTCAACGAGCTCTTCGAGGACGAGCTCGGCGCGCTGCAGCTGCGCTTCTATTGCTACCTCGGCCTGCGCGACAAGGCACAGGGCAGCGACGAGGAGCGAGCGCAGCAAGCGATGATGGACAGCGAGCAAGGCTACAAGAGCGCGCTGCTGTCGACCCTCAAGCGCACTCGCGAGCTGCGTGACGCGGGGAGTCTCTGAGCCATGACCACCAACTCATCTCCCACCTCGCCGCGTCTGCTCGTGCTGGGCGCGACCGGCGGCACGGGCCGCCTGATCGTGCGCGAGGCACTCGCTCGCGGTTACGACGTCGCCGCGCTGGTACGCTCACCCGACAAGAGCGGTGACCTGCAAGGAGCCACGCTGATCCAGGGCGATGCCCGCGACGAGGCTTCCCTGCGCGGCGCGCTGCAGGGGCGCGACGCGGTGATCAGCGCGCTGGGCACTCCCGCCAGCCCATTCCGCGAGGTCACGCTGCTCTCGACCGCGACGCGCGCACTGGTGAACGCCATGAAGCGCGAGCGCGTGTCGCGGCTGGTCTGCATCACGGGCATCGGCGCCGGAGACAGCGTGGGTCACGGCGGCTTCGTCTTCGACCGCCTGATCTACCCGCTGCTTCTGCAGAAGGTATACGCCGACAAGAACCGTCAGGAAGCCATCGTACGGGAGAGCGGACTGGACTGGGTCTTGGTCCGTCCCTCCGTGCTCAACGACAAGCCCAAGCACGGCGCGGTCCGCGCACTCACGGAGCTCACGAACTTCGCTGGCGGTTCGATCTCGCGCGCGGACGTGGCGCAGTTCGTCGTGGAGCAGCTGCGCGCCGATACCTGGCTGCATCGTTCGCCGCTGATCACGTGGTAGTCGGCTGCCGCTAGTACTACTCGGTCACTTGTCGCGTAGCGAGGGCGTCGAGGCGCCGTTTTCGCGGTTGTGGCGCGGAGCGTAGCGATACTGGAGTCTGATCATCGATCGGAACGCTCCGCTGTCGCTGCAATCCAGCCTGCTTCCATGAGGAGGAGCTTCTCGAAGCCTCGGCCGATGACCTGCCACCCAGGAGCACCGTTGTTTTTTAGGTGAC
>JBEVNG010000021.1:0-6281 GCA_040508235.1 Polyangiales bacterium | reverse complement strand
GCGCGCCACGTCCTCGCGCGCGTCCTTGTCGAAGAGCGACTTGGCGACGATGCGCAAGGTCAGCTCCATCATCGCGCGGCTGATGTCGAGGTGCGCCCCATCCCGCTGCAGGCGCGCGAACTCCTCGCTCAGCGAGATCACCAGCTCCGCGTACTGCAGCAGCCGCTCGCGGCGAAACGCGGGCTGGATCAGCCTGCGCTGGCGCCGCCAGAGCTCGCCCTCGCTGAGCAGCAGCCCGTCGCCGAGCAGGCGCTTGAGCTGCCGCACCACGATGCCCTCACGAGGCTTGCCGAACACGTCGGCCTGCGTGACCAAGATCTGCTTCACCAGCTCCGCGTCGCGCGTCGCGTACACGTCACGGCCAAAGAAGCGCGCGTGGTAGAGGTCGCCGAACTCGTGGAAGCGGCGCCCGATCTCCGGCGTGGGGTCACGCCCCATTCGGCGTGCGTGCCGGTACGCCGAGAGCGGGTGGTAGGTGACGGGAGGCGGACCGGGCGGCTGCATGGCCGCCACTCTAGGGCCGCGAGGGCGCTGCGCCCAGCAGCGCGTGCAGGCGGCTCAGGGTGTGTCCCGCGCTGGCGTCGATACGGAGGCATGCGTCCGGGTCCCCGCGCGTGGCACCGAACGTGACGATCGCGACAGGCAGTGCACGCTTCTTGGCCGCGTGCACGAAGCGCAACCCCGAGTACACCGCCAGCGACGAGCCGACCACCAGCAGCGCCTGCGCGTCCTCCAGCATGCGCATCGCGTGATCGACGCGCGGCCGGGGCACGTTCTCGCCAAAGAACACCACGTGTGGCTTGAGCGGCCCACCACACGTGCAGTCGACGAGCTGAAAGCGCGTCAGCCGCTCGTCATCGACGTCGGCGTCGCCATCGGGTGCGCTCTCCGCGTCGCCGAACGCGGGGTTGCGCTGCTCCAGCTCGCGCTGCAGCCACGCGCGATCGCGCAGCGTGTTGCAGGCCAGGCACACCACCTCCCGCATCGAGCCGTGCAGCTCCACCACGTCGCGACTGCCTGCGTCGCCGTGCAGACCGTCGACGTTCTGCGTGATGATGCCGCTCAGCCTGCCCTCTTGCTGCAGCGACGTGAGCACGGCGTGGCCGCGGTTGGGCTGCGCGCGCGTGAACTTGGGCCAGCCGATCATGCTGCGCGCCCAGTAGCGCAGCCGCGCCTCCGGACGATGGATGAAGTCGCGGAACTGGATCGGGTTGCGCGCACGACGGCGCGTCTCCGGGCCGCGATAATCCGGGATGCCGGACTCCGTGCTGATGCCGGCGCCGGTCAGCACCGCGACCGCACCACGCGTGAAGAGCGCCGCCAGACTCTCCAGCTGCGCCTCGGGAGCTTCGGCCTGCATGCTTGCGAGCATGCCCGAGCGTACCATCCGCGCGCGCAATGCGTGACGCACACGCGTGACGTTTCAGCCGCGTGCGCGATGGTGGCGACGCGGCACGCCATGCAGTGCGTGTAGGCGCGGGTGAACGCACTGGGCTCCCTGGTGCCCTCCCGCTCGGCGTACTCGATTACACGTTCACGCCTTGACGTACGAGCGTGCGATGTCGGCCTCGTCGAGGAAGCCCACCACGCGTCCGTCGCGCTCGATCACCGGCAGCTCGCGCAGCCCGCTCTCGACCATACGCTCGGTCGCACGCCGCAGGTCGTCGCTCGGCGTGAGCCGCGTGGGTGGCAGCATCACGTCGGCAGCCAACAGCCACTCGCCGTCTTCCTGGTTCGCGGCCGCGAACACGATCGTGGTGTCGATCAGCCCCGCCAGCTGGCCCGCGCCGTCGAGCACCGGGAAGGTGTCCTGCCAGCCGCCCGCGCTGGTCACGCGCACCAGCTCGGCGAGCGGCGTGTCGAGCTGAAAGCTGGCGTGCGCCGCGGGGCGCTGCATCAGCATGTTCACCGTGGTGCTCTCCAGCACGTGCTGGAGCACGGCGTCGCGATGCGCGGGCGACTCGCGCACCGTGGGTACCTGCGCGGGATACAGGTACGTGTT
Organism: Polyangiales bacterium; assembly: GCA_040508235.1. Classification (GTDB taxonomy): domain Bacteria; phylum Myxococcota_A; class Polyangia; order Polyangiales; family DASUME01; genus DASUME01. The sequence continues at coordinate 4,279 of JBEVNG010000021.1, read as the reverse complement.
GCGCAACGCCACGAACGCGATGCCCTCGGTCAACATCAGCGGCACCAGCAGGTCGTAGCTGCCCGCCATCTCGCACACGAGCACCAGCGCGCTCAGCGGCGCGTGGGCGATGCCGCCGTAGAGCGTGCCCATGCCCACCAGGGCGAACGCGCCGGGCGACAGCGTCGGATCATCGAGCAGCAGCTGGCACGCACGCCCGAACGCGCCGCCGAACAGACCGCCCACGGCCAGGCTGGGTGCGAAGTCGCCCGCGCTGCCGCCGCTGCCGATGGTCAACGACGCGGCGATGACCTTGCCGACGCACAACAGCAGCAACAGCTCGACCGCCTCGTAGCCGCTGGGCAGCCAGTACATGCCGGTGATCGCGAGCTGCACCGCGCCGTAGCCGCCGCCGAGCAGCCCCAGCCCCTGCCCCGGGTCGTAGATGCGGTCGCCCATGTACGTGATCAGCGGCGTACAGAACAAGCCCAGCAACGCACCGCCGACCGCGGGCTTGCTCCACTGCGGCACGCGCAGCCTGGCCACCCAGCCGTGCACCCAGCGCATGCTCTTCACCAGCACGAAGCCGAGCAGCGACACGGACAGCGCGAGCAACACGTAGAGCCACAGGTGCGACGGTCGAAACGGAAAGCGCGGCAGCGCGCCGAACAGCGTGCTCTCGCCGAAGATCGAGATCACCACCGAGTACGACACCACGCTGGCGAGGATCGACGGCACGAGCGCGTCCGACTCGAAGCCGTCGCGATACAGCACCTCGACCGCGAGCAAGGCCGCGCCGAGTGGCGTGCGGAACACGGCGGAGATGCCGGCGGCGGCGCCCGCGACCAGCAGCAGACGACGCTCGCGCTCGGACGCGCGCATGCGGTCGGCCACCCAGCCTCCGAGCGCACCGCCGATGAACATCGTGGGCCCCTCGCGCCCTCCCGCGCCGCCCGAGGCGAGCGTCGCGATCGAGGCCAGCGCCTTGCGCCAGATCAGGCGCGGCGCGAGCTTGCCGCCGTGGTGGTGGAACGCCTCGATCATCGCGTCCGTGCCGCCGCCGCGCACGGCCGCGACCCCGGACGTCAGCAGCCCGCTGCAGAGCGCCCCGATCGCGGGCACGATCGCCAACAGCCACGGTCGATACGGCGTGATCAACCCACCCGTCTCTTCGAGCACTTCGCCCGCGGCGCGCAGCGGTCGGTAGCCAGCCCCACGCTCCAGCACCAGGTGCGCCGCGTGCTCGCTCAGCCAGAAGAAGGCCGCGCCGATCAAGCCGGCGACGGCGCCGAGCAGCGCCGCCCGCAAGAGCGTCTGCCCCACGAGCCGCAGATCGACCGGGCCCTTGTCGAGCGCGAGCGCCAACAGCGGCGCCTTCTTCAAGCGCGCACCGGCCCAGCGGCTCAGCGCTCGCACTCTCTCCGATGGCTGCATCGTGCTAAGGGTCGGTACGATGGGCGTCAACGCCGCGCAAGCGATTCGCCACTGGGCGCTCCGCGATCCGGAGCGAGTCGCCGTCCTCGATCACGGCTCGCTCACGTACGCCCAGCTCGACGCGCTCGCGCGTGGTGCCGCCGCGCACTACGCGTCGCGGGGGATCGTCGCGGGCGATCGCGTCGCACTCAGCGTGCCCAACGGTCGCGGCTTCCTGGCGGCGTACTTCGGTGCGCTCTACGCGGGCGTCACCATCTTGCCCATCCCGCCGATGTCCGCGGCGCCCGAGATAGAGGCGCGCCTCGAGCACGCACGCTGCAAGGCGCTGGTCGCGGACACGACGGTGGGCACGTTCGAGCGCATCGATCCGAGCGCCCTGCTCGCGCACGCGCCGACGGACGCGCCACCGCGCGATCTCTCGCCCGACACGGTGGCGATGTTGCTCTACACGTCCGGCACCACGGGCGTGGCCAAGGGCGCCATGATCACGCATGCGTCCCTGGTCACGCACACGGCCGCGCTGGTGCATCACGTGCTGAAGCTCGACGCGCGCGATCGTGTGCTGGCGGTGCTGCCGCTGACGCACTCGTACGGCATCCGGATGACCTTGCTCGCGCCGTTCTACGCCGGCGCCACCAGCGTGCTGCGCGAGCGCTTCAAGCCCGACGATGTGCTGGCCACGCTGCAGCGCGAGCGCATCACCTGGTTCCCCGGCGTGCCCACGATGTTCCACGCCATCGCGCACGCCGAGGCGTGCTCGACCGGCACGCTGCGCTGGTGCCTCAGCGCGGGCGCGCCGTTGCCACGCGAGATCCGCGTTCGCGCGGAGCAGAAGCTCGGCGTGCCGGTGCGCCAGGGCTTCGGCCTCACCGAGGCCACGTTTTCCACCGTCTGCACGCCGGACGACGAAGGCGGCGAGGACTCGGTCGGCAAGCCGGTGTTCGGCATCGAGGTGCGCATCGTCGATGAATCAGGCGCGAGCTTGCCCGCCAACACACCCGGCGAGGTGTGCGTACGCGGCCAGAACGTGATGGCTGGCTACCTCGACGACGCCGCGTCCACGCGCGACGTGCTGCGCGATGGCTGGCTCCATTCAGGCGACATCGGCCAGCTCGACGACGCCGGCCGGCTGACCATCGTCGACCGCATCAAGGACATGATCATCCGCGGCGGCTTCAACGTGTACCCGGCGGAGGTCGAGGCGGTGCTGGTGACGCACCCTGCCATCCGCGACGCGGCGGTGGTCGGCGTGCCCGACGAGCGCTACGGCGAGGAGGTCCTGGCCGCGCTGGTGCTCCAGCCCGGTGCCGAGCTCGGCGCGCCGGAGCTGGACAGCTTCTGCCGCGCCCACCTGTCGCGCGTGAAATTGCCGCGCAAGGTCACGTTCCTGGACGCCCTGCCCCAGGGCCCGTCCGGGAAGGTGCAGCGCCGCGAGGTGCGCCGGCTCGTGCAACAGGGCACGCTGGTGGTGCGCCCGGTCCCGTGAGCTGGATCGCACCATGAAACGCAGCGACGGGCTGCTGCGTATGCATGGGAGACGGGTTTTGCTCGCGCGCGGAGACCGCGCGCATCGACGCGAGGAATCGACATGGAACGCTTGCGGTTGCAGCACGTGATGCGCACTCTGACTCGAACCTGGCGGCGCACCCTGCGCGTGCGACTGATCCTGGTCTCCGCCCTGGCCATCCTGGCCGCCTACCGGATCACGTCGTTCGTCGACGAGGCCCACGCCGACGCCACCGAGAAGCCCGCTGCCAAGAGGAGCAAGCCGATGACGAACAAGTACACCAAGCCGTCGGACGCCGAGCTGCGCAAGTCGCTCACGCCGATGCAGTACGAAGTCACGCAGAAGGACGCCACGGAGCCGCCGTTCCGCAACGCCTTCCACGACAACCACGAGGCCGGCCTGTACGTCGACATCGCCACCGGCGAGCCGCTGTTCAGCTCGACGGACAAGTTCGACTCCGGCACCGGCTGGCCGAGCTTCAGCAAGCCGGTCGAGAAGGAGAGCGTCATCAACAAGGAAGACCGCGCCTACGGCATGCGCCGGGTCGAGGTCCGCTCCAAGGCCGGTGACTCGCACCTCGGCCACGTGTTCGACGATGGCCCCGGTCCGACCGGCCTGCGCTACTGCATCAACTCCGCGTCGCTGCGCTTCATCCCCGTCGCCAAGCTCGACGCGGAGGGCTACGGCTCGTTCAAGGCGCTGTTCAAGGACGGCACCGTGACCCAGGGCGCGGCGCCCGAGCCCAACAGCTGCGCGGCACCCAAGGCCGGCGAGGCGCCCGGCTGCGAGACCACGCTGGAGACGGTGGTGCTCGCGGGTGGCTGCTTCTGGGGCATGGAAGACCTGATCCGGAAGATCCCCGGCGTGCTGGAGACGGAGGTCGGCTACACCGGCGGCAGCACCGACAAGCCCGTCTACGAGCAGGTAAAGACCGGCCGCACCGGGCACGCCGAGTCTGTGCGGGTGACGTTCGACCCCAAGCAGCTCTCGTTCTCGGACCTGCTGGAGAAGTGGTTCTTCAAGATGCACGACCCCACCACGGCCAACCGCCAGGGTAACGACGTCGGCACGCAGTACCGTTCGGCGATCTTCGTGACCTCCGACGCACAGCGGAAGACGGCCGAGGACGTGAAGAAGAAGGTCGACGCGTCGGGGAAGTGGAAGCGCCCGGTGGTCACCGAGATCGTGTCTGCGGGAGCCTTCACGCCCGCCGAGACGTACCACCAGGATTACCTGGTGAAGAACCCGGGTGGCTACACCTGCCACTGGATGCGGGACTAGGACTCCTGTTGCACAACGGTGCACGCGCGCTGCTCTTGCTGGCTTGCCTCGGGATGGGATGCAACGACGAGCCCACCG
>JBEVNG010000523.1:0-6634 GCA_040508235.1 Polyangiales bacterium | reverse complement strand
GCCGCCACGTGGCCAGGGGCTCCCACGAGATGCCCCGACATCGCGGCCGCGCTAGTCCATCGCCATGGCGCGCTGGCAGTTCTGGATAGACCGCGGCGGGACGTTCACCGACTGCGTCGGCTTCGACCCCGACTCGCGCGCACTGCGCGTGACCAAGGTGCTGTCCAGCGACGAGGCGCCGCTGTTGGGCATTCGCAAGCTGCTCGGGCTGGCGGAGTCGGCGCCGATCCCCGCCTGCGACGTGCGCATGGGCACCACCCTCGCCACCAACGCGCTCCTGGAGCGGCGCGGCGTGCCGACCGCGCTGGTGATCAGCGAGGGCTTCGCGGACCTGCTCGCGATCGGCGACCAGACGCGGCCGGACCTGTTCGCGCTCGCGATCGAAAAGCCCTCCACGCTGCACACGCGCGTGGTGGAGACGTCCGCGCGTGCGACGCCGGACGGTCGCGCGGTCGCCTCGCACGATGGCGAGCTGGAGGCGCGGCTGCGCGCGTTGGCGGGCAGCATCGAGAGCCTGGCGGTGGTGGTGATGCACGACTACGCCGCGGGTGAGCAGGAGCAGGCGATCGCGCAGCGCGCGCGCTCGCTCGGCTTCGCGCACGTGGTGTGCTCGCACGAGGTGTCGCCGCGCATCGGCCTGCTCGCGCGCGCGGAGACCACGGTGGTCGACGCCTACCTGACGCCGTTGCTCGTGCGCTACCTGGCGCTGCTCGCGCAGGCGCTGCCGGGCAGCTCCGTGCGCATGATGCAGTCGAGTGGCGGGCTCACGCCGGCGGCACGCTTCCGCGGTCGCGACGCCGTACTGTCAGGACCCGCGGGCGGCGCGGTGGCGCTGCGCGATCTGAGCCGCCGCGTCGGCGGGCAGCCGCTGATCGGCTTCGACATGGGCGGCACCTCGACCGACGTCTCGCGCTGCGCCGGCGAGCTGGAGCGTGTGTTCGAGACGCGCATCGCCGGGGTGCGGCTGCGTACGCCGATGCTCTCGATCCATACCATCGCGGCGGGCGGCGGCTCGCTGTGTCGCTTCGATGGACGCAAGCTGAGCGTGGGGCCGGAGAGCGCGGGCGCGCTGCCGGGTCCGCTCTGCTACGGCCACGCGGACGCGCGCGAGCCGGCGCTGACCGACGTGCACCTCGTGCTGGGCCGACTCGCGGACGACTACTTTCCGTTCACGCTCGCCGAGCAGAGCGCGCGCGAAGGTCTGGAGGCGCTGGCGGCGCGCGTCGAGCCGGACGGGGATGCGCTGCGTGCGTACCGGGTGGCGGAGGGGCTGTTCGAAATCGCGGTCGAGAACATGGCGGAGGCGATCCGGCGCGTGACGATCGGGCGGGGTCACGACGTGCGCCAGCATGCGCTCGCGGTGTTCGGCGGCGCGGGTGGCCAGGCAGCATGCGCGGTCGCGCGCAAGCTCGGCATACGTCAGCTGCTGTTCCATCCGCTCGCGGGCGTGTTGTCGGCCTACGGCATGGGCGTCGCCGACGAGACCTGGCACGGCGAGCGCGACCTCGGGGCCAGCACGCTCGACGCGCGCGCGCTGGAGCAGGCCTCGCTGGCGAGTGCTTCGTTGATCGAGGAAGCCGGCGCGCAGCTCCGTGTGCTCAGCGAGGGCAAGATCGAATACGACGTCTCGCTGGAGCTGCGCTACGCCGGCACCGAGGCGACGTTGGTGCTCGCGCACGCGGGCGAGCAAGATGCGCTACGCGAGCGCTTCCACGCTCAGCACGCGCAGCGCTTTGGCTATGCGCGCCGCGAGCACGTCATCGAGCTGGTCGGCGTGCGCGTGGAGGGCAGGCTGGTGCGCTCGCTCGACGATGCGCTGCCCCGGCTCGCGCCGCAGCAGGGAGCGCCGGAGCGCAAGCGGCTCACGCGCCTGTTTCGCGCGGGCGCGTTCGTGGAGCAGGTGCCGGTGTACGATCGCGCGCGGCTCGGCGCGGGGGCGCGTATCGAGGGGCCGGCGCTGTTGCTCGATCCGACGGGCACGCTCGCGCTCGATGCCGGCTTCGTGGCCACGCTGCGTGAGGACGGCATCCTGAGCGTCGACGACGTGCAGGGCGCGGCGCGCGCGCAAGTGCACGCCGAGCGCGACCCGGTGCTGCTGGAGGTGTTCAACAACCTGTTCATGTCGATCGCGGAGCAGATGGGCGAGGTGCTCAAGCGCACCGCGCTGTCGACCAACATCCGCGAGCGTATGGATTTTTCGTGCGCGGTGTTCGACGCGCAGGGTGGACTGGTCGCCAACGCGCCGCACATCCCGGTGCACCTCGGGGCGATGTCGGAGTCTGTAAAGGCCGTGCTGGCCGCGCATCCGAACCTGAAGCCTGGCGACGTGTTCGTGACCAATGATCCTGCGCTCGGTGGCTCGCACTTGCCGGACGTCACGGTGGTGAGCCCGGTGCACGACGACAACGGCGTGTTGCGCTTCGTGTCCGCGTCGCGCGGCCATCACGCGGACATCGGAGGCATCGCGCCGGGCAGCATGCCGGCGGAGTCGTCGTCGCTGGCGGAAGAAGGTGTGGTGCTGAGCGCGCTGCGCATCGTGGAGGCGGGGCACTTCGATCGCGACGGCGTGCGCGCCGTGCTGACGTCGGGTACCTGGCCCGCGCGCAATCCCGACGAGAACCTCGCCGATCTGGAGGCGCAGATCGCGGCCAACCACACCGGCGCACGCTTGCTCGGGGAGCTGGCTGGACGCTTTGGCCACGCGGTGGTCGCGTCGTACATGCAGCACATCCAGGACAACGCGGCCGAGGCGGTAGCGGCGTTGATCGCGGAGCTCGGCGACGGCGAGCGCAGCTTCACGGACGCGCTCGACGACGGCAGCGTGATCCAGGTGGCGGTGTCGATCGCGGGCGGGCGCATGACGATCGACTTCGCAGGCAGCGCGCCCGAGCACGCGGGCAACCTGAATGCGCCGCGCGCGGTGACGGTGGCGGCCGTGCTGTACGTGCTGCGCTGCCTGGTGGGCAAGCCGATCCCGCTCAACAGCGGCTGCTTGCGCGCGATCGAGCTGCGCATCCCGGAGCGCTCGCTGCTGTCGCCGAGCCCGGAGCGGGCGGTGGTCGCGGGCAACGTGGAGACCTCGCAGCGTGTGGTCGACGTGCTGCTGGGCGCGCTCGGTGCGGCCGCGGCGAGCCAGGGCACGATGAACAACTTCACCTTCGGCAGCGAGCGCTTCGGGTACTACGAGACCATCGCTGGCGGCGCCGGGGCAACCGCGTACGCGCAGGGTGCCGACGCCGTGCACACGCACATGACCAACACGCGCATCACCGACCCCGAGATCCTGGAGCGCAGGTTCCCGGTGCGGCTGGTGCGCTTCGCGGTGCGCGACGGCTCGGGCGGCGCGGGCCGGCATCGCGGTGGCCACGGCGTGGTGCGCGAGCTCGAGCTGCTGGAGCCGCTGTCGCTGAGCTTCGTGACGGAGCGCCGCGTACGCGCGCCGTTTGGGCTCGACGGAGGCGGCGAGGGCGCGCGCGGACGCAACACGGTCGACGGTGTCGACGTCGGCGGTCGCACGCGCGTCGATGCAGCGCGCGGCGCCCGGGTGTGTATCGAGACGCCGGGCGGCGGCGGCTACGGCAGCTGATCCCCGTTGCCGCTCGTCTCCACCGCGCCCGCGACCTCCACCGACTGCGCGAGCCGCTCGGCCTCGCTCTGCGGTAGCTGCCCGTTCGAGGAGATGGCGAGCTTGCCGCCCACGCGGCGCAGGGAGCGCAGCCCGGACAGGGAGGGCAAGCGGGTGGAGTGGATCAGCAGGTCGCCGCCGACGCGCTCCAGGTTGCCGAGCCCATCGAGGTTGGTGAGCTCTCCCCGGAAGATATTGAGTAGCCCCTCGATCTCGTGCAGGTCTCGCAGGTCGTCGACGTCCTCCGCGAACACGTCGCGCAGCTGCAGGTCGCCGCGCAGCACCACGCAGCCCACGACTGATTCGCGTGTGTAGGAGCCGCCGTCGCCGCAGATCGAGCCGCCGTCGGGCAGGCTGTCGCGCACGTCCCAGCCGTTGTCCTGCGTGAGCTTCTGGCCCTGCACCGCGAGGCCGGCCGCGAACTGCTCGGCCTCGCTCTGCCGCAGCAAGCCGTTGGAGCGGATGTCCAGCGAGCCGACGCTGCGCAGCGAGCGCAGTCCTGACAGCGTCTTCAGCGACGAGCAGCCGACGATCTGCAAGATGCCTCCGACGCGGGTCAGGCTCGCCAGCTCGTCCAGGCCGACCAGGCTCTTGTTGTCGCTGAACAGCAGGTTGCCCTCGACCTCACGCAGCGACTCGAGGCCCTGCAGGTTCGCCTGCACGCTCTCCCTGAAGTCGATGGTGCCCAGTACCTTGGTGCAGCCCGCGAGTGGCTCGCGCGTGGTGAATCGAGCGCCGGGCTCGCCGCATACCTTCTCCAGGGTACCGGCATCGAGCTCGTTGCTCCCGGCATCGATCTCGACGCCCCCGGCATCGAGCCCGTCGCCCGCGTCGGGCGTGGGTGCATCGTCGTGGTTGGAGCAAGCGGGCAGCAGCAGCAGCAGCAGCAGCGCGAAGGCGAGACGCATGCCGTGGATGCTAACGGGGAACCACGCGCGGGCTCAAGGTGCGCCGAAAGCCCACAGGAAGTTGGCGTCGAGGCGGTCGTTCTCGCCAAAGCCCTACATCAGGCCGAAGTCGCCGCCGGGCTCGTAGTGCGCGTAGATCAGGTACAGCGACAGGCCGTCGCGGGAGGTGTAGCCGATACGGACTTCACCAAGCAGCGTCTGGAGGCCGGCCTCTGATCAGGCGCCGATGAACGGCTGCTCCGCCAGGTTCCACAGCTCGGCGCGCTGACCTTGCTGCTGGAGCAGCAGACGTCGGTCCTCCGTGCACTGTCCAAGATCGACGCACACGAGCTCGCGGGCCGCGAAGCGCGCCTGCACCTCGGCCACGTGCGCGGGGGCAACGGCGAGCACGAAGCCGTAGCTCGGGAAGCTGAGCAGCCAGCGCGCGAGCGGCACTCCCTCCGGGGGCCGCACGCGATCGAGGTCGAGCTCCGCGCCGAGTCGGGCGCACTCCAGCAACATCAAGGTGGTCCCGAGCAGACCGCCCATGCTGATGTCCTTGCCCGCCATGCACAGCCCGTCCTCGGCCAGACGGGGCAACAGCTCCAGGTCCGCGCGCAGCCGCTCGCCCGGTGCGGACGTGCTCGCGTCCCAGTAAGGATTCGGCTCGCGGTAGCCGCCGCGGGCATCATGCACCGACAACAAGCGGTCGCCCGCGCGCGCGGCGAAGCTGCTCAGCAGCCGCGACGCGCGCCCGATGATCGCGACCGCCAGCTGCTCCCGATCGTTGCGCGTGTTGGTGTGTCCGCCGACGATCGGCACGCCGTACTTGCGGGAAGCCTCGCGCATGCCCGCGAGCACCTCGGCCGCGCGCTCGTCGCCCGCGCTCCACAGGGCGTCCACCACCGCCAGCGGGCGTCCACCCATCGCGTAGATGTCGCTGACGTTGACCATCACGCCGCAGTAGCCGGCGAACCACGGGTCGTCGCGCACCAGCTCGTTCATGAAGCCCTCGATCGCGAACAGCAGCTTGCCCGCGTCGTCCTCCAACACGGCGGTGTCGTCGCCATTGCCAGGCGTGGCGAGCCGCGCGAGCAGCGGCGCGATGTCGCGCTTGTGGGCGAAGCCCTTGCTCTCGCGCAGCAACTCGACCAGCGCGGCGAGCTCCATCAGGTGTCGCCCTCGTAGCTGGAGAGCGAGGAGCACGCGCCGCAGCGACCGCAGCCCGCCTTGATCTCGTGCGCGAACAGGGCGCCGCTGCGCAGCATGCGGCCGAGCGGCTCCAGCACCGCGCGCATGAACGCGGCGCTCGGGGCAGGGTGATCTTCCAGGGGCGTGCCGCCGACGGGTACGAACGGCACAACGAACGGGTAGACGCCGAGCGCGATCAGTCGCTCGCTGGTGGCGAGGATCGTCTCCACGCTGTCGCCGAGTCCGGCCAGCACGTAGGTGGAGACCTGGCCACGCCCGAACACGTCGACCGCGGCGGCGAACGCATCCATGTAGCGCTCCAGCGAGACGCTGGCCTTGCCCGGCATCAAGCGCTCGCGCAGCGCGGGGGTCAGCACCTCCAGGTGCATGCCCAGCGTGTCGATGCCGGCGTCGTGCATGCGCCGAAACCAGGCGTCGTCGTCGGGCGGCTCGCACTGGCCCTGGATCGGCAGGTCGACCGCGGCCTTGATCGCGCGCGCGCTCTCGGCGAGCACGGACGCGCCGCGGTCGCTGAGGTTGGGCGTGCCGGTGGTCATCACCATGTGCTTGACGCCGTCGAGCTCGACTGCGGCCCTGGCCACCTCCGCCAGCTGCGCGGGCGTCTTGTGCGCGACCGTGCGGCCCGCCGCCAGCGACTGCCCGATGCTGCAGAACTGGCAAGCCTTGCGCCGGCTGGCGTAGCGAATGCAGTCCTGCAGCACCGTGGTGGCCAACACGTCGGTGCCGTGCAGCGTGGCGAGCTTCCAGTACGGAACACCGTCCGCGGTGCTCAGGTCGTAGAACTTGGGGCGACCCGGGAACGACAGCGACGCGATGCGCTCGCCGTCTCGCTCCAGCCAGGGCTGCCCATCCGCGCCGCGCACGGCGGCGTACGGAGAATCGAGCGCGCTCTGGTTCAGCACCGGCAGCA
>JBEVNG010000480.1:0-9583 GCA_040508235.1 Polyangiales bacterium | reverse complement strand
TCTGCGCGGCCTGAAACGAGACCGGCGACTCGAGCCCGAAGGGGCGCGTGTGATCGGCCAGCAGCGCCACCGTGCTCTCCAGCGTGGCGCGCTCGCTGTTGGCTTCGGGCGCGTCGGGCACGAGCAGCTCATCGACGGGAAAGCCGGCCTGCACATCGCGATCGAGTCCGTCGCGCGTGGTGCCGATCAGACGTCGCCCGTTGAACTGGCTGAACGCGCCCTGGCGGAAGTAGTAGATGCCGGTCGGCGGCGAGTAGTCGTCGTGCAGCAGCACCACCGCCACCGGTGTCTGCTTGTCCTTGTTCTGCTCCTGATCGCGAAACTCGAGGTTGTCGTTGTCGCGTCGCTCGCGGCCACGGCCCTGCCCGTGCTTGTTCTCTTGCTGCTTGCCCTCGGGCTTGCCGGTGAGGCCCAGCCCTCCCCCGTTGGGCTCCGGACGCGGCAGCACGCCCTGCTCCGCGCCGTAGCCCGCGAGCAGCACCAGCAGCGCGACCACCGCCAGGTGCGCGATCAGCCGCCCAAGGCTGCGCTCCATGATCAGCACCAGCGCCAGCAGCACCACCGCCACCATGCCGAGCCCGTAGAACACCACCGAGGGATCGCCGCCGATGGCGAGGATCGGATCCGCGATCTCGAACGGGCGGTTGATGGCGCCGTGCCGATGCTCGGCGACCAGCTGCGAGACCATCATGCCGCCGAGGCCGACCTCGACGAACGCCAGCGTGCGGTGGCGGGCCGAGAGCGCGCTCAGCGTGGTCGCGATGGGCACCGCCAGCAGGCCGAAGCGCAGCGCGTCGATCAGCGCCAAGAAGCCCGCCGGCGCGAGCGCGGAGGCGAGCTCATCCGAGCGCGTCAGCACGCGCAGCAACCCCTCCAACAGCAAGCCCGCGAGCAGCGCACCGAGCACGATCAACGGCGAGCGCACCCGCCCGCGCGAGAGCCAGAGCCCGAGCAGCGCACCGGCGGCCGCACCCAGGCCCCCTGCGAGCGCGGTGGTGAGCGAAGCCAGCGGCCACACGAACACGGCGGTGCACAGCGCGTAGACCAGCGCGCGCAGGGTCGCGATCAGCCAGCTCCACTCTTTCATGCCGCCACCTGACGCGGCGCGCGCGCGAGGTGGGCATCCCCCAGCACGCGTCCGCTCTCGCGATCGAGCACCACCACGTCGGCGCCGTAGCGGCGATAGCTGGCGATCAAGTTGCGCAAGGTGGCCAGCGGCACGCGCACCGAGCTACGCGGCAGCAGCGTCACGCGCGACAGCCAGCCGAGCACTTCCTGCGTGATGCCATCGACGCCGATCACGACGCGCGCGTTGCGCTTCTGCCGCGCCAGCACCGCGCCCAGCTGCTCGACCCACGGTCCCTCGGCGGCCGGCACGAACAACACCAGCGACGACGGTCCCTCGCGATCGAGCTCGCGCAGGAACGCGGGCAGGCCCTCGCCCGAGTGATCGCGCGCGGCACTGGAGCGGCGCAGCGCCACCATCGAGGCGGACAGCTCGCGCATGGGGGACGGCGTGCCATCGGCCGCGAAGCGGAAGTCCGCGCCGAACGCGCCCTCTTCCAGCGCCACGCGCGCAGCGGCCGCGCTGGCGGCATCGGCCGGCCCCGCGACCAGGTAGGCCGCCACCCGCTCGGCCCGCGACAGCGCGCGCTCCGGCATGCGCACCACCAGCTTCTGCGTACGCGCGAACACCTTCCAGTGGATGAAGCGCGCCGGATCGCCCGGCGCATAGCGCCGCAGCTCCAGGCGGTCGCCGTGCTCCAGGCCCATCGGGTGGGGGACGTCGTCGCCGCCGGACAGGGAGCGCAGCAGCGGCATCGAGCGCAGCGCACCCGCGTGCGGCAACACGTCGACATCGGCGCTGTCGTTGCGGCGCAGGCCCAGGCTCGCCAGGCCGAACACGTCGGAGACGATCAGCGTGCGCGCGATCCGGCGCACCTCGCCGTGATCGCCGAAGCGCACCTGCTCGTGCAGGCGGCCGCCGTCGCGGTGCTCGCGCGCGCTGGCCTGGTCGGGCTCGCGCAGCACGATGCGCACCTCCAGGAACAGCCACCAGCGCAGGCTCGGCACGGAGAAGCCCGTGGGTACCTCACGCTGGGTCTCGCAGCCCGCGGCCACCGCATGCACATCCTGCTTGCGCAGCACCAGCTTGAGCCGGAGCGACGCCGCCAGCACGGCCACGGTCATCACCACGGTCAGCCCCAGCAGGCCGAGGCCGGTCACGTACCAGACCTCGTCGAGCGCCGCGAAGCCGTAATAACGCAGCCCCAGCAGCGAGAGCACCGCCAGCGCGACGCCGCGCAGGGTCAGCGGGCAAAGCTCGGCCGCGCGCACGAGGGAGCGGCGAAACCTGCCTGCTCGCCCCGGTTCCGCTCCCGCTCGCCAAATCCGCCGGTCGAAGAGCCTGCTGGCCATGAATTCGTTCAACCCAGAGTTACACCGCGACGCCGGCCACGCCAGATCGAGGCAGGGACAAGGACCGGACGCCCAAGCTCACGCTGCCCTTGTGCGCCGCCGGGGACTGACATATTGGTTGCGGAGGAGGGGGCTTCGTCATGAACAGCTCTCGTGGTTGGATCGCAGGAGTGACTTTGCTAGCGGCCTGTGGCGGCGGTGCCGCCAGCTCGGAGCCGACCCGTACCGCGGTCGTGACCGAGGCCGAAAGCTCGGGCGGCGAGCTGCCCGAGATACACCGTCGCGGTCAGGAAAAACTCGTGGTGGCCGTCGGACCGGCCGGCGGAACGCTGGAGCTAGACAACGGGGCGCGCCTGGTCATTCCGCGCGGCGCCATCGGCGAGAACACGGAAGTGACGCTGGCCACCGGCGCCCGCACCACGGCGTTCTCCAACCACGACTACGAGCGCGCCATCGGGCCGATCGTCGAGGTCGTGATCGAAGCGGGCACGCAGAGCCCGATCGAGATCTCGATCCCGCTCGGCAAGATCCCGGAGGGCTTCGAGGAGAAGGATCTCACGCTCGGCGTCGAGGTCCCCTCCAGCAGCCAGCGCTACGAGAGCGCCAACACCCAGACACGCTGGGACTACATCGCCGCCAGCGGTCGCTCGGGCCGCGCCGTCGCGGAGCTGCAGCCGCCGGGTTATCGCGTCCAGTTCTTGGTGTCGAAGAACGACTAGACGTACTTTGCGCGCGTGCAGTTCTCCCCCCACTTGCTCGTGCAGCGCGCTCGCGTGGGGAGCGCCGCGCTGCGTCATCAAGACGTGCGCGTGCTCGAAGGCGAGCCCGTGCTGGTGATCGCGCTCGCGCTGTCCCCGCCGAGGTTGTGGGGGTACCTGCTCGACAGCACGCTCGACGGCTTCGCCGAGGGCTACGCGCGGCAGCACGACGGCAAGGTCTCCACGCGCATCTACACGGGGCTGCGCGTGGCGCAGACCACGCTGCGCGAGCGCATCGACGGCATGCTCGACCGGCGCGGCGCGGACGTGGCGCTGCTGGCGCTCGCCTGCGAGGGCAACGTGCTGCACGTGCTGGTGGCCGGCGCGCTCAGCGCATATGTCTATCGCCAGCGCACGCTGCGCCGCCTGCACGCCAACGAGCCCGCGCGCGACGGCATGCTCAAGGTCGAGCCGCTGTGGTGCGCGGAGCCGGTCGACACCGGCGACCTGGTGTTCGCCGGCCCGAGCGCGCTGTTTCGCGAGCCCAACCTGGAGCGCCTGCGTCGCGCCTGCCAGGAAGACCGCGAGCAGGAGCCGCGCAAGCTGGCCGCATTGCTGACCTCCGACGACGAGGTCAGCGGCTCCGCGCTGGCCGTGTTCCGGGTCTAACAGTTGACGGGACGCGCGCGGGTCGGCTCAATGCCTACATGAGGGGTGTGGCTGTGGTACGCACGCCTGTCGTCGGTTCTCTGCTCGCGGCGCTCGCCGTGTGGGTCGTCGCGTGCTGCCCGCAAGCGCGCAGCAGCCACAGCATCCGCAACAACACGCTGGCCGCCGAGTCGCTGGTGAACCAGGACGTGCGCCGGATCGCGGTCGGACGCGACGCCTTGCCCAGCGGGCGCGCGATCGCCGGCCTGTCCGCGCGCGAGTGCACCCGCCTGCTGCAAGGTGCGTCGGTGCGCTTCGACCCGCTGAACAAGCAGCAGATGCCCGCCATCCGCAGCCCCATCGAGCTGCACTCGCCCGTGCTCGGCGTGCAGTTCGGGCCCGCCAACGGCATGGCCAAGAACGGCTTCGTCGACTGCCGGCTGGCGGTGGCGCTGCTGGCCTGGGCGCCCATCCTGCGCGATGCGGGCGTGACGCGGGTCGAGCACTACTCCACCTTCCGCCCCGGCGCGAAGGTGCGCACCACCGGCAAGGTGAGCGGGCATGCGCACGCACTCGCGATCGACGCCGCGCGCTTTCACCTGCGCGACGGCCGCGTGATCGCGGTGCTGGACGACTGGGACGAGCGCGAGCGCGGGGGTGCGCCCTGCCCCGTGCGCGCGAGCGAGGACAGCGCCGGCCGGATCCTGCGCTCGGTCGTGTGTCGGGCGGTGGAGCGCGACCTGTTCCAGGTGGTGATCACGCCGCACCACGACCGCGATCACCAGAACCACGTCCACCTCGAGATCGTGCCGGACATCGGCTGGTCGTTCGTTCGCTGACGCAAGAAATCGCGCACGCGCTCCTCAAGCCTGGCGCGGCACGTCCGATAATCAGGGCGTCGGATGAAACGAGATCAGGTCGGACGCGGACGCGAGAGTCTCAGCAAGGGTCTGCGTCGCGAGCGCATCCTGTACGTGGAAGACGACGACGACAACTGGGAGATCGCCGAGCTGCGACTCGCCAAGCGCTACGACCTGGTGCGTGCTCGCACGGACGAGCAAGCGTGTCGCTTCCTGCGCGAGCAGCACCAGGACATCGACCTGATCTTGATGGACATCGAGCTACGCGGCTCGGAGCTGAACGGCATCGAGCTGACCGAACTACTGCGCGGAAATACCTTACCCGAACGAAGCTTGCTTCCTTCCTACGCGCGTCACTTACCTCCGGTCGGCAAACCCGTGATCTTCGTGACCGCGCACGGCGCGCGCTACACCAGCGTGAAGCTGATGCTGTCGGGCGCCGACAAGGTGATCTCGAAGCCCGTCGACTTCGCCGATCTGCAGATCGCGCTGCGCGAGCTGCTGGTCTCGCGCTCCCTGAAGGGCTGAGCGATGCGCTGGCTGGCGCTGATCGTGGTGTTGTGGGCGAGCAGTGCCGAGGCGCTGGACGTCAGCGACCTGCATGGGGGCCGCAAGATCCGCGTCGAGCTGCTGGAGGACGCCAGCGGCGCGCTGAGCCTCGCCCAGGTTCGCGAGCGCGACTTCAAGCCGTCCGCGCGCGAGGAGATCTCGCTCGGCTTCACGCGCTCGACCTACTGGTTCCGCTTCACGATCGAGAACAGCAGCGACGAGTCGCGCGAGTGGTTGCTGGAGCTTGCGTACGCGCACCTCGATCACATCGACCTGTACGACGGCGCCGGCAAGCACTGGGTAACCGGCGACATGCTGCCGTTCTCGGCGCGCCCGCTGGAGCACGCCAACTTCGTGTTCCCACAGCGCACGCGTGCCCACGCGAACGACACGCTCTACCTGCGCGTGCAGACCGGCGGCGCGCTGCGCGTCCCGCTGACCGCCTGGACGCACACCGACTTCGTGGTCCGCGAGAACCACGAGAACCTGCTGCTGTGGATGTTCTACGGCGCGGTGGCGCTGCTGGCCTGGTACAACTTCTCGGTCGCGCTCGTGATCCGCCGCCGCGAGCACGCCTACTACGGCCTGATGCTGCTGGGCATCTGGGGCTCGATCTTCTCGCTCAGCGGTCACACCGCCGAGTACCTGCTCGGCGAGCATCCGCTGTGGGCCAACCGCGGGCTCGCGTTCTCGCTCTCGGTCGCATGGCTCGCGGTGCAGTTCTACACGCGCGAGGTGTTCGTGGAGATCGGCCTGCGCGAGAACGAGCGCAAGTTCTTCCGCGCCTTCACGCCGGCCGCCGCGCTGTCGGTGGCCATCGCCATCTTCACGCCGCCGGATATCGGCATGCGCTGCGTGCTGATCGCGCTCGCGCTGTATATCCCGTGCGGCTACTGGCTGCTGCGCTCCATGATGGGCCGCCATGATCCTCGGCTCAAGCTCTACGAGATCAGCTGGTACTGCTACATCGTGACCATGCCCTTGGCGCTGGCCGCGCACGCGGACTGGGTGCCGCCGTGGCCGATCGCGCTGTGGGCCGGCCACCTCGGCAGCGTGGCGCACGGCGTGTTCACCTCGCTGGCGTTGCCCGCGCGCATCAACGAGCTGGGCGCGCGCCTGGCCGGCCTCAACCAGCAGCTGTCCAGCAACGTGACGGACCTGAAGCTCGCGCTCTCCCGCGCCGAGGAAGCCACCGAGGAAGCGCAGCGCGCGACGCAGGTGAAGGACGAGTTCATGGCCACGATGTCGCACGAGCTGCGCACGCCGCTGAACGCGATCATCAACGTGCCGCAGGGCCTGCTCGACGACTTCCCGATGGTGCGCTCGGCCACCTGCGGCGCGTGCAACGTGCGCTTCCTGCTGGAGGACGGCGAGCCGTTCGACGCACAGGCCAGCTGCGAAGCTTGCGGCGCGCGCGCGTTTCGCGAGGGCAAGGCGTTCCGCTACGAGGGCGACGCGACGCACACGGTGCGCTTCCTCCAGAAGATCGAGCGCTCCGGCAAGCACCTGCTGCAGATGGTCAATGGCGTGCTCGACTTCAGCAAGATGGAGGCCGGTCGGCTGGAGCTGGCGCTGGCGGAGCTCGACATGCACACGCTGCTGGTCGAGGTGGTCGACGAGATGACCGACCTCGCCGAGCGCAAGCAGCTGCAGATCGCGCTGGAGGTGCCGGCCGAGCGTCCGGGCAGCGTCGGCGACGCGCTGCGCCTCAAGCAGGTGTTGCTGAACCTGCTGTCCAACGCCATCAAGTTCAGCGAGCCCGGCACCCTGATCACGGTGCGCTGGCAGCATGATGAAGAGCACGACCTGGTGTCGGTGCGCGATCAGGGCATCGGCATCAAGCCCGAGGACCAGGAGCGCGTGTTCGCGAGCTTCGAGCAGGTGCACAAGGGCGACACGCGCAAGTACGGCGGCACCGGCCTCGGCCTGTCGATCTCGCGCTCGCTGGTGCGCATGCACGGCGGCGAGCTGACGGTGGCGAGCGAGCTCGGCAAGGGCTCGACCTTCACCTTCTCGTTACCGCGCGCCAGCTTCTCGCGCGCCGCTGTCTGAGCGCTCGGCATGGAGTTGCCAGAACAACACGCCCACCAGCGGCACCATGCAGAGGAACACGTTCTGTAGACCCAGGCGCGAGCCGAGCACGCCGCCCATCACGCTGGCGGCGATGCTGCCGCTCGGACCGGTCAGCGCGTTGAGGCCCGCGATCTTGCCGCGCCCGAGCCGCGCGCCGATGCGTGCGAAGCGCAGCATGTTCACGATGTGCAGCAGCCCCACGCCGCCGCCGACCACCACCGCGCCGAGCGTCATCGTGAGCGCGTCGCGACCGTTGCCGAGCACCAGCAGGCCGAACGCGATCGCCAGGCCCGAGAGCACGCACGAGGCCTGCGCCCCGAGCCGCGTGACCAGCGGACCGGCCGAGAACAGCACCAGCACGTAGCAGAGCCCGTGGGCGGACACGAAGCCCGACGCGCGCTCCGGGCTGAGCCCCAGCTCCTTGACCGCGATCACCACCGCGAAGAAGTTGAAGAAGCCCAGCACCGTCATCGCGATCATGTCGACCAGGCAGGCGCCGCGCAGGTCGGCGTCTTCGAACATCACGCGCAGCTGGGTGCGCAGCGGCTCGCCACTGGCCGCGCGTCGGCCACGGAACGACTGGAACAGCTGGCGCGCCATCGTCATCGTGAAGAGGAACAGCCCGGCGATCACCCAGTACATCTGCGCGTAGCTCAGCCAGCCCGCGAGCGCACCCGCGAGCAACGGACCGAGCACGGTCGAGCCGCCCATGTGCGAGCCACGCGACCAGCCGGCCTTGGCTTCGCCCAGCGTCTCCAGCTGCTCGAAGAACACGGTCGCCAGCGGCACGAAGCGCAGCGGCATGCAGCAGCTGAGCGCGAACGAGGTCAGCACCAGGTACGAGGCCGAGGGCACCAGCGGCACGATCAGGTAGAGCGCCCCACCCACCAAGCTGCCGAGCACGAACAGCGGCGAGGGACCGAAGCGGTCGACCAGGAAGCCGGTGGGCATGCCCAGCAGCAACACGCCCGCGCTCTGCGCCGCGGCCACCATGCCCAGCGTGGCCTCGTCGGCGCCGAGCGAGAGCGCGTACAGCGGCGCGACCACCTTGGAGAGCCCGACGCCGATGCCCATCGCTGCGTTGAGAAGCGAAAAACTCAGCAGGATGCGCTGCGACGACCAGGGCAAGGCAACAGTCCACTATCATGAACATCAGTCTTTCACAAGGGACCAGCGTTCGCCCCGGCGCGCGGTATAACGCACGCCCATGAGCCAAAGCGAACAGCTGGAACTGCATGCGAGTGACGGCGGCCAGGTCTCCGCGTACCACGTGCGTCCTCCGACGCGCGCGCGCGGTGGCATCGTGGTGCTGCAAGAGATCTTCGGCGTGAACGCGCACATCCGACGCGTCGCCGACCGCTACGCCGAGGCGGGCTACGAGGTGATCGCGCCCGCCTTCTTCGACCGCATCGAGCGTGGCGTCGAGCTCGGCTACGAGCAGGCCGACATCGAGCGCGGACGCACGTTCCCCGCCAAGCTCGGCGTCGACACGCCGTTGCTCGACATCCAGGCCGCGATCGACGAGCTCGCGCCGCGCGGCAAGGTCGGCGTCGTCGGCTACTGCTGGGGCGGCGGGCTCGCGTTCTTGTCGGCGACGCGCCTGAAGGGCTTGAGCGCGGCGGTCGGCTACTACGGTGGCCTGGTCGCCAAGTTCAAGGACGAGAAGCCGCGCGTGCCCACGCTGCTGCACTTCGGGGAGCAGGACAAGGGCATCCCGCTCCGCGACGTGGAGGCCGTGCGCGCCGCGCGCCCCGAGGTCGAGCTCGAGCTCTACCCCGCAGGCCACGGCTTCAACTGCGACCTGCGCGCCAGCTACGACGCGGCCAGCGCCGAGCGCGCCCTGGCACGCACGCTCGCTTTCTTCGAACGCCACCTGGGGGGCTGAATGAGCCAGGACATCTGGAACAAGGTCGACGAGTACCTGGTCGAGCTCTTCGTGCCGCACGACGCCGCACTCGATGCGGCGCTCGAGGAGAGTGAGCGCGCGGGCCTGCCGTCGATCGCGGTCTCGCCGCCGCAGGGCAAGCTGCTCAACCTGCTCGCGCGCATCCACGGCGCCAAGTCGGTGCTCGAGATCGGCACGCTCGGCGGCTACAGCACGATCTGGCTCGCACGCGCGCTGCCGAGCGGCGGACGCCTGATCACGCTGGAGGCCGATGCCAAGCACGCCGAGGTCGCGCGCCAGAACATCGCGCGCGCCGGGCTGGAGGCGAGCGTGGAGGTGCGACTCGGCAAGGCCCTCGACACGCTGCCGGTCCTGGCCAAGGAAGAGCACGGTCCGTTCGACCTGTTCTTCATCGACGCCGACAAGCAGAACATCCCGCACTACTTCGAATG
>JBEVNG010000471.1:0-8036 GCA_040508235.1 Polyangiales bacterium | reverse complement strand
GTCACGAAGTGGGCGGGGAGCATGTACACGGGCAACGAAGCGGCGAGCAGCTCGCGCAGCTCGTGAGCCAGCTCGCGGCCGGAGCGCGCAGGGGTGTGGCTGGCGGACGTCTCGCGCGGCGCGGGCCAGGCGGGCAGCCCTTCCGGGCCGCGCGTCCGATGGCGCAGCACCACGTCGAAGCGGGTCGTATCCCCCGAGCGTGCCGGCACCACGAAGCTGTCGTAGTCGGCGCCGAACGTGAACAGCGACTCGGGCTCGACGCCGTCGCCGAGGCGCGCGTTCGGCAGGTCGCGTACGTACGCCAGCGCGGGCTGCTCGCGCTTCACGGTCTGCAGCTCCGAGGCAGGCGGCAGCGCGAAGCTCGGAGGTGCGCTGCCCACGTGCAGCACCACGTCGAAGCGGAAGCAGGCCATCTCGTTGTGCGCGACGCCGCGCTTGAGCTGCACGTCGACGCCGGCCACGCGCGGCAGGCGCAGCGCGCGGAACCACGCCTCGTTCAACAACAGCTCTCCCTCGCGCGCGATCCGTCGCTCGACGCGCGCCGCGAGCTCGACGGGCGTGCCGGAGGCCTGCGTGCGCTCGGCGCGCTCGTGGAAGGCGCGCAGGTGGGCGAGGTCGCGCACGTCTCCCACGAAGATGCGGCCACCGTCGGCCACCAGCTCGCTCGCGCGCTCCAGCACGGACCGTAGGTAGTCCCCATCCGGAAAGTACTGCGCCACCGAGTTGATGATCACGCAGTCGAAGCTGCCCGGCGCGAGCCCGCTCAGCGCATGCGCGGGCTGGTTGACGAGCGTCACCTTGCTCAGCTCGCGCGTGTCGAGCTCGGCGCGGATGGTCTCCAGCGCGTGCGGCGAGAGGTCGACCGCGGTGTAGTGCTCCACGTGCTCGAGCAGGCCGTACAGGATCATGCCGGTGCCGCAGCCGATCTCCAGCACGCGGCGCGGGCGGCCGGCGAGGATGCGCTGCAGCGTGAAGTCGAGCCACTCGCGCATCTCGTGCGCCGGGATCGGCGCGCCGGTGAAGCTGTCGCGCCAGCCGGCGATGTTGAAGCGCGGCGAGCCTTGCTCCGCGGCCAGCTTGTACGTCTCGTCCCAGAGGCTCTGCCACTGCGCGACGCGCGCGCCGTCGTCGGACTGGGCGTCGGGCTGCGCGACCAGGTACGCCACCAGCTCGGTGACGCCGCGCTCGCTGCGTGCGACCACCACGTTCTGCCGCACGCCCGGGTGGCGCGCGATCGCGGCCTCGATCTCGCCGAGCTCGATCCGGTAGCCGCTGATCTTCACCTGATGGTCGAGCCGGCCCAGGAACTCCAGCACGCCGTCGTCGCGGTAGCGGGCCAGATCGCCGGTGCGAGAGATGCGCGCGCCGGGCGTGACGGGATCCTCGACGAAGCGCTCGGCGGTGAGCTCGGGACGATCGAGGTAGCCGCGCACCACTCCTTCGCCGCCGATGCACAGCTCGCCCGCGACGCCGACCGGCGCCAGCGAACCGCGCGCGTCGAGGATGCGGATCACGGTGTTCGCGATCGGCCGGCCGATGGTGATCGGCGAGGCGTCGATGCGCGAGGTGGTCGACCAGACCGTGGTCTCGGTCGGACCGTACATGTTGAGGAGCTCGCCGCCGATCAGGCCCAGCAGCTCGTCCGCCAGCTCACGCGGCAGCGCCTCGCCGCCGAGCATCAGCTTCTTCACGCCGCGCAGCGCGTTGCGTGCCTCCGGATCGCTCAACAACATGCGCGCCATCGACGGCGTGCACTGCAGGTGCGTGATCTGGTGACGCGCCAGCTGCGTGGCGACGCCGTGGTCTTCCGCGGGCTGCGTGTTGCTCAGCTTGCGGAGCTGATCGAGGTAGGTCAGCCCGCGCAGCGCTTGCTCGGTCTCCACACCGAAGTCGACCAGGCACGCGACCTCGTTCACGCCGATGCCCTTGAGCTGCTCGACCATGCGCAGCGCGTGCTCGGGCGAGCCGAACAGACCCGCGGTGTCGAAGTAGCGATCGAAGGCGTGCTCCAGCAGCGCCTCCATGTCCTCGTCGGTGAAGCTGGCGGGATCGAAGCTGGGATCTTGCGCCGCCGCGCGCGAGGGCTGCTTGAAGGCGGGGAACATCCAGGGCGCGACCTTCACCAGGTCGAACGAGCTGGCGAGGTAGCGCGAGAACGGCTTGCGGGCGAGCTCGCGCGCCTTCTCGGTGTCCTCGCACACGAAGGTGTGCAGCATGACCGAGACGATGCCCTCGCCCTCGTGCCCGGCGGCGCGGCGCGCCTCGCGGTACGCGCGCAGCTTGCCGCGCAGATCCTCGAGATCCTGGCCGAGCATGTTGGTGAGGACGTGGAAGCCCTGCCTGCCGGCGAGCTCGAAGGTCTCGACGTTGCCGGCGGATGCGATCCACACCGGTGGGTTTGGGTTGAGCGGACGCGGCAGCACGCCGACCTCGATCGGCTTGCCCGCGCCGTTGGTCGCGCCGACCTTCTCGCCGCGCCACAGCTTGCGCACGGTCTCGATGCCCTCGAGCATCACCTCGCGCCGTCGCTCGTAGTTCTGCGGCATGAACGCGAAGTCGTTGACGTGCCAGCCGGAGGCGAACGAGAGCCCGATGCGCCCGCCGCACAGGTGGTCGATCACCGCCCAGTCCTCGGCCACGCGCAGCGGGTTGTGGAGCGGCAACACGATGCTGCCCGCGCGCAGCTGCACGCGCTGCGTGATGGTCGCCAGCGCGGCCGTGGTGACGGCGGGGTTGGGGTACAGCCCGCCGAACTCGTGGAAGTGGCGCTCGGGCGTCCACACCGCGCTGAAGTCGTGCGTGTCCGCGAAGCGCGCGCCGTCGAGCAACAGCTTGTACGCATTGCCCTCGCTCTGGCCGGTGCTGGCGGCAAAGTAGAACAGGCTGAACGCCATCGGCGCCGCGGACACGGCCGGGCGCTTCGCCAACGACGCGCGATCGAGCTCGCCCTGCAGCACCACCTCGAAGCCGCGCGAGAGCGTCCAGAACAGCTCCAGCACGGAGATGTCGAACGAGATGCTGGTCACCGCCAGCCAGCGTCCAGGCTGGTCGTGCCCCAGCGCGCGGTCCATGCCGGCGAAGAAGTTGAGCACGTTGCCGTGCTGCACCATCACGCCCTTCGGACGCCCGGTGGAGCCGGAGGTGAAGATCACGTACGCAAGGTGCTCGCTGCGTACGTCGACCTCGGGTGCATCGTCGGGGCCGCTGGCGAGCAGCGTCTCGATCGCGACCTTCTCGGGTCCAGGCAGCTGCGCGGCCAGGCTGCTCTGTGTCAGCACCAGCTTCGCGTGAGCGTCCTCCAGCATCAGCGCGATGCGCTCGCGTGGGTACGCGGGATCGAGCGGCACGTACGCTGCGCCGGCCTTGAGCACCGCGAGCAAGCCGATCACCATCTCCAGCGAACGCTCGATGCACAGGCCGATCAGCACGTCCGGACCCGCTCCCCGCGCGCGCAGGGCGTGGGCCACGCGGTTGGCGCGCCGATCGAGCTCGCGGTAGCTCAGCGAGACGCCCGCGTGGGTCAACGCCGTCGCGTCGGGCGTGCGCGCCACCTGCTCGGCGAAGGCTCGATGCACGCACAGCGCGCGCGGGTAGTCGACGTGCGTGTCCTGCCAGCGCTCGACCAGCAGCGTGTGCTCGTCCGCGGGCAGCAGCGGCAGCGTGGCGAGGGCAAGCTCGGGCTGCGCCAGCGCGCCCGCCAGCAGCACGTCGAAGCGCGCGATCAGCCGCTCCACCCAGGCCGCGGGCACGCTCGCGGGATCGAAGATCCACGCCTGGCGCTGGGCGTCGATCGAGAGCGTCAGCACGGCGCCCTCGGCCGCTTGCAAGAGGCCATCGAAGCGCAGCGCGATCGGCAGCGGCGAGCGGGGTCGCTCTCGCAAGGCCGCATAGCGCTGGCGCACGTCGCGCGCGCAGGTCTTGCGGCGTGCTTGCTCGCGCAGCTCCTCGGCCACCGCGTCGCGCACCGACGCGAACGACTGCGTGACCGCGTCCTCCGCGAAGTGCAGCGGCGTCACCGGAAGGTAGAAGGGCGTGAGCTCGGGCGAGAGCGGGCGCTCGATGCCGAGATCGAACGCGCCGCCCTCGCCGCAGCGCATGACCAACGTGGCGAGCACGGCGGCCACGGTGGCCTCGCGCTCGTGCTCGAGCTGGGTCGTGAAGGCGCGCGTGCGCACCTCGGGAACGCCGCCAGCGTGGTGGCCAAGCTGGGCGAGCCGCGGCGACTCGCTGCGCGCGAGGCGGCGCACCCAGAAGCGCTCGTGCCGCGTGACCTCCGCATCGAAGCGTGCGACCTGCTCGGACGCCGCGAAGGCGGGCAACGTCGCGCCCTCGCGCAGGCCGTGACGCTCGCGCAGCGTGCTCGCGGAGAGCGGCTCCCCGTCGAGCGTGCGCAGCTCGGACAGCACCAGCTCCGCCTCGACGGCCGCCACCCGGATGGTCCCGTCCGCGATGCCGAGCAGCGTGCCTGGCGCGGCCGTGCACCCACCCGCGATGCGCGCCTCGGACAGCGTGATGGCGTCGCGGCCGAGCCAGAGCTTGGGCTTGGCCATCCAGTTGTCGTCGGGTCCATGGTCGAGCGCGCGCACCATGCGCAGGCTGCGCGCGGCGGGCTGCGCGAGGTCCAGCAGCGCGACGTCCGGCCGCTCGGAGCGCAGGTGGAAGCTGCGCTCGCCTCGCTGTGGTCGCGCCGTCAGGGAGCCTTGCTCCAGGCCCGCCAGCAGCGCGCCGAAGCTCTCGACGCAAGCCTCGCTGCAGCGGACCGACAGCGTGAAGGCGGTGTCCTCGTCTCCGACCTCGAAGTCGCGCTGGACCAGGATGTCCCCGCCGTCGACCTCCGCCACCATGCGGTGCCAGGTGACGCCGTGGCGTGTACGACCTTCGAGCAGGACGTGCGACGTGGCGTTGAACCCTGCGTGCGCAGGCAGCAGCGAGTCGTGGTAGTTGATTGCGTCCAGTCCTGCTGTCGACAGCAAGTCCGCTCCCACGATCGCGTGGTGCACGATACTCAGCAGGTAGTCGTAGGGCTCGCGCGCGAGGTAACGCCCCAGATCGCTCGCCAGGGGCGCGCATGACAGGCCCGCGCGCGCGCAGAAGGCGCGCACCTGGGGGCAGTCAGAGCCGATGCCGACGATCCGGTGGCCGCGCGCCAGCACGTTCTCCGCGCAAGCGACGAGCTGAGGGCCGCTACCAAGGAAGCTGAAACGAAGCGGTGCCGATACCATGAGACTCCTGCGCTACGCGCGGGGGCGTGGAGCGCTCGCGTTGGGCTGGCCGTACTTGCGGCTCTCTCCCCATGTAGCCGCGCGCCGACAATACGAGACGTCCGTGAGCACGTCAGCGGATTTCAGAATCCCCGTGTCGCTGGACTTCGCCGGGTGCGCGACCCTGTGAAGTAACGATTCACATGACTGGACAAGTCATGCATTTCGTCTCTAGTCGTTCCGACCAGGATGCTTACCTGGGGGCTCGCGTCTTGGTACGCTCGAGCGCACCGTCTTGCCGATGCCGCGTGATTCATTCTTAAACCTGTTCGAGTTGCGTGCTGCCCAGCAGCCCGAGGCACCCGCGGTCCTCTTCGAGCACGAGGTGCTCGCCTACGGGGAGCTCGACGCGCTCGCGAACAAGCTGGCGCGCGCCCTGATCGCACGCGGCGTCCAACGCAACGATCCGGTGGCGCTGTACGTACCGCGCTGCCTGGAGCTGAGCGTGTTCGTGCTGGCGGTGCTCAAGGCCGGCGCTGGCTACGTGCCGCTCGACCCGAACTACCCGCAAGAACGTGTGGAGTACATGCTGCGCGACTCGCGCGCGCGCATCGTGCTGACGGTGCCGGGTCTAGCGCGCTCCTTCGACGGTGCCGACCTGGATGTGATCGAACTCTCGGTCGGCGACGTGCGCGCCCTGCGCGACGAGAGCGCGCCGCTGCCGCGCCGGCACGAGCCGGACGACCTCGCGTACGTGATCTACACCTCGGGCTCCACCGGACAGCCCAAGGGCGTCGCGATGGTGCATCGCGCCCTCGACAACCTGATCGAGTGGCAGCTGAAGGACTCGGCCGCGGGCCCCACGAGCGCGACGCTGCAGTTCGCGCCGCTCAGCTTCGACGTGCACTTCCAGGAGCTGTTCGCGACCTGGTGCAGCGGCGGGCGGCTGGTGTTGATCCGCGAGCAGCTGCGCTTCGAGCTGCTCAACTTGCTGGCGCTGATCGCCCGCGAGAAGGTCGAGCGCCTGTTCCTGCCGTTCATCGCGCTGCAGAGCCTGGCGGACATCGCGGTCGCCCACGACAAGATCCCGAGCACGCTGCGTGAGGTGATCACGGCCGGCGAGCAGCTCCAGATCACGCGCGCGATCGCGACGCTGTTCGAGCGCCTGCCCGAGGCGCGGCTGTTCAACCACTACGGGCCGTCCGAGACGCACGTGGTGACGTCGCTGTGGCTGGAGGGCCCCGCCAAGAGCTGGCCGGCCCTGCCGCCCATCGGCTACGCGCTGCCGGAGGTAGAGCTGCTCGTGCTCGACGAGCACGGAGCGGAGGTCCCGGAGGGCGAGCTCTTCGTCGGTGGGGTCGCGCTCGCGCGCGGCTACCTGCATCGCCCCGAGCTGACGGCGGAGCGCTTCGTCACGCGCGACGGCCAGCGGCTCTACCGCACGGGCGACCTGGTCAAGCAGCTCTCGCCGGGGTTGTTCCAGTACCTCGGGCGGCTCGACGGCCAGGTGAAGATCCGCGGTCATCGCATCGAGCTCGGCGAGATCGAGGTCGCGCTGAGCGCGAACCCGGTGGTGCGCGAGGCGGCCGTCACGGTGCACGAGCCCCGGCCGGGCGACAAGCGGCTGGTCGCGTACCTGGTGCTCGAAGGCAAGCAGACGCCAGACTTCCGCGCCTACCTCGCCGCGCGCCTGCCGGACGCGATGGTTCCGTCGCAGTTCGTGGTGCTGCCCGCGCTGCCGCGCACGCCGAGCGGCAAGGTCGACAAGCGCTCGCTGCCCGCACCCACGCGCGCGCGGCCTGCCCTCGACGTCCCCTACCAGGCGCCACGCGACGAGCACGAGCAGCGCATCGCGCAGATCTGGAGCGAGCTGCTGGCGGTCGACGAGCTGGGTGCGGTCGACGACTTCTTCGCGCTGGGCGGCAACTCGTTGCTCGCGCTGCGGGCGGTGGCGGCGCTGACGCGAGCCTTCTCCGTCGAGTTCCCGATCGTGCAGTTCTTCGAGCACCGCACGATCCGCGAGCAAGCCAGCTACCTGCGCGATCCGGAGGGCGGACGCGACGTGCGCCGCAAGCGCGAGCAGCGCGACCCGCGCGCCCCGATCGCGATCATCGGCATGGCCGGGCGCTTCCCCGGCGCGGACAGCAGCGAGGCGCTGTTCGCCAACCTGCTGGCGGGCGTCGACGCGATCACGCGCTTCGAACCCGGCCAGCTCGACGCCAGCATCCCCCCGCAGGAGCGCGACGATCCCGCGTACGTGCCCGCGCGCGGCGTGCTCGCCGAGGCGGACAAGTTCGACGCCACGTTCTTCGCGATCTCCAACAACGAAGCGCTCGTGCTCGACCCGCAGCAGCGCGTCTTGCTCGAGGTCGCCTGGCACGCGCTGGAGCACGCGGGCTACGCGGGCGAGGCCAGCGAGCTCAACGTCGGCGTCTACGCGGGCACGCACAACAACAGCTACTTCATGCAGCTAGCGACGCAGCGCCCGGAGGCGATCGCGCGCGTCGGCTCGTTCGCCGCGATGTTGGCCAGCGAGAAGGACTACGTCGCCACGCGCATCGCGCACAAGCTCGACCTGCACGGGCCGGCGCTGAGCATCCACACCGCGTGCTCCACGTCGTTGGTCGCGATCGCCACCGCCGTCGAGCAGCTGCGCGCGGGCATGTGCGAGCTGGCGCTCGCGGGCGGCGCGTCGATCACGGTGCCGCAGCACATGCCTGCCCTGCAGCAGGCGGATGCTGCCAAGGTTATTCAGCGCAAGCGCGTACTTCGGATTGACTTCCACCGCCGACCGGAAGCGCTCCTCCGCATCGTGGAACATGCCGCCCTGGAGCA
>JBEVNG010000301.1:0-9325 GCA_040508235.1 Polyangiales bacterium | reverse complement strand
ATCGACGCCAACGACCCGGCGCTCAAGCAGGCCCTGACCCGCGCACAGCGCCTGGTCTCCCTCAACGCCAAGCGCCCGTCGGAGCCCCGGCGGCCGAGCGAGCCCGAGCCGGCGGCCAAGGCGCCCCGGCCCTCGCTGCGCTCGTCGGTTGCGAGCCCGCTCACGAACAGCCCGACCAACACGCTGACCGGCGGCACGGGCGCGCCCCGCCAGCCCGCGAGCTCGCTGGGCCAGGCGGCCAAGAGCCCCGTCGCCAACCAGAACACGCGCGCCCCGCAGCCGCGGCCGGCCACGCGCGAGCCTCGCCCCTCGGCCCGGCAGCCCGAGACCGTGCGCCCGCGCGAGCCTCAGGTGCCCGCGCGCAAGCCCGTGGACGCGCGCCCGGCTCAGCCGCGCGCACGTCGCCCGGAGCTGGCGGCCGAGGACCTGCTCCAGGAGCCGCTCACGCAGGCCAACGGCAAGCCGTGGGAGATGCCCGCCCAGAGCAGCCCGCTGCCGTTCGACGACGAGGTCGATCGCGACGACGAGTCGCCCACCACCGCGGTCGAGATCCCGGAAGAGCTGCGCGAGCGCCTGCGGAATGACGTCGGCGCGCATGGCATCGAGCACGTGCTGCCGTCCGATGACGTGCCGGACGACGACAACGAGATGACCGCGATCGTCGACGCCGAGCGCGAGCTGCAGGTGCTCGGCCAGCGGACGCCGGACGCCGCCGCGCGCCGCGAGGCCGATCGCACGCAAGAGGTCGACGAACGGCACCTGTCGGACATCTCGCGCCAGTACGCCGCGCCGGGCGAGGCCGAGCCCCCGGAGGAAGTGCTGCAGGTGCTGCAGCAGCAGGGCGTGTTCGAGGCGCCGCAGCAGCGCGCGCAGCGTCAGCCGGAGGCGTGGACGCCGACCGCCGAGCTGCCCAAGGTCGGCACGCCGATCAAGCGCGCGCTCGCCATCGGCTGGGGCCTGGCGCTGGTCGCCGCGCTGGCGGGCTACTTCGGCTTTCAGCAGTGGCTCGACGGGCGGCGCGCCGAGGCGGCCAGCGTGATCGAGTCCGGGCTCGCGCAGGCCGCCGATGGACAGTACGAGTCGCTGCTCGCGGCCGAGCGCACGCTCAGCGATGCGCGCGCGCTCGATCCACGCTCGCCCGTCGCGCTGGAGGCGCTGCTCTACGTGCAGGCCGCGCGCGCGCTGGAGGATGGCGACGCGCCGTACGCGGGCCTGCGCGAGAGCGTCGGTCGCGCCGATCAGATCAAGCTGGAGAGCCCGCTGGCGGTGATGGCGCGCGCGCTGCTCAAGGTCCCGGAGCAACGCCGGCAGGAGCTGACCAAGACGCTCGCCTACGCCGACAAGGAAGCCGCGCAGGACGCGCGCGCGACCTACATCGCGGCGCGCATCGCCCAGCGCTCGGGCAGCCCGGAGGCGTCGCTCAAGCTGTTCACGCGCGCGACCTCGCTGGCGCCGCAGCTCGGCCTCTCCTGGCTCGGCCTCGGCGAGCAGCAGCGCGCCGAAGGCCAGCTGGAGCAAGCGCACGAGTCGTTCGCGCGCGCGCTCGGCCCGGACAAGCAGGAGCTGCGCGCGGAGCTGTGGTTGTTGCTGCTGGAGGCGCGTAGCAGCGAGGGCGCCGCGCTGCTGGAGAAGCTCGACAAGCTCAGCGCTCGGCTCGCTCGCGGCTCGCAGGCAGAGCGCCTGCTCGGCTTCAGCGCACGTGCGTTCGCCGCGCTCGCGGCCGGAGATGCGGGCAGCGCCAAGCAGGCGCTGGAGGTCGGCGCGAACCTGCACGTCGACGATCCGGAGCTGCTCGCGTTCTACAGCGAGCAGGCCCTGCGCGCGGGCCAGCACTCGCTGGCGTATCGCTCGGCGCGCGCGGCCAGTGCGGCCGGCTCCGATGCGCCGCGCTACCAGGGCATCGTCGCGGCGGCGCTGCTGCAGCAAGGCGATGGCGACGCCGCGCTGACCGCGCTCGCGAACCTCGGTGGCGAGGGGCACGGCGCGCTCGCGCTGGCGCGTGCCAGCGCCGCGCTGCTCAGCGATGCACGCGAGGCGCTGGAGGCGGCCAAGAAGGAGCTCGCGTCCTACCGACTCACGCCGCTCGGCAAGGACGACCCGGAGGCGAGCTCGCTGCTGATGCGCGTCGACCTGCGGCTCGGCGCCAACGTGGAGTCGCTGCTGCCGGCCGCGCGCTCGCTGGTGCAGCGTGCGCCGCAGCTGCCGGCCTCGCACCTGGCGCTGGCGGAGGCGCTGGTGAAGGGCGAGCAGGCGCAGGCCGCGATCACGGCGCTGGAGCCCGCGCTCAAGCTGGCGCCTGGCTCGTCCGATGCGCACTTCCTGCTCGGTCGCGCGCAGCTGCTCGCGGGCCGGCCCGCCGATGCGCGCGCCAGCTTCGAGCGTGCCGTGGCGATCGCGCCCAACCATGTGGAGGCGCGTCGTGCGCTCGGCCGGTCGCTGCTCGACGGCGGCGACTTCGACGGCGCGCTCGCGCTGTTCCGCGGGCTGGAGAGCTCGGCCGGCGGCGTGGCCACGCTCGGTGTGGTGGAGGCGCTCCTCGGCAAGGGCAACGTCGCGGACGCCAGCGCCAAGCTCGCGACCCTCGCCGATCCGGTCAAGTCATCGCCCGCCGCGACCGTGCTGCGCGCGCGCCTGGAGCTCGCCAAGGGGCAGCCGCAGAACGCGCTCGGCGCGCTCGCGCCCGTGGTGGCGGAGGACGCGGAGACGCGCACCGCGGACACGCTCGCGCTCCAGGGGGACATCCTGATGGCGCTCGACAAGTGGGAGGAGGGCGCCACCACCTACGACCTCGCGCTCGAGCTCGACGAGTCGAACCCCGACGCCCTGATCGGACGCGCGCAGGCGGCGCTGCGCGCCGGTCGCGTGGAGACGGTGGTGCCCTGGATCACACGCGCCAACGCGGCCCTGGTGCAGCATCCGCGTGCGCCCGCGGTGCGCGCGGCGTTGCTCACCGTCGAGGGACGGATCGCGCTGGCTCGCAACGACGGCGCGGGCGCGCACGACAAGCTCGCGCGCGCGGCGGGCCTGCCCGGTGCACCCGCCGAGACGGTGTTCTGGTACGCCGAAGCGCTGGTCAAGGACAAGGCGCTGCAGGACGCGAAAGAGCAGTACAACCGGTACCTCGTGCTCGCACCGAGCGGTCCGTTCGCCGCGCGTGCGCGCAAAGCCCTTTCCGGACCCTGATCCGCGCTAACGTCTCCGGTATGGATCAGGCCGGTGAGGCTCTGCTGGAGCTGGGCCGCGCGCTGGCTGCGGCGGACTACCATTTCGTCACACCCACTCCGGAGACGCACCGGCGCGTGTTCGAGCGCCGCACGGTCGCACGCGACGTCCGCGACGTGTTCGGCTGGAGCCGGCCGTTCGAGAAGCGGCTGTTGCCCGTGCGCTGGCTGGAGCTGCTCGACGGCGCGGAGATGCTGCAGTCGTACGGCCCGCTGTTGCGCTCGAAGGTGCGCTTCTCGACGCTGGAGCGCGCGTTGTTCATGCACTCCGCGTATCCGACCGACGCCGGCGACAGCGTGTTCTTCGGGCCGGATACCTACCGCTTCTGCGCGTTCCTCGCGCGCGGCGCCCCGCCGTCCGCGCGGGTGATCGACATCGGCTGCGGCAGCGGCGCCGGAGGCCTGATCGCGGCGCGGGCGGCGGGCGCGCGCGAGCTGGTGTTGGTCGACGTCAACCAGCGCGCGCTGCGCTTCGCGGAGGTCAACGTGCAGCTGGCCGGGCAGCGTGCGCGGCTCGCCGAGAGCGACGTGCTGCGCGGCGTCGACGGCGCGTTCGACCTGATCGTCGCCAACCCGCCGTACATGCGCGATCACGCGCAGCGGGCATATCGCGACGGTGGGGGAGAACACGGCGAGGCGCTGTCGGTGCGCATCGCGCGCGAGGCCCTGCAGCGGCTCGCCCCTGGCGGCACGCTGATGCTCTACACGGGAGCGGCGATCGTGGATGGTGACGACGTGTTTCGGCGAGCGCTGCTGCCACACCTTTCGGGCTGGGATTTCACGTATGAAGAGCTCGACCCGGACGTCTTCGGCGAGGAGCTGGAGCAGCCAGGCTACGAAGATGTCGAGCGGATTGCCGCGATCGGGCTGAGCGTGAGGAAGCACGCCTAGACGCGTCCGACGCAGTGCCCACCTGCCCAATAGAGCAGCGTGGAGCACCCTGCGAAAAGGACGACATGACCATTCAACCGTCTTCGACGGAGACGAGACGCCGCGCAGCACAGCTCGCGCCTCACGCCGAGCAGCTTGCCCTGCTGAACCTTCATCGCGACCGGCTCAGCCCGGCAACCCCCCGCGACGACTGGCAGGATGACATCCTGCGCAAGGCCCAAGCCTCCCTGCGTGAAGGTCTGTTCCTGGAGCGCGAGCGCGTGCGCATCGCGGCGCGCGCGGCCGACGCGCCGTGCGACGTGGAGGGCTTCGTCGCCTGGTTCGAGGAGCTGCAGAAGACGGGCCCCGGCCAGTACGATCCGCTGTTCGAGTTCCTGGCCACGCGCGCCTCGTTCGAGCAAGTGCGCTGGTTCGTGCAGCAGGAGGTCGCGGGCGAGGCGGGCTTCGACGACCTGGTCGCGCTCACACAGGTGCGCCTGCCCGACTCCGCCAAGCTGGAGCTCGCGCGCAACTACTGGGACGAGATGGGACGCGGCAAGGCCAACGGCATGCACGGTCCCATGCTTGGGCGCCTCGGCGACGAGCTGGGGGTTCGCGCGAGCGACCCGAGCTTGATCGTGTGGGAGGCGCTGGCGGTGGGCAACGTCCTGGCCGGGCTCGCGTACAACCGCCGCTTCGCCTGGCACTCGCTCGGTGCACTCGGCGCCGTCGAGCTCACCGCGCCCACGCGTGCGGTGCGCGTGGTGGAGGCGCTGGAGCGCGTGGGTGTCTCCGGCGAGGCGCTGCACTACTTCAGGCTGCACTCGACCATCGACGTCACGCACTGGAACGGCTGGCGCGATCACGCGCTGATCCCGGTGATCAGCGAGCAGCCCGAGCTGACCGTGCACATCGCCGAGGGCGCGCTGATGCGGCTCGAGGCCGGCGCGCGCTCTTACCTCCGCTACCGGCGCGAGTTCGGGATCTGAAACTTGCGTCGTGCCGCTTCGTCGGCGTTAGCTGAGCGCAGTGCGAACCACCATCCTGTGCAATGTTCTGCTGTTGGCGGCCTGCGCCAAGTCGACGAGCGCGCCGCCGTCACGCGTGGCCGTGACCCCCGATGCGCCGGAGAGCCGTGCGCCGCGCGAGGAGTCGCTGGCGGTGAGTGGCCTGCTCGGCACGCTCTCGCAGCAGGAGATCCGCGGCGCGCTGGAGCCCAAGCTGCCCATGTTCCTGCGCTGCGTGACGCAGCGTCGCGCGCAGGTCGACGTGCTCGCCGGCGCAATCACGATGCGCTTCAACGTCGCCGTCGACGGCTCGGTCGATCACGTGCAGCCGGCGGAGAGCACGCTCGGCGATCGCGAGGCCGAGCGCTGCCTGCTGGAGCTCGCCAAGGCCACGAAGTTCCCGGCGCCACACGGCGGCGAAGCGGAGTTCCGCTGGCCGCTGGAGCTGCCGCCCGACGGCGACGTGCGGCCGCCGGTCGACGTACCGCCCGATCAAGCACTCGCCAGTGCGCGGGCCGAGCTGCACGCCAAGTGTGGGGGCGGCCCGGTGCTGGTGACCGCCTACGTGGATCCTGCCGGCAGCGTGCTCGCCGCGGGGGCATCGGCGCCGGAGCTGTCCACGCCGAGTGAGCTCGACTGCATCGCCGAGGGCGTGCGCGCGTTCCGCTTCGAGAGCCCCGGTTCCTACGTGGGCAAGCTCAGCTTCACGCTGCCGTGACGCAGTAGTCCTGACGCCCGCCGGAGCCTATGCTGGGCCCGATGGATGACGACCAGCGCGACCGCAAGCTGTGGGCAGCCGCCGAAGAGGGCGCCGAGTTGATGAGCGAGGGCGAGTACACCGCCGCCATCGCCGAGCTCACGCGAGTGGTCGCCGAAGACGAAGAGAACCACTACGCGCTGTTCTTCCTGGGCTCCTCGCTGCTGGAGGTCGGCGAGGCGGCGCGTGCGCTCAAGGCGTTCGTGTCCGCGCTGCAGCTGGAGCCCGAGTACCCGGGCGCGCTGATCGGCGCGGGCTGGGCGCTGCACACGCTGGGTCGCTACCGCGAGGGGCTACGCGTGGGCAAGCAGGTGCTCTCGCGCAAGAAGGACGACCCGGACGCGCTCTACCTGATGGGCCTCTGCCACTACGCCATGGACGACAAGGCGGCGGCGCTCGGCTACCTGCAGCGCTTCGTCGACACGCGGCCCGAGATCGAGGTCGCCATGGAAGCGGACGCGATCATCCAGATCCTGCGCGGACAGGCGATCCACGCGGGCGACGATGATCAGGACGACGACGAGGAGAACTGACATGGGACGCGTGATCACGGACAGCGCGAGCATCCTGGCGATCGCTCGTGGGGCCAAGCGGGTGGCGGTGCTCGGCATCAAGACCGAGCAGCAGGCGGGCCAGCCGGCGTTCTACGTGCCGGAGTACCTGCACCAGGCGGGCGTCGAGGTGATCCCGGTGCCGGTCTACTACCCGGAGGCCAAGCAGATCCTCGGCGCACCGGTGTTCCGACGCGTGCAGGACGTTCCGGGTGAGCTCGACATCCTCGACGTATTTCGGCGACCGAGCGACCTGCACGCCCACCTCGACGACGTGATCGCCAAAAAACCCAAGGTAGTCTGGCTGCAGAGCGGCATCGAGGACGACGACTTCGCCGCGGCGCTGACCGCCGCGGGCATCGACGTGGTGCAGGACCGTTGCCTGATGGTGGAGCACCGGCGCGCCCGTTGAAGCGCGGGTGAGCGACACCATGGACTGCGCCGAGTGAGCAGGGTACAAGGGCGCGGTGCTGGACGAGTCGGACGACGATCACTTCCATGATCAGTGTGGCGTCTTCGGGATCTGGGGATCCGACGAAGCGGCCAACCACACCTACCTCGGCCTTCATGCCCTCCAACATCGCGGGCAGGAAGCGGCCGGCATCGTCAGCGCGGAGGCCGGTCAGCTCTACGCGCACCGTGCGCTCGGCCTGGTGCAGGACATCTTCAGCGCCAACGTGCTCGCGCAGCTGCCGGGTGACCGCGCGATTGGCCACGTGCGCTACTCCACCGCGGGCGGCTCGCACATCAAGAACGCGCAGCCGATCGCGATCGACTACGCACATGGCTCGATCGCCGTCGCGCACAACGGCAACCTGACCAACGCGGACGAGATCCGGCGCAAGCTGGAGGCCGCGGGCTCGATCTTCCAGACCTCGTCGGACACCGAGGTGGTGGTGCACTTGATCGCGCGCTCGCGCGAGTCGACCACGGTGGATCGCGTGTCGGATGCGCTGCGCCAGTGCAAGGGCGCCTACTCGCTGATGGTGCTGACACCCCACGAGCTGATCGCGGTGCGCGACCCGTGGGGCTTTCGTCCGCTCGCGCTCGGCAAGCTGAAGGACGCCTGGGTGTTCGCGTCGGAGCCGGTGGCGTTCGAGCTGATCGCGGCCGAGTACGTGCGCGACGTCGAGCCCGGCGAGATGGTCGTGGTCGACCGCGACGGCCTGCACAGCTATCGCCCGTTCGCCAGCGAGCCGGCCAAGATGTGCGTGTTCGAGTACGTGTACTTCGCGCGTCCGGATGCGACGCTCGGCGGCATCAACGTCTACGAGGCGCGCAAGCTGATGGGCAAGGCGCTCGCGCGCACCGCCGGCATCGACGCGGACGTGGTGATCCCGGTACCGGACAGCGGCGTGCCCGCGGCGCTCGGCTTCGCGCAGGAGTCCAAGCTGCCGTTCGAGCTGGGGCTGGTGCGCAGCCACTATGTCGGGCGCACGTTCATCGAGCCGCAGTCGTCCATCCGTCACTTCGGCGTGCGACTCAAGCTGAGCCCCAACCGCGCGCTGATCGACGGCAAGCGTGTGGTCGTGGTGGACGACTCGATCGTGCGCGGCACGACCAGCCGCAAGATCGTCAAGATGCTGCGCGACGCGGGCGCCCGCGAGGTGCACATGCGCATCAGCTCGCCACCCACGCGCTGGCCCTGCTTCTACGGCATCGACACGCCGTCGCGCAGCGAGCTGATCGCCTCGAGCCACAACCTCGAGGAGATCGCCAAGTACATCACGGCCGACAGCGTCGGCTACTTGAGCGTGGACGCGCTGCACCGCGCGGTCGGTGGGACCGGCGGCCGGGGTTACTGCGATGCGTGCTTCACCGGGGAATATCCGGTCGCGTTCGAGCCGGCAGCGCAGCGGCGCCAGCTGTCACTCGTGATCTGAGAAGCGTCCTCTCGGTTTCGCTGTAAGCTGCCCGCGGTGCAATTGTTCGAGCCGATCGAGTCGATCGTGCCTCGCCGCGCTCAGGGGTACGGCGAGCCGATCATGCGCACGGTGCAGCTGGCGCGTGCCGGCCTGCCCGTGCCGGGCGCCAGCGCGCTGTCGCGGCTGTCCGCCGATGCGATCTACGAGCGCGTGCTGGCCCCCGAGGAGCGCCTGAACGCGTTCCTCGATCCCGAGCGGGCGCTGCCCTCGGAGGACGAGCTTAGCGCCCTGCGCGAGCGCATCCTCGGCGTCGAGCTGGACGAAGAGCTGTCGCTGGCGGCGAGCGAGACGTTCCACACGCTGCGCGCGCTCGGTGCTCCCGCGCTGTTCGTGGTGCCGTCGCTGACCGCGGATCGCATCGACGCGCAGCGCTGGCTGACCGACGTCCGCTTCTCGGTCGACAGTGAGGAGCGTCTGCGCGCGGCGCTGAGCGCGGCGTTCGCCAGTCCGTACGAGCTGTCCGTGTTGCGCTCGCTGCGCGCGGCCGGCGCGCGCGACGCCAGTGTCGCGGTGCTGGTGCAGAGCCTGGTCGACGGGCTGGTCTCCGGGGTGGTGTACACGCGCCACCCCATCACCGCGGACGCTGGCGAGTGGCTGGTGCGCGCGGGCTACGGCCTGGCCAGCGGCGTGCGCCGTGCGCTGGTGCCCAGCGATGTCTTTCGCGTCTCGCGCGACGGCTACGTGCGCGACGCGGTGATCGCGGACAAGGCACGCATGTGGGTCAGTGGGCCCGACGCGGAGCGCGTGCTGCGCGAGGTGCCGGCGGCGCTCGCCACCAGCCAGGCGCTCAGCGACACCTTCCTGCGCGACGTGCTGCGGCTGGCGGAGCGCACCGAGCGCCACCTCGGCTACCCGGTCTGCATCGACTGGGCGATCGCGCAGAGCAAGCTCTACCTGCTGCGCAGCGAGGCCTTGCCCGGCGCGCCCAAGATCCCGCGCACACGCGCGCAGAAGTCGTCGCTGCGCGAGCGCGCGTTGTGGTCGCACAGCGAGG
>JBEVNG010000459.1:0-6902 GCA_040508235.1 Polyangiales bacterium | reverse complement strand
CGCCGACCAGCACGTTGACGCTGATCTTGATCGCCGAGTCCTGCTTTCCGCCGGCCGCGCGTAGCGCCGTCTCGTAGCAGCGCTGCAGCTGGTTCTTGTTGTCCTGCACGACCTTGGTCAGCTGCTGCGGCGTGAGCTCGGACGCCACCGCGCCACCGCGCGGCTCGTCGCCGTTGCGTGCGAGGTTCTTCAGGTCCGGATCGTTGCTGGCGCCGCCCATGCGCTCGAGCAACTTGCGCTGCTCCTCGCTGAGCTGCTTGCCCGCGGGCTTGGCCGGCTCGGCCTTGGGCGCCGCCGTGGTCTTGGTGCCCGTGCCGCGCGACGACGGCTTGTTGCTGGCGATCTCGTCCGGCTTGATCTCCATCACCGGCTCTTCGCTCGGCACCTCGACCTCGACCGGCGCGACCTTCTCCGGCGCGCGCGTCTGCGAGGGGGCCACCGCCGCCTGCGCGGGCGCATCCGGCGTGCTCCAGAACGTGCGGAACAGCAGCGGTCCACCGACGATCAGGATGCCGCCGAGCAAGCCCACCGCGAGCATGCCGACACCGTTGCCGAAGTTGCGGCCAGCGACCGGCTGCGGGACCACCTGCGTGGCCACCTCCGGCAGCGGCTGGCTCACCTGCTGAGGCACGAACACCTTGGGCGACGTGCCGCCGGCGCTGACCGGCGAGAACTGCTGCGACTGGGTCGCCGAGAACGTCTGCGGCGCGGTCTGGCCAGGCAGCGCGAGCGCCATCGCCGGCGAGAACTCGCTGATGCGCGTCGGCTCCGCGTTGTCCTCGTCGTACTCCTCCACGTTCGGCTGGGTGGGTGCGACCGACGGCAGCGGCTGCGCGCGCGACCCGGTGGCGCCCGGTCCCGGCACGTTGGGCGGCGGCCGACCGCGCATCGGACGCGAGGGCTCACGGTTGCGGCGCAGCAGCGAGGCGAGCTCGGCCAGCTCCCCCACCGGACGCCAGTCGTCCATGCCTTCACGCCAGCACAGCGACTCGGGCGTCACCGCGCCGGCTTCGATCTTCCGACCGAGCTCGTCGCGCGTCATCGGGCCGACCGGCACGTCCTGAATCGCGACGTGCCACAGGTCGTAAGGCGCGGTCCGCTGCGGCACCTCGGGCGGCGCGGCGACGTGGCGGCGGAACTCCGCGCTCAGCCCCGACGGCGGCTTGGAGCGCGCGGGCGTGGGCCGAGGCAAGGCGGCGGCCGCGGCCGAGCCGGCGCGCGCGGGCAGCTGCGTGGAGCTGGAGCCGCCACGCGGTCCCGGCACCACCGAGACCGTGGAACCACTGGTGCGGCGCGGCGCGGGCGCAGGCGCGGAGGGCGGGCTCGACTGCGGCATCGTGTGGCCATCGATCAGGATGTCGTGGCCACAGCGCCGGCACTTCATGCGGAGCGTACGCCCGGTGACCTTCTCGTCGGCGATCTGATACTTCGCCTTGCAGTTGCCGCACAGAAACTTCATCACGCTCCTCGCGTCCCGGTCGACCTTATAGCGATAGCAGCGAGCGTAGCGCGCAGGTCAAAGCAGGCTCACGAGATGATTTCGGATGCTCGCACGGGTCGCGTCATCGGGTGCGCAGCCCAGCGCTCTCTCCCACATCTCGGTCGCCTTGAGCCGAAAGCCCGCTCGTTGATACAGCACTGCCAGGTTCTTGAGGGTCGAAAAATCACGGGGTCGTAGATCCGCGGCTGCCTCGAGCTCGTGGATGGCCTCGAACACGTTCTCCTGCTTTCCGTAGAGCAGGCCGAGATGATAGTGCAAGCGAAACGCGAGTGGATCGATCGCGATGCCGCGCTTGAGGTGCTCGACGGCCCCGTCCAGGTCGCCCTGTGCGTAGGCCTCGATGCCGGCCTTGAGCTGCTCGCCCGCGAGCCCCTCGCCGTCGTCCGGCGGTAGTGATTTTCCAGCGCCATCGCGTGCGCGCTCGACGGCGGCCACCACCTCGCCGATCCGGAACGGCTTCTCGATGAAGGCGTCCACCCCGTACGAGCGACGCAAGTCCTCCGAGAAGCGCCAGCCGCGGTAGACCGCGCTCAGCATCACGATCGGGATGTGCCCGTAGCGGCGGCTGCCCTTGATGCGGCGGCACAGCTCGAAGCCGTGCATGCCGCCCGGCAACATCGCGTCGAGCAAGAGCAGGTCCGGCGCGCCCTCGCGCAGCTTCTCCAGCGCCTCCAGCCCGCTGCTGGCCTCGACGACATCGTACTCGCGCTCGTGGAACACGCGGGCCAACAGGCGCCGGATGTCGTCGCTGTCGTCGACCACCAGGATGCGCGGCTTCTTGGTCTCACGTGCCGGCGGCATCACGCTGTCGCCCGCGTCGAGGTCGGCCGGCGTGAGCTTGCTCTGCGTGGGCGCCTTGCCCAGCACGCCATCCCCGAAGCCGCGCGCGTTGGGCGGCTTGCTCACGGTGTCGAGCTGCACCGCCTTGGCGCCGCGCGCGAGCGGTCCCTTGTACAGCGGGGCGCCCGCCCCAAAGGCCGCGTACGCCGCCTCGATCACGTCGCGCAGGATGCCTTGCGTGGCCTCGTACGGGAGCACCGTCAGCGCCAGCGAGAACGACAGCTCGTCGATCACCTGGCGTGCGTTCACGTCCGCCACCGCGACGAACAGGCGCTCGCGGTCCGACCACAGCGGCAACATCATGCGCTCGATCGCGCCGTCTCGCGTGAGCAGCCCGAGCGTGTGCGCCGCGATCTCCAGCTTGCGCAGATCGACGCGCGGCGGCTCCGCCTCGCTCTCGACCGCATGCGCCAGCTCCGGCGGCAGCTCGTCGCTCTGCACGCCCAACAGCGCTGGCCCGTGGTCCTCGTTCTCGATCTCCGAGATCAACGAGCTCCAGTCGCCGAGGTCATCGCCGCCGTCGGACGCGATCGGCTTCTTCTGCAGCTGCACGCGGCCCAGCTGTGTCTTGCGATCCGACCCCTCGCTCATGTTCCCCGGCGCACGGTCTTTCATGAGCCGATGGCGCAACATGCCTCGGCCGTTCCGAAAGCGTAACGAGGAACGCGTCGGTATGACTAGAGCGCATTTCACCAAAATCGGCCGCGTCGATCAGGCCGGTTAAGGCGACGTCACATGCCGCTCATGATGAGATAAGTGCCGTCTTTTTTCTTGGCCAGCACCATGCGGTTGTCCGCCAGCCGGCGCTCCCACTTCGAGCCATCGGGCGTGTTGACACGGAAGCGTCCGATGTACGTGTAGTCGACCAACACTTTGGTGGGCAGGAAGACGACATCGCGATAGCGGATGTCGTAGTGCACCGCGAGCAGCTCGGGCCCGAACGTCTGCTCCAGCCGCTCCTTGAGCACCTCTCGGTCGACGTCGTCGTCGCCCTGCGGCGTGCCCATGTCGTCGTAGTAGTCGTCAGCGACCAGGCCGATCAGCTTGCCGACGTCGCGCGAGACGACCGCCTGGCGATACTTCTCCACGAACGCCACCACGTCGCGGGAGTCGGGCGAATCTTCGACGTCCGTGTTGGGAATCTTCGTGTGCGTGCAAGCGGCGAAGCCGAGCAGCAGGAGTACGGACAGGGCTCGCGACATGGTCCTCTCGAAACTTGGAAGCGACGAAGGCTATTCCCCGCGGCGGTCGCGGGCCCTACGTGCGGCGCCGAGTTTCCTCGATAGCGCCACCAGGAGCAAACCCAAGGGTGCACCGGCCAACGAAGGCGCGGCAACTGAGCAGCTTTCCGCGGGGGCGGGCGCAAATGCGGCGGCCGGTCGGGCGGGCTGCACCGTCACCCCTCCCGTCAGGCCAGCGAGGCCACCCGGGTAGCGCACGTCCAGCGCGTAGTGTCCGGGCATCACCTCGGCCGGCACCGCGAACTCCGCGCGATAGACCAGCGACCAGCCGTCGCGCGGGCGCACGTCCAGCGCCTCCAGCGGCACGCAGCGCGCATCCGCGCACAGCCGGGCCGAAAAGCCGCGCAGCGCACGCTCGTTCTGGATGCCCGGCGGCGGCGTCAGCCCGTGCGCGCTCTCCAGCTCCACGCGCAGGCGCGTACCGGCCTGGACCGCGAGCTGGCCCTGCTCCAGCAAGCCGCGTTCGGCGCGCACCGGCAGCGCACACAGCGTGATCCCCAGCGCGAGCGCGGCTCTCATCGCGCCGAACTTACGCCTCGGGACGCAGCCGAGCGAGCGTATCCGGCAGCGCCTGCATGCCGCCCGTCTTGGCCAGCACCACGTGCGCGACGCCGCCGCCCAGCCCCTCGACCGAACCTTCGCCCGTGTAGAGCACGCGCAGGCTGCTCGGCGCGCGCTGCTTCACCTCCGCCAGCAGCTCCACGCCGCTCAGCTCCGGCATGTTCAGATCCGCCACCACCGCGTACGGCGGGTCTTGCGCGAGCCCCTCCAGCGCGCGCCGCGGGTCGTCGAAGATCGTGACTTCGTAGCCAGCGCGAACCAGCAGGCGCCGCGTGACAGCGAGCACCAGCGGATCGTCGTCGACGACGAACACCCGCCGTGCATTCTCGGAGGACATGGGGCGCCAGCTTAACAGACCGACTACGCGATGCCGTAGTCTTTGATCTTGTACAGCAGCGCGCGATGGCTGAGCTCCAGCAGCTTCGCCGCCGCGGTGCGGTTGCCGCGCGTCTGCTCCAGCGCGCGCCGGATCAGCAGCTCTTCGATCACGCGCGTGGTGCGCTTGATCGACAGCTCGCCGCTGCCCAGCGTCAGCGCCAGGGGGTCGGCATCTTCACGCAGGTGCTCGGGCAGATCGTCGAGCGTGATGGTGTCGCCCTCGGCCAGCACGATCGCGCGCTCCACCATGTTCTCCAGCTCGCGCACGTTGCCCGGAAAGGCGTGGCGCATCAGCTTGCGCAGCGCATCGGGCGCCACCGCGCGCACCTTGGTCCCGAGCCGCGCGTTGTACTTCTCGACGAAGTGATCGATCAACAGCGGCAGATCGCCCGCCCGCTCGCGCAGCGGAGGCAGCGCCAGCTGCAGCACGTTCAAGCGATAGAACAGGTCCTCGCGGAAGCGGCCCTCGCGCACCTCGCTGCTCAGGTCGCGCACGGTGGCGGCGATCACGCGCACGTCGACCTTCAGGTCCTTGGTGTCGCCGAGCCGCCGCAGCGTGCCCTCCTGCAGCACGCGCAGCAGCTTCACCTGCAGCGCCAGCGGCAGCTCTCCGATCTCGTCCAGGAACACCGTGCCCTGGTGCGCTTCCTCGAACAGCCCGCGCTTGTCGCTGCTGGCATCCGTGAACGCGCCGCGCTTGTGGCCGAACAGCTCGCTCTCCATCAGCGCTTCCGGGATCGCGCCGCAGTTTACCGCCACGAACGCCTTGTCCGCGCGCGGGCTGCGCTCGTGCAGGGCGCGCGCGACCAGCTCCTTGCCGGTGCCGCTCGGGCCGCTGAGCAGCACGGTGGTGGTGTAGCCGGCGACCTTCTCGATGGTGCGGAACACGCGCTGCATCGGCTCGCTCTTGCCCAGCAGCGCGCCGAACTGGCCCTCGCGTCGGAGGCTCTCGCGCAGCGTGCGGTTCTCGCGGCGCAGCGCCTCGCGCTCCTCGGCCTTCTTCAGCACCAGGAGCACCTCGTCCTGCTTGAACGGCTTGGGCAAGTAGTCGTAGGCGCCGGCCTTCATCGCCTCCAGTGCGAGGTCGAGCGAGCCGTATGCGCTCATCACGATCACCGTCGCCAGCGCGCCACGCCGGGCCAGCTCGCGCGTGAGCTCGATGCCGCTCATGCCCTCCATGCGTACGTCCGCGAACACGAAGTCCGGGTCGAAGCTGGTCAGCGCGTCGAGCGCGTCGGCCGCGGACGGGACCGCCCTCACCTCGTAGCCGTTGCGGGCGAGCAACGTGCGCAGGACGAGCCGCAGGTTCTCCTCGTCGTCCACCACCAGCACACGGGCCACCCGCCTATCCTCGGGCCAGCAGCCGAGGCTCGGCCACAAAATCGCTCCCGCGCAAGCCGGGACACCAGACGATCGCCACTGATCTTGGCGGCATTAGCCAACCAAGTTGGCGGCCTTCATGTAGGCAGCTGCCGAATCACCAGCAATTCCATCTCGCCCCACGCGGCATG
The DNA here is from genome assembly GCA_040508235.1 of Polyangiales bacterium. Taxonomy (GTDB): domain Bacteria; phylum Myxococcota_A; class Polyangia; order Polyangiales; family DASUME01; genus DASUME01. Next base: position 870 of record JBEVNG010000459.1, on the reverse strand, counting down.
TGGCTTGCTGGAAAGGTGCCCAGGGCCGCAGAGGTCCGTTGATCTTCGAGCAGTCCTGGCATTATGGTAGCGCCCGCTTCAGTAGGAGCCGGTGCCTCGGCCCTAGACGTAACGGCGCGCCGCCTGGCGTAGGAGACGTGATGGAGATGCGAACCTCAGTAGTCCCGGCAATCGCGAAGTGGCTCTCGCCGCTCGTCGCGCTTTCCATGCTCGGTTGCCCCAAGCAGGAGCTCGCGCCGCTCGGCCCGTGCACCGTGTCGGCGGTCAGCGAGCGCGTCGACCAGTCCGGCGTCTCCGACGTCGACCTGCTGTTCGTGATCGACAACTCCGGTTCGATGGCCTCCGAGCAGCTCAAGCTCGCCAGCCAGCTGCCGAACCTGGTCACGGTGCTCACGAGCGGTGACCGCTTCCCGGGCGTCGACGACGCCGACCTGCCGGCCGGCGCGACCCCCGAGAACCGCAAGTTCACGCCGGTCAAGACGCTGCACCTCGGCGTCGTGTCCACCAACGCGGGTGGTATCGACGAGGTCCCGGCGAACTCGCAGGCCGCCATCCAGTCGTGTGCCGACGAGGGTGACGACGGTCGCCTCCAGAACAGCACCGCGGTCGCCGTCGACGGCGTGTATGCGATGAGCCGCAACGAGTTCGTCGGCTACGACGCCGGCCAGGAAGTGCTCGCGCCGCGCAGCGAGTGCGACATCGCGGGGCTGCCGAAGTACCAGGTGTTCGAGGCGGGCGAGGACGACGCACGGACCACGGCGCAGGCCTTCAGCTGCGTGTCCGCGCTCGGCGTGCGCGGCTGCCCGTTCGAGCAGCAGCTCGAGTCGATGTGGAAGGCGCTGGCGCCCTCGGAGGGCATCGGCAACTCGT
>JBEVNG010000426.1:0-3771 GCA_040508235.1 Polyangiales bacterium | reverse complement strand
ACGCGACGGATCTCCTCGTCGCGCCCGATCACCGGGTCGATCTTGCCTTCCTTGGCCGCCTTGGTGATGTCGCGGGTGTACTTCTCCAGCGACTGGTACTTGCCCTCCGGGTCCTGGTCGGTGACGCGCTGGCTACCGCGGACTTCCTTGATGGCGGCGTCGAGCTTGGACTTGGTGAGCCCGAGCTGCTTGAGCTCCTTGGCCACGTCGTCGTCCTGCTCGACCGCGGACAGCAGCACGTGCTCGGCCGAGGTGTACTCGTCCTTCATCTTCTCGGTCTGCGTCCACGCATCGGTCAGCAGCTTGTTCAGCCGCCGCGAGATGCTGGGCTCCGAGCCCCCGGACTGCTTGGGCAGCCGGGTCAGCAGCTTCACCAGCCGGTCCTTGAGCTGGCGTACGTCGACGCCCGCCTTCTGCAGGATCGGCGCGGTCACGCCCGCGTCCTTCTCGAGCAGCGCGACCAGGAAGTGCTCCGGGACCAGGTCCGGGTTGCCCGCGGACTGGGCCTGCTGCTGCGCCGCGACCAGAGCCTCGCGCGTGCTGTTCGTCAGACGATCGAGCCGCATATCGTCACGTCCCCTTTGGTAAGCCGGTCCACCGGCGACAGAGGACCGCACGGAGCGGTCCGGAAAGGATAGAAATCGTCCGCGGAAGTCGGCCGTTGCAACCCCCGGACCACGGCAACCTAAACACCCGGTCTTGCCAGTCAACAGCGCCAAGCCACGGCTTTCTGTAAGCTTCGGCCGGTGTCGAGTACCACGCCCCCGCTGGCTTCCGGAGCGCACGTGCGGCCCCCACGCTGGCTTGCCCCGCTCGCGTGTGGGCTTCCCCTCGCTTATTACGTGGCCAGCGCGTCCTCGTTCGGGGGCTTGTACGAGGAAGGCGCGTTCGTCGCCGCCGCGCGTTCACTGGGCGTTCCGCATCCACCGGGGACTCCAATCACGTGCCTGGCCGCGGCCCTCGCGGCGTTGTTCCCTATCGGCCCACTGGCGTTCCGGGTTGCTGTCTCGTGCGCGGTTTTCGCGGCGCTGATCCTGGCGCTGTTCGCGCGTGCGCTGTTCTTCTCGCTGCGCGGGCTCGGCCTGGGCGCGGTCGATGCGCGCGGCCCCGCGGCGCTAGCTCTGGCCGCCACCTGGTTCGTCGCCCAGGCCCCGATGTTCCTCGCCGTGGCCACGCGCCCCAACGTGCACGCGGTCCAGTTCGCGATCGGGCTCTGGATGATCGACTGCCTGGTGCGCTTCGAGCTCAGCCAGCCCAACGACGACCGCCGCCCGCTCTACGTGGGCGCCTTCGTGCAGGGCCTGTCGTTCGCCAACCACCACGTGTTCGCGTTGCTGCTGCTGGCGGTCGCGGCCCCCACGCTCGGTCGCGTGTTCGCACGCCGCGGCTTCCTCGGGCTGATGGCGATGACCGTGGCGCCGATCATCGGCTTCTCGGCCTGGGTCTACGTGCCCATCCGCGGCGGCCGCGAGCCGTTCATCAACCTCGGCTCGCCGGACAAGCTCACGCGCATCTTCTGGGTGCTCAACGCGGATCCGTGGCGCGGGCCGAGCGACGTCGCGGAGCCTCGCACCTGGGCGCTGCTCGCGCGGGGCATGTCGGGCTCGCTCGCGGTGGTGGTCGTGTTGCTGGCGCTGGCCGCGCTCGGGCTCGCGCTCGCCGCGCGCACCAGCAACGCGCGCCGCTTCGCGCTGCTTTGGTCGATCGCGCTGCTGGTGCCGATGGCCAGCATCGCGTGGATCCTGGAGCCCACCGTGCACGCGGATGCCTGGGGCGCGCTGCTGCCGTGTGCGCTCGGCCTGGTGGCGCTGGCGACGTTCGGCGTCGCGCTCGGCCTGCGCGAGCTGCGACGGCTCGACCTCGGCATGCACCGCGTGGGCTACACGCTGGCCGGGCTCGCCGCGCTGGCGCTGGTGCTGCGCGCCAGCCCGCCAAGCCAGGCGCCGATGTGGATCGACGAGCTGGCCCGGCGTCATCTGCCGACGCGGGCGGTGGTGATCACGCCGACCATGGAGTCGATGTTCCGCTGGCTCGGCGCCGAGGCCGAGGAGAACCTGCGCCAGGACGTGACGCTGCTGCCGCTGGCCGCGCTCGACTATCCACACTCGGTGGAGTCGCTGAGCGACGAGTCGCCCGAGCTCGCCCCGGTGCTGGGCGAGTACATGCGCGGGCATCATCTCGGCGCGGCCAGCTTGCTCGCGCTCGCGCGCAAGCGACCGCTGCGCATCGAGCTCGACCACACGGTGAGCCCTGCGCTGTATCGGACGCTGGTGCCCGCGGGCTGGTACGAGAGCCTCGACGCGCCGTACGAGGACGACGGCGAGGAGTGGTCGGACCTCGCGCACAAGCTCGCTCCCGAGCTGCACGAGCCGGGCCTGAGCGCGCTGTGGGCGCGACGCCAGCTGTACGAGGCGATCGCCAGCGCCAGCCGAGAGCAACGCGAGCTCGCGCGCACGCACGTCGCACTGGGACTACGCAGCGCCGCCAAGGACCCGCGCCTGCTGGCGCTGCGCAACCTGCTCGGCCAGCCCATGCGCATGGACGGCGCCAGCTTGCTGAAGCTGGTCGCGGAGCGCGACTAGCATGCTCGCAGGCCTGTTCGTCGGCGGGCGCGCCACGCGCATGGGCGGCATCCACAAGGGGCTGTTGCAGATCGAGGGCGAGGCCGTGGTGGTGCGGCTGGCGCGCATCGCACGCGAGGTTGGCCTGGAGCCCGTCTGGGTCGGACTGCGCGACGACGCCTACCGCACCGCGTTACCCGGTCTGCGCGAGCTCGCGGACGCCCCCGCGGGCATCGGTCCCCTCGGGGGGCTCGCGGGCTTGCTGGCGCACGGCAGCGCGATCGCGCTCGCTTGCGACATGCCGTTCGTGTCCAGCCAGCTGTTGCTGCGCCTGCGCGACGAGCAGCCCGATGCGCTGGCGCTGGCGCCACGCTTCGACGGCATCTGGGAGCCGCTGTGCGCACGCTACGACGCGCGCGCGGGTGTTGCCCTGGAGCGCGCAATCGCGGCCGGAACCCGCTCGCTCCAGCCATTCCTCTCCGCGCTGCCCGCGCACGAGCTGGTGCTCTCCTCGCGCGACGAGCTGCGCGACTGGGATACACCCGACGACGTATCGCCGCCTTGAGCGTGCCTTTGCGCGCGTCCTGACTAGAGTCAGGGCCATGCCCATTCCGTCGTCTCTGCAGCAGGGTCTCCGGCTCCCGGTCGTGGCCGCCCCGATGTTCCTCACCTCTGGTCCGGCGCTGGTCACCGCGTGTGCCAAGGCGGGCATCATCGGCACCTTCCCCGCGCTCAACCAGCGCACCACGGAGGGCTTCCGCGACTGGCTGCGCGAGATCACCACCACGCTGTCGGCGAGCGCGAACCCCGCCGCGTACGGCGTGAACTTGATCGTGCACAAGACCAACCCGCGCGTGAACGCGGACCTGGAGGTGTGCGCGGAGTTCAAGGTGCCGCTGATCATCACGTCGCTCGGCGCGGTGAAGGACGTGGTCGAGAAGGTGCACAGCTACGGCGGCGTGGTGTTCCACGACGTCACCACCGCCAAGCACGCGCGCAAGGCGGCCGAGGCGGGCGTCGATGGCTTGATCCTGGTGTCGGCCGGCGCGGGTGGTCACGCCGGCGCGATCAACCCGTTCGCGTTGCTGAGCGAGGTGCGCTCGTTCTTCCAGGGCACCATCCTGCTCGCCGGCGCGATCTCCACCGGCAGCGACGTGGCCGCTGCGCGCATGGCAGGCGCCGACTTCGCGTACATGGGCACGCGCTTCAT
>JBEVNG010000398.1:0-5338 GCA_040508235.1 Polyangiales bacterium | reverse complement strand
GCCAGGGTGGCGGCTCCAAGGACACCTGGGTCGAGCGGGAGGCGCTCACGTGATCTCACGCGTAGCCGACTACTGCTTCTGGTTCGGTCGTTACATCGATCGCGCCGAGAGCTCCGCGCGCCTGCTCCAGGCGACGCGCTCGCTCGTCTTCGACGCCGACATCCCGGTCACGCACTGCTGGCAGCCGCTGGTGATCGTGTCCGGCGAGGAGGCCCCGTTCGTCGAGCGGCACGGTCGCGAGGCGCTCGGCAATGGCGAGCTGGTCCAGGAGTACATGACCTGGAGCCGCGAGAACGCCATCAGCTTGAACTCCAGCGTGCGCGCGGCCCGCGACTGCGCGCGCTCGATCCGCGATCAGCTCTCCCTGGAGCTATGGGAGGAGATCAACGAGCTCTACCTGTTCCTCGGCCGCGAGAGCACCGAGACCCTGTACTGGGAGAACCGCGAGGAGTTCTATCGCCACGTGCGCCGCACCACCCAGCTAATCCTGGGCCTGGTGCGCAGCACGATGCTGCACGGCGAGCCGATGCGCTTCTTGTGGATGGGCGTGATGATGGAGCGTACGGCGCAGACCGCCCGCATCCTCGACATGCACCACCACACGCTGATGCGGGAGAGCGCCCACGAGATCGTGCGCATGGCGCTCTGGATGTCGCTGCTACGCGCCAGCTCCGGCCACGAGAGCTTCATGAAGAAGCACCAGGGCCGCGTCTCGGCGCAGAGCATGGTCGAGTTCGTGCTGTTCGAGCAGACGTTCCCGCGCTCGATCCACTACACGCTCAAGGCGGCGGCCGATCAGCTCGGCCGCATCTGGACCGAGCCCTCGCACAGCTCGCGCACGCGTCTGTCATCGCTGATCGCGTGGGTCGAGCAGCAGAAGAAGGAGTTCGAGATCGGGCAGATCCACTCCATCCTCACCTACGTCGTCGACGAGACCTCCTCGATCTGCTCCAAGATCTCCGAGGAGATCCAGGGCCCCAAGGCCCCGGCCGCGCGCCTCAGCGAGCCGCCCGCGGCATCGCAGACGCAATCGCAGAGCCAGAGCTCGCCCTGATCCTCAGTCGTGGGCGATGTACACGGACTTGGTGATCAGGAACTGCTCCAGGCCCTTGTAGCCGCGCTCGCCGCCCCAGCCGGACTGCTTGAAGCCGCCAAACGGCACCGAGGGGTCGGCGGCGAGCGTGGTGTTCACCCAGAGCTGGCCACCGCGCAGCCCGTTCACCATGCGGAAGGCGCGGCCCAGGTTCTCGGTCCAGATCGCACCGGCCAGCCCGTAGTGGGTGTCGTTGGCGAGCTTGAGCACCTCTTCTTCCTCGTCGAACGGGATCACCATGCCGACGGGCCCGAAGATCTCCTCGCGGATCATGCGCATGTCGGGCGTGGTGTCGGTGACGAGAGTGGGCGCGTAGAAGTAGCCCTTGCGGTCGAGTGGCTTGCCGCCGGTCACGATGGTGGCGCCGCGGCTGACGCCCTCGGCGACGATGCCCATCACGCGCTCGCGCTGCTTCTGGCTGATCAGCGGCCCGAGGATCGAGCCTTCCTCCTCGCTGCCACCCATCGGCAGCGTCTGCGCGTAGGCGGCCATCTTGTCGACCACCTCCTCGTAGATGCCGCGCTGCACGTAGATGCGCGATGTGCAGCTGCAGTTCTGGCCGGAGCCCGCCAGGTAGCCGAAGCTCGCGCCCGAGATCGCCTTGGTGAGGTCGGCGTCGTTGAACATGATCAGCGGGGACTTGCCGCCTAGCTCCAGCGTCAGCCGCTTCAGGTTGCCGGCGGCCGCGTGCACGATCAGCTTGCCGACCTCGGTCGAGCCGGTGAACGAGATCTTGTCGACGTCCGGGTGCGCCGTGAGCGCGGCGCCGGTGGTCTCGCCGTAGCCGGTCAGCACCTGGACCACGCCCTCGGGCACGCCGGCCTCCAGGAAGATCTTCTCCAGCATCAGCGCGCTCATCGGCGTCTCTTCCGCCGGCTTGAGGATCGCGCTGCAGCCCGCCGCCAGCGCGGGCGCGAGCTTGAGGATGGCCACGAAGATCGGCCCGTTCCAGGGCACGATCAGGCCCACCACGCCGATCGGCTCCAGCTGCGTGTAGGTGTGCAGCGTCTGCGGGTTGCCGAGCAGGCCGCTGGAGTTGAGGTGGCCCGACTCGCCGTGGATCTTGGTCGCCCAGCCGGCGTAGTAGCTGAGCATCTCGATCGCGATGTTCACGATGTATGCGCCGGCCATGACGCTCATGCCGTTGTTGCGCGCCTCGATGGTGGCCAGCTCCTCCATGCGCTCGCGCATGATCTCGGCGGCCTTCCACAGGATGTCCTGCCGCTCGATGCCGCTCATCTTGCGCCACACGCCCGACTCGAACGCCTCGCGTGCGCGCGCCACGGCGCGGTCGACGGTGGCCTGGTCGGAGTCGGTTACCTCACCGATTTGCTCCTCGGTGGAGGGGTTGAAGACGGGGATCGAACGCGCGCTGCCGTTCTTCTTGGGCGTGGGCAGGTCCGTGGCGAGGCTCATGGTTACACCTTCGGGAAGTCCGGGGGGATACGCGCGGACGCTAACCGAGCGGCTGCGCCGCCACTAGCCCCAGACCGCCTCGCTCCCCGTAACGAGCCACGTGACTAACTACGCGCGTGTCCTCGTGAACCGGGGAACGGCCGCGAAAGGTTCGACAACTCGGCGGGCGGGCTTAGAATCGGCGGCTGATGAGCGAATCGTTCGGCGTGAAGACGTTGGAGGGCGACTTTCGGGCGCCCACGGGCGTGCAGGTCGCGATCGTGGCGGCGCGCTTCAATGAGTTCATCGTAGCGCGCCTGATCGAGGGGGCGCTCGATGGGCTGGTCCGGCACGGCGTGCCGCGCGAGCGCATCACGCTGATCCGCGTGCCGGGCGCGTTCGAGATGCCGGTGGCGATCAAGCGCGCAGCCGAGAGCGGTCGCTTCAGCGCGGTGCTCGCGCTGGGTGCGGTGATCCGCGGCTCGACGCCGCACTTCGACTACGTCTGCGGCGAGGTCGCGCGCGGCGCGGGCGCCACCGTGCAGAGCACGGGCGTGCCGGTGATGTTCGGGGTGCTGACCACCGACACCATCGAGCAGGCGGTCGAGCGCAGCGGCACCAAGGCCGGCAACAAGGGCTTCGACGCGGCGCTGGCCGCGGTCGAGATGATCAACCTGGATCGTGCGCTGAAGGCGGACGGTCTCTGAAGTCTTGCGCGCTCTCCTCAGGGCGAGCGCTTTGAAAAGTGAGCAGTTCGTCATGGGAGCGCGTACACGCGGCCGCGAAGCCGCCTTGCAGATCTTGTTCGCGGAGGACCTCGCCGGAGGCACGCTCGCCATCAACGAGCGGCTGCACTGGGCGCACCTCGCCGCCAGCGTCGAAGGCAAAGACTTCGCGCACGCGGTAGTCGAGGCGTACTCTGCGCATGCGACCGAGGTCGATGCGATGATCCGCAAGGTGAGCGAGCACTGGCGTCTGGAGCGTATGCCGCTCGTCGACCGCAACATCCTGCGGCTGGCGGCCTGCGAGCTGATGTTCATGCCGGACGTGCCGCGCAAGGTGACGCTGAACGAGGCCGTGGAGCTGGCCAAACGCTACGGCGGCGAGGGCAGCGCGGGCTTCGTGAACGGCGTGCTCGATCGCATCGCGAGCGAAGTCGAGAAGAGCTGAGATGACGCTCGCCATCGCCACGACCGTGAGCGCAGCGAACCCCGCGGAGGGGTGGGACCCGACCGGCTTTGCCGGTTGGGGGGCGGCGCGATAGATGGAATATCGCTTCGTTGCGCCAGCCTTGAGTAGTCTCGACTCGCTGCGCACGGAGCTGTTGATCGTGCCCGTCTTCAGCGACGAGCGGCCGCTGCGTGGCGCGGCGGGGCTGGCGGACTGGCGGCTGTGCGGGCGGCTCTCGGAGCTGCTGGTGCAGGGGCAGCTACGCGGTGAGCTGGATGATGCGCTGCTGATGCCGCCCCCCGACAAGCGGCTCGCGGCCGAGCGCTTGTTGTGCCTCGGCCTCGGTGCACGCGCCGAGGTCGATGCGGGGCGCCTGCGTACGTACCTGCGCACGCTGGTGGATCGCGCGCTCGGCATGCGCGTGCGCACGATGGCGGTCGCGCTGCCGCACGCCTCGCTGACCTGGCTCTCACCCGAGCAGGCGATCGACGTGCTGCTGGAGGAAGCGCAGCCGCACAGCGAGCGCTTCGACGAGATCACCGTGCTCGACACGCCCGAGGCGCAGCGTCGCATGGAGCCGCGCATCGAGCGCATGCGTCGTCGCGCGCTGCTCGACGTCTGATCAGCAGCCGTTGACGAACGCGAGCGGCGGCAGGGCGAACAGCTTCCCGGCGTCCTGCTCGGCGAGCATCTTGGCGCAGTCCCACTCGCCGTCCGCCAGCGGCTCGAGCAGCACGGGGTTGAGCTCGAGCGGGCAGGGCGCGAGCTCGGCGCGCGTGCACGGGTTGTTGCCGCAGCCGAGGGAGAGCGTCTCGTAGCTCTGCAGGAAGGAGCCCTGCATGCTGCCGTCCGCGCTCAGCTGCGCGTTCAGGATCTGGCTACCGTCGAGCGTGCGCATCGACTCGGGCTCGTCGAGCAGGCCCATGTGGTCGACGGTGATGCCGGGCTTGCCGTCGCCGTCGTCATCGACGATGCGGCAGTCGTTGGCCACCATCGGCAGCGCGTCGGCGCGGCAGTCGCAGCGACCACCGGGCAGCCACGGACGACCGTCGACCTGGAGCTGCTTGCCCGGCATCGTGCATTCGCCGGGCTGATCGCGGTAGCCGAGCGGTCGCGCGGCGGCCTGCGTGCGCAGGCCGTCCGGCCGCATCACCAGGTCCCACAGCTGCGGCTCCACCGCCTGGGCGTTGGGCCACCAGAACTCGTCCTTCAGCGGCGACGCGAGCACGCTGCCGCGGTCGATGCAGCGCCGCGCCTCCAGGCGCACGGTCTCGCCGTCGCGCAGCACCCTCGCCAGCATGTAGATCTCGTGCGAGTAGCGGGCGGCGTCGCCCAGGCCCTTGTCCTTGGCGTAGAAGCGCGCGGCGATCGCGTAGTGGGTCGCGAGCATCGTGCGCCAGTCCGCGGGCACGGCGGCGTCTGGCGTCGCTGGCGTGACCGGTGGCGTGGCGCTGGCGTCGGGCAGGCTCGGCGTCGCGACCGCGGGTGCGGCATCGAGGCTGGCGTCGGGGAGCGAGCCGTCCCGGACCTCTGCGCCGCTCGTGCTCTGCTTGCCGGCGTCGTCGGACTCGGCATCGCCGTAGCGCGCGTCGGAGCAGCCGGCGGCGAGCGCGAGCAGGAGCAGCGAGGCGGGGCGGACCATGGGCACCGCGCCTGCGCATATCACGACCCGCCGCCACG
>JBEVNG010000391.1:0-7215 GCA_040508235.1 Polyangiales bacterium | reverse complement strand
AGCTGCGCATCCAGCCGGAACAGCACGCGGTCGGGGCCGCCCTTCACATCGACGCCGAACATGCCGCCGATGCCGCGGAAGCGGCCGTCGAACAGGTAGCCGTCGAGGGTGTTGCCGTCGACGTTCACCTGGTACGGCTTGCGGTACGACATGAGCCCGATGCCGAACGTGATCGGCGGCAGCTTGGACACGGGCTTGTTGCTGAGCACCGCGGTGTTGTCCTTGCTGCGGTCGTAGCGGATGCCGAACGACAGCGTCTCGAAGCTCGAGCGCATCTTCAGCCGCGCCGTGCTGCGCTGGCAGCTGCTCAGATCGCGCGCCACCGCGTCGGTGACCACGCAGACCGGCTGCTCGGGCCGCGCCTCGGTCTGGAACGCGCGGCTCTCGTAGCGGATCACCGGCTCCCACACCTTCAGGAACGGAAAGCCGAGCACACCGAGCAGCCACGCGGCCTTGGGGATGTGCGAGCCCACTTGCTCGGCGAGCGCGGCCTCACGCGTGCTCGGCGCGCTGAGTGCGTTCGACTCGTAGTAGCCGCGGTGCAGGTTGACGTACTTGAACACCTTGGCCTGCAGGTCGACGGTCCAGACGTAGTAGCTGCCGACCTTCACCGGCACGTTCGGGAACTGCTGCGGCAGCCAGCCGCGGTAGCCGCCACCCACCTTCACGTCGAGCTGCAGGTACTTGCCGATCACGCGCCGCGGTAGCTCCGGGCGCGGCAGCTCCGGCGCTGGCTCCGGGTCGTCGGTGGAGAAGCTGTACACCGTGCCGCCCTCGGCGGGCGGAGGTGGTGGTGGAGCAGGCGGCGGCTCGGGCGGACGCGCACGCTGACGCGGCCGCGAGGGCTGCTGCTCGGTCTGCTGGTCCACGTGCTCCCGCACGACGTCGCGGATGTCCTGCGCGTGCGCGGTCGTCGTCAGTGCACACAACAGCAAGCCGAGCCAGCGGAGCATCGCCGGCCTCTACCACGGGTGCGCGGATACGGACCAGAACGCTACGGAACCAGGCCGAAGACCACGTCCTCCAGCCACGCCCGGTCGGTCACGGTCTTCACGTCCGTCCAGGTTTTGCCGTCGGTCGAGCGCTGGAGCTTGTTGCCGCCGGAGTCGATGCTCACGTACACGCCGTTGCCGAACGCGGTGGACTTGCCGTGCGCCGTGGGCTCGCTGCACGCGCTGCGATCCGTGAAGCGATCCTTGCACCAGGTCACCTGGTTGCTGCCGTGGCCGCCGGAGTCCTTGGTCCACGTGTTGCCGTCGGTGGTGGACCACCAGTCGACCTTGTCGGTGGCGCCGACGAACTTGCCGCCGCCGAACGCGAGGCTGCGCGTGTGCGTGCCGTCGCGGGGCTTGCCGGCGCTCCAGCTGATGCCGTCGCTGGAGAAGATGCTGGTGCCGCTGCCACCCGCGCCGACGAACAGACCGCTGCCGTAGTCGAGCCCGCCGATCCACTCGCTGACCTTCTTGTCGCGCGCGGTCCAGGTCGCGCCGTCGGGGCTGGTGAACAGGTTCCAGCCGACCGCGACGAACAGGCCGTTTCCGTAGGCCGCGCCGCGCAGCAGGTTGTTGTCGTCGCCATCCCCCTTGAGCTCGCCGGTCTCGGTCCAGGTGAGCCCGAGGTCGCGCGAGATCAGCCGCGAGGCGCGGTAGCCCACCGCGACGAACACGGGCTTGCTGCCGGGCATGGGCGGATTGCCAGCGTCGACTGGAGGCACCGCGCTATCGACCACCGCGGCATCTGGCGGCGGCGGCGGCTCGGGCGTGTCGGCGTCTTCTTCCTCGACCACGCGCGCGTCTTCTTCGTCGATCACGCGCGCGTCCTCGATCACGCGCGCATCGCGGATCGCGCCGTCACTCGGCCGGCGCGCGTCCACCACGCTCGCATCACGCGGTGGCGACACACCCGCTTCGTCGCCGGTGTTCGGGTCCACGGTCATGTCGTTGCCGACGCCGCCCGTGCAGCCCGCCAGCAGCGCCAGTGCGCACAACTTCGCGTTCATCGATCCAGTTTGGACCCGTCGAACCCGAGTTCAATGAAAGAACGTGAAGTACGCCAACGCACTCGCCACGCCTACACCTATCAACGGGAAGTCGATCTCGGGCTGCCAGTAGCCGAGCCGCTTCATGCACCAGGCGTCCGCCGAGTACTGCAACCAGGTAACGGTCGCGAGCCCATAAACCACGCCCTCTTTGCCGGCGAAGTAGTAGCCGAGGAAGATCGCCGCGAACTTGATCGAGGTCTGGATCGTGAGCAGGAACGCCAACCAGTGCGTGTTGCCGGTCGCAAGCAAGATGCCGTCGTAGGACAGGATCAACGCGTGACCGAGCGTACCGAACGCCATCACGGGCAGCATCCACGCCGCGTCCTCGTAGCGGTCGTCGTAGAGGAACTTGATCAGCGGCGTGCCGACCGCGATCAAGAAGAAGCAGCCCGTCCAGGCAGCGGCCAGCAACAGCAGCCGACTCTTGCGCAGCGTCGCGTACAGCTTCTCCGGCGCGGTGCGCATGATCTCCGAGTACGACGGGAACAGCACCTTGCCCGCCGCCTGACGGATGATCTCGCTGGGCAGCTGCGAGAGCGTGAGCGCCACCGTGTACACGCCCAGGAACTTCACGCCCAGCAAGCGCCCGAGCACCGGCCGGTCGCCCTGGATCGCCAGATAGCCGAGCGCCGTGCTCAGCAAGATCCAGCGCCCGTAGCTGCCGATCTCCTTGAGCACCGACTTGTCCCAGCGGAAGCGGTTGCGCTCGCCCTCCAGCAGCAAGTGGCTCGCGAGCACCTTCAGCGTGGCCTGCACGTAGCCGCCGAACACCAGCGACCAGACCGTCTTCATCTGCCAGGCGAGGAAGCACGTGAAGGCGAGGCCGATCGCGTACGAGCCGAGATCGATCATGGTGAGCCGACCGATCGCGAGCCGGCGATCGGCGACCGCGAGCTTGGTCGAGCTGAGCCCGCTCAGCAGCGCGTGCACGCCGATGGCGGGCAGCATGCCCTGCAGCTCCGGGCGGTCGTAGAACCACGCCGCCGGGAACGCCAGCGCACAGGCCACGCCCCACAACATCGCGCCGCGTACGGCCTGCAGCGTCCAGGCCGTGTTGAGGTAGTCGGGCTCGTCGCCGCGCTTGCTGTGCACGATGCTGGGCGTGATGCCCACGTCCGACAGCATCTCCAGGCCGATCAAGAACGACTGGACGAGCGCCATCAAGCCGAAGGCCTCGGGGAACAGCAGGCGCGTCAGCAACAGGTTGCCGCCGAAGCGCAGCGCCTGCTGCCCGCCGTAGTTGATCGCGGTCAGCACCGAGCTGTTGAGCGCGCGCTTGGACAGCGGCACCTCCGGCGCGCCGCTGTTGCCGGGCATCGCCTCGGACGGCGGGCCCTCCGCACCCGGCGAGGCGAGGTCGGCCGGGTTCACGGAAGCGGGCTGTTCTTGCGGTAGAGACGTCATTTCAATCCAGGCTCACGACCCAAGCTTGGTCGGCGATTTTTGGCGTAGCGCGGACAGTGCGATCAGACCGATCCCACCGAGCTCGAGCACCCAGTTGAGGCGAATGCGACCACGCCCGAGCAGCGCGTCGATGTGATGGAGGGAAGTGGCGCGGATGACGACGAACGTGATCAAGGCACCGAGGCCGACCACCGCACCGATCACGCGGTTGAGCACGCGCCGCATCGAGTAGGCGAGCGCGGCCGTGGCCAGCCCGCCGACGGCGCCGACCGCGAAGATGAACAGCGCCTGCACGACCCGACGGCGGTCGTACCAGCCCTGATCATGGGCGAGATCTCGCCCCAGTTGCGCGAGCCAGCTCTGCAGGTCCAGCTGCTTGTTGATGCCGAGCACGATCATCGACAGCATCACCAGGCCCCAGAAGCGCATGAGCAGCGCATCATCACGCATAGGTGGCCACGAAGTGCCCGGCGGCTCGTTCGCGCCGTGCTTGTGCAGCCAGAGCGCGCGAAGTGCGAGGGCGGCCGCGGCGAAATAGGCCAGAACCGTGACCCAGCCGAATGTGCTCGCGTCGCCAACCCCGGGATGCCAACGGCCATCTGCCCCCGTGACCAATAAGGATGAGAGCTCCGCCATCCGTCCCCGAGTAAACGCCGCGTCAAAGATAGAGCAAGCTTGGGGCCGGGGCACCATCAATCACCACTGGACGTCGCCCTGGGCCGCCCCTCCCAGACGCGCGTGCAAGCCGGCCTGCGAGCGCCGTGGTTTGCCGCGATTTTGTCGAGTGATATCGTCCACGGCAGCTCCTTCTGGCGCCGGACATCGATGCACCCAATATCGTTCATGACCGGCCTGGCGTACCTGCTGGCCTTCCTGCTGACGGCGCACTTCTACCGGAAGTACCCTCCGGGTAAGGCTGCGCTTTACAGCTTGCTGATGGGCACGCTGTTCCTGCCGGAACAGGTGATGTTCAAGCTGCCGCTGTTCCCGGAGTTCACCAAGGCGCGCGTCGAGAACCTGGCGATGCTCTACGCCGTGCTGGCGCGCCCGCAGCTGCCCAAGGTGGAGCGCTGGTGGTACTGGCTGCTCGGGCTCGCGTTCGTCAGCGCGGTCTGCACGTTCAAGACCAACCCGGAGACGATCACCAGCGGCATCGTCACCATGACCGGCCTGAACTTCAAGGACGGCATGTATCTGTTCCTGGTCGACGTGACCAGCGGCCTGCTCGCCGCCTATTTGGCGATGCGCAGCTTCCACGGCGAGAAGGACATCCAGCACTGGACGCGCCTGCTCACGGGCGCCGGCCTGATCTACGCGTGCTTGATCCTGTTCGAAGTGCGCATGAGCCCTCAGCTGCACACGTGGATCTACGGCTATCCGGCGTTCGACGACTTCGCGCAGTCGATGCGCTGGGGCGGCTATCGGCCCGTGGTGTTCATGGCGCACGGCCTCGCCACCAGCCTGTTCGAGCTGGGCACCGTGATGACCGCGGCCGTGCTGGCGCGCTACCACATGCCGGTCTGGAAGATCACCGGCCGCCAGGCGATGTGGTTCCTGCTGATCACGGTGATCCTGTGCAAGAGCACCGGCACCTGGATCTACATGGCGTTCGCGGTGCCGATGGCGCGTTATGCCAGCGCCAAGGCGATGCACCGGCTAGCGATGATCTTCGCGATCGTGGTGTGCCTGTACCCGTGGCTGCGCGCGACCGAGATCTTCCCGGTCGACTGGCTGCTCGATCAGGCCTCCAGGATCAGCGTCGAGCGCATGGAGTCGCTCAAGTTCCGCTTCGACAACGAGGACCTGCTGATCGCGCACGCGATGGAGAAGCCGTGGTTCGGCTGGAGCACCTCGTACGGGCGCAACAACCTCTGGGACGAGTACGGCAAGATGGCGACCACCACCGACGGCGCCTGGATCATCGCGCTCGGCAACGGCGGTCTGCTCGGGCTGTCGCTCTACCTGGCCATCCCGGTGGTCTCGATCTTCCTGGCCGCCAAGCGCGCCAAGAAGATCCGCGACCCGCGCATCAAGGTGATGGTGGCCACGCTGAACCTCTACCTGGCGATCATGTGGGTCGACATCCTGCCCAACGGTCAGTTCACGATGATGCCGTTTTTCCTGGGCGGCGCGCTGTGCTCCATGACCAAGACGCTGGGCTCGCGCGCGGTGCGGGAGCGTGAGGACGAGCGCGTCGCGGAGCGCCAGCGCGAGCGCGAGGCCCGCGCCGCCAGTGTGCGCCCGCCCGGTACGGCTGTGGTCGGGCCCACTGGGTAGAGCGCATTCGGGCTGGTCACGATCGCCCAGCCGACGGGAACGCACTACACTCGGCCCCGCGATGGCCAAACTGGAAGCACCGCCCTTTGCTTTTCCCTTCAGCGAGGAGAGCGCGCTGGCGCGCCCGCTGTGCGTCGACCTCGACGGCACGCTGGTGGGGACCGATACGCTCTGGGAGAGCTTGATGCTGCTGTTGCGCAGCAAGCCCTGGCTGTCGGTGCTGGTCCCGTTCTGGCTGCTCGGCGGCCGCGCCGGCTTCAAGCGCGCGATCGCCCAGCGGGTCACCTTCGACGCCTCCGCCCTGCCCTACCGCGAGGACCTGGTCAGCGCCCTGCAGATCAGCAAGCAGAAGGGCCGCAAGCTGGTGCTGGTCACCGCCGCCGACCGCGACGTCGCCACCAAGGTGGCCGCGCACGTGGGCCTGTTCGACGAGGTCCACAGCAGCGACGGCGAGGAGAACCTCAAGGCCGACCAGAAGAGCAAGCGCCTGGTCGAGCTGTACGGACTGCAGGGCTTCGACTACGTGGGTGACTCGGCGGCCGACATCCCCGTGTTCGAGAGCGCGGCCCGCGGCTTCCTGATCGGCGCCAAGGGCAGCGTCGCGTCGCGCGCCGCGGCCAACACGCGCGTCTCGCTGGTGTCCAAGCGGCCCAGCATCCTGCGCGCGCTCTTCAAGGAGCTGCGTGTGCACCAGTGGGCGAAGAACGCGCTGGTGGTGCTGCCGGTGTTCCTCGCGCCCGGGCTGCCGCAGATCGAGGTCGTGCTACGCGCGGCGCTGGCGGCCTTCGCGTTCTCGCTCTGTGCGTCGGCCGGCTACGTGCTCAACGACCTGCTCGACCTCTCCGCCGACCGCGCGCACAAGACCAAGCGCGCGCGCCCGTTCGCGTCCGGCGCGCTGCCGGTGCAGTACGGTCCGCCGCTGTTCATCGGCCTGCTGATCGTCGGCTTCACGGCCTCGCTGCTGTGGCTGCCCGGCGCGTTCAGCCTGATGCTCGCGCTCTACTTCGTGGGCACGGTCAGCTACTCGCTGTACTTCAAGCGCGCGCTGCTGCTCGACGTGTTGATCCTGGCGGGCCTGTACACGCACCGCATCCTGGCGGGCGGCATCGCCACCCAGATCCCCATCAGCGCCTGGCTGCTGGGCTTCTCGATGTTCCTGTTCCTGAGCCTCGCCTTCGGCAAGCGCTACGTCGAGATCATGGTCTTGACCGTGGACGAGAAGATCAAGAACCGCGACTACTACAAGGTCGACCTGCACATGGTCGGCGCGATGGGCGTCGCCAGCGGCTACATCGCCGCGCTGGTGTTCAGCCTGTTCGTCGAGAATGGCGCGCACAACGGCGCCTACCGCGAGCCCACGCTGCTCTGGCTGGCGGTGCCGGTGCTGCTGTACTGGATCAGCCGGATCTGGATCGTGACCGGCCGCGGGCAGATGCAGGACGACCCGGTCAAGTACGCGCTCAAGGATCGCGTCAGCTTCGTGTGCGCGCTGG
>JBEVNG010000390.1:0-4863 GCA_040508235.1 Polyangiales bacterium | reverse complement strand
CGAGGCCTACCGGAATTCGATACGCAACATGGAGCAGGACTAGCGCTACCAGACCACGCTGTTCACATTCATCAACACGAAACGCGAGAACCACTGCCTGGGAGCCTAGAAGCGCGGACAGAGCGAGGCCATCGGACATGCGCTGCTCGCGCTGTCCCAGCTGACGGTGCCCGTGGTGGCGACCGTGATCGGGGAGGGCGGCTCCGGCGGCGCGCTCGGCCTCGGCGTCGCCAACAAGGTCTACATGCTGGAGAACGCCACCTACAGCGTGATCACGCCGGAGGGCTGCGCCTCGATCCTGTGGCGCGACGGAACCCGCGCCCCCGACGCCGCCGAACAGCTCAAGCTGCTCGCGCGCGACGTGCACAAGCTGGGCATCGTCGACACCGTGCTCGACGAGCCGCTCGGCGGCGCGCACCGCGACTTCGACGCCCAGGCCGAGACCATGCGCGTGGCCCTGCGCGCGGCGCTGGCCGAGCTGGGGGCGCTCAAGCCCGACGAGCTCAAGGAGCAGCGCTACCAGAAGTTCCGCAAGCTCGGGCAGTTCAACGAATAACGTGGAGCGCTTCGACCCCGGGGGACCAGGGTTGGTCGAGCGTTCCGTGCTGCTCGCGCGCGCGGACGTCGCCTTCCTTCGCTACGTGCTGGAGGCCCACGAGGGGCTCGTGTTCATGCACGGCGACGGGTCGGGGGTGGTGCGCTTGTTGGCCACCGAGAGCCAGGCCGGGGAGCTGGACGCGCTTGTCGCCGACCTCGAGGCCGAGGGACTGATCACGTTGATCCGTTGATGCAGCTGCATTGACCCCGGACCGCGTGACTCCGTACCATCCTCGAAGGGGGCCTCGAGACGGGGATGCGCGTATTTGCGCCAGCGAAGGCGTGCGTGGGTGGGGTCGGCCTGGCGCTGATCCTGAGCGCGTGTGCGCACGCCGCGCCGGTCAAGCCGGTGGCGAATCCGCAGGACGCGGAGCTCGTGCGCCTGCGCGCGGAGCTGAACGCGCGCGATCAGGAGATCTCGCAGCTGGAAGGCCGGCTGGCGCTGGCGGAGGCCGGACAGCGGCAGCTGCGCGCGGAGCTGGAGCGCGCCTACGACGCGCAGCCCGAGGCGCCTGTCGCACGGGAGGGGCAGCGCGACTCGGTGCGCATCGGTCGCGCGCCGCAGCCCGAGCCGATGCGGCAGATCGCCGAGCCGCAGGAGCAGCGCCCGATGTTGCGCCTCCACAACGATCGCGCGCCCGCACGCTCGTATGCGCGCAGCGATGCCCCCGAGCTGACCAGCACCTGGACGCCGCCGGTCGCCAACGAGCGCCTGACGGTCGCGCCGCTGCCCGACGTGCCCAAGCGCGCCGTGACCCCACCGCCGCCGCCGCCGCAGCAGCCGCGCGCGGACGACCTGTACCTGCGCGGGCTCGACTTGCTGCGCCGTCGCGAGTTCGCCGAGGCGCAGCGCGAGCTGGACGCGTTCGTCACTTCGCGGCCACAGGACCCGCGCGTGGGCAAGGCGCACTTCTTCCGCGCCGAGCTGATGTATGCCGAGCGCGACTACGAGCACGCGCTGACCGCTTACCAGCAGTCGCTCGGCCGCGATCCCAGCGGCGACAAGGCGCCCGAGGCGATGCTGCGCAGCGCGCACTGCCAGCTCGCGCTCGGCAAGCGTGACCAGGCGCGCGCGACGCTCGAGGCGCTGCGCAGCAAGTTTCCCGACAGCGAAGCCGCGCACAAGTCCGTGCACGTGATGCAGGAGAACAGCGGATGAAGTCGTTACGCAATCCAGCCGCGGCCGTGCTGCTCCTGTGCGCGAGCGCAGCGGACGCGCAGGTGCAGGTGATCGGCCCCGAGCCGGTCACGGTCGACGAGAGCAAGATCCCCGAGCGTCACACGGTGGGCAAGGACGAGACCTTGTCGATGCTGGCCGAGCGCTACCTCGGCAACGGCGACGCGTGGCCCAAGCTCTGGTCGTACAACCCCGAGATCACCAACCCGCACTGGATCTACCCGGGCCTGACGCTGCGCCTCAAGGCGGGCGTGCCGCTCGAAGGACCCGCCGGCGACGCGAGCGCGGCCGCGGCAGGTGGCCAGGGCCTCAAGACGCTGCAGTACGCGACCCGTCGTCAAACGGCCGCGGGCAGCGGCGCGATCCTGATCGGCGAAGAGGTCTACCTCGACGGCGAGGCGCTGAAACACGCCGGCAAGATCGTGGGCGCCCCCGAGGACCACTTCATGCTCTCGCCCACGGACGAGGTGTACCTGAAGTTCAAGTCGGGCGAGCCGCGGCCGAACCAGGAGCTGACGCTGTTCCTGCGCCAGCCCAAGAAGACGGTCGCGCCGCCCGCCAACGAGCAGGGGCCCGCGCCCAAGATCAGCAAGGGCGGCGGCGAGGTCGTGCGTGTGGTCGGCGCGCTGCGCATCAAGGACTTCGACGCCGACAAGAAGGTCGCGCGGGCCGTGATCACGGAGGCGCTGGAGCCGATCGAGCGCGGCTTCGAGGTCACCGACGTGCCGCACCGGCTCGCGCTGGTGCCGCCGCGCAAGAACGCGAAGGATCTCGAGGGCCGCATCGTGTCGTCGTCGCGCGGGCTCGGCCAGCTGGGCAAGGAGCAGGTGGTGTTCATCGACCGCGGCGCCAACGACGGCGTCGAGGTCGGCAACCGCTTCCAGGTCACGCGCCAGGGCGATCCGTGGCGCAAGACCCTGCGCCAGAAGGAAGAGCGCTTCGGCGCCCTGGTGCCCGAGACGCATCCGGTCGCGACCGAGGACCTGCCCACGGAGGTGGTGGGCGAGCTGCACGTGCTCTACGTCCGGCCCGACACCGCGACCGCGGTCGTCATCATGTCGCCGACGGAGCTCAACCCCGGTGACCGCGTGGAGATGAAAGCCGGGTACTGAAGTTGCTCCCCGTCGCGTAGGGCGCAAGCCCCCTTTCTGCGCGCCAGCTCACCAACTCCGCACCGCCTCGCACCGCGCCCACAACACGCTGGTTGGCGGCACACACGGAACGTGGGAGACTCGCCCGGTGTCAGTAAGTGTGGGCAGGGCCGAGCACAGCGACGTCAAGCTGCTCCGAGAGCTCCTCGAGCAAGAGCGGTCCAAGGTCCGCGCGCTCGAAGACATCGGCGTCGCGCTGGGGTCCACCCTCGACCTGAACGAGCTGCTGGCGCTGGTGGTGACGCGCGTCTCGCAGGTGCTCGATGCCGACCGCTCGACGCTCTACCTGCTCGACGAGGACACCGGCGAGCTGTGGTCCAAGGTCGCGCAGGGCGATGACGTGGTGGAGATCCGGCTCAAGGTCGGCGACGGCCTGGCGGGCTGGGTCGCCGCCAACGGCCGCGGCGTGAACATCAAGGACGCCTACCTCGACCCGCGCTTCGATCCGTTCTGGGACCGGAAGACCGGCTACCGCACGCGCTCGATCATGTGCGTGCCTATGAAGAACCACCACGGCCGCACGCTCGGCGTGATCCAGGCGCTCAACAAGCGCGACGGCTACTTCACCATCGAAGACGAGTCGCTGCTCGGCGCGCTGGCCGCCCAGGCCGCGGTGTGCGTGGAGAACTCCAAGCTGTTCTTGTCCGTGGTCGGCAAGAACATGGAGCTGCTCGAGACCAAGAACCGGCTCGAGCGCAAGGTGCGCGAGCTCGACGTGCTGGTCGAGATCGCGGGCGTGGCCGCCACCGCCGGCAAGCTCGACGACATGCTGCAGGGCGTGTTGTCGCGCGCCATGAAGGCCATCGACGCCGAGGCCGGCTCGATCCTGCTCAGCGACGAGCACACCGGCGACCTCAACTTTCGCTGCGCCATCGGCGGCGCGCCGGACGCGGTCAAGCGCGTGCGCATCAAGGCGGGTGAGGGCATCTGCGGCTGGGTCGCGATGTACGGCGAGGCGCAGATCGTCAACGACGTCACCGTCGACAAGCGCCACTCGCTCGCGGTCGAAGACGGCACCGGCTACCACCCGCGCAGCGTGATGTGCGTGCCGCTGCGCTGGGAAGACGGCGTGGGCGCGCTGGAGCTGCTCAACAAGTCGCATGGCGCCGCCGACTTCACGGAGGACGACCTCAAGCTGGCGGCGGTGATCGCAGGCCACGTGTCGAGCGCGATCGGGCTCTCGCGTGCGCGCGAGCGGCAAGAGCGCGAGGAGCGCTTGAGCACCATCGGCCAGCTGCTCTCGGGCGTGCTGCACGACCTGAAGACGCCGATCACCGTGATCAGCGGCGCGGTGCAGCTGCTGGTCACCGAGCGCGACGAGACCAAACGCCAGACGCTCGCCGACCGCGTCGTGCGCCAGGTGGGTGTGATCAACTCGATGATCCGCGAGACGCTCGCGTTCGCCAAGGGCGAGAGCTCGCTCTGGGTGCGCAAGGTCTACCTGCACCAGTACTTCGCCGACCTGGCCGAGCAGCTGACGCAGGAGTTCCGCGGTCGCCAGATGGCGGTGAAGCTGGAGCTCAAGGATCGCGGCATCGGCCACTTCGATCAGCACAAGCTGCAGCGCGCCGTGCACAACCTCGCCCGCAACGCGCTGGAGGCGCTCAACGGCAAGCCCGGTACGCTGACGCTCAGCGTCGACCGCCGCGAGGACGGCACGCTGGTCATCGGCGTGACGGACGACGGCCCCGGCATCTCCGAAGAGATCCGCGGTCGTCTGTTCGAGTCGTTCGCCACCTTCGGCAAGTCGGGTGGTACCGGCCTCGGCCTCGCCATCGTGCGCAAGATCGTGCAGGACCACGGCGGCAGCATCGAGGTGGAGAGCCGTCCCGGCCAGACCACGTTCACGCTGCTGCTGCCGCAGGGCAACAGCGCGGATCGCGAGTCGCGCGCGTTGCCTGTCGACCGTACATCCGTCGAAGCCTAAGCTCGGCGCGG
>JBEVNG010000286.1:0-9324 GCA_040508235.1 Polyangiales bacterium | reverse complement strand
TTCGACGACGCCATGAACCTGCGCGAGTTGTTGGTCGATGTGCCCGCTTGCGAGGCGCCGTCGCTCAAGCTCGTGGAGCCGGGCAATCCCGCAAGGAGCTGGCTCTGGATCAAGCTGAGCGGCAAGACCAGCGACAGCCGCGGCACGCTGCAGCCACAGGATGCGTGGGGCAGCCCCGGCACGGGCTGCGACGGTGCCGGCTTCGGCACGAAGATGCCGCAGGTCGGTGGCAACATGTGGGACCCGCAGGACCTCGCCACCATCGAGAGCTGGATCAAGGGCGGCGCACCCGGTCCGCTTTGACACTCAGGTGTCAGGCGGGCGGGCGCGTGGCGGTGCGTGCGTACTGTGCCGGCGTCTGCCCGGTCCAGCGACGAAAGGCGCGATGAAACGCGCTCGGCTCCGAGAAGCCGACGTTCTCCGCGATCTCGGCGATCGGGATGCGGTGCCGCAGCGCCTCGCACGACTCCATGCAGCGCGCCTCGTCGACCAGCAGGCGGAACGAGTGACCTTCCGCGTTGAGTGAGCGCGCGAGCGTGCGCGGCTGCAGACCGATCACGCTGGACACGTGCTTCATGGACGGCTTGCTCAGCATCTCGCGCGAGCGCAGCACCGTGCGCACGCGATCGGCCACCGACGCCAGCCGGCGCACCTCCGCGAGGATCGCATCGGCGGCGTCGCGATACTCGAGGTGCGCACGCTCGTCGGCGTAGGCCTGCTGCACGTCGAGTGCGGCGCGCGCGAACACGATCGCGTTACGCTCGCGGCCGTAGTCGAGCTGCAGCCAGCCGAACAACGCGTGCACCGGGTTCCGCAGCGGCGCCTCGTGCTGCAGCGTGACCGCGCGAAAGACGGTCGGCAGGTTGCCGACGAAGCGGCGGATCAAGCGCACCACCATCGCGATGCTGTAGTCCGCCACGAAGCGCTGGCCGGGCGTGAGCGGCTTGCTGAGCTGAAACGAGAGCGACGCCGTGTCCTCGCGTTCGTCGAGCTCCAGCTCCAGCTCGTCGCCGATCAACATCGCGTACGTGGAGAGCGTCTCCAGGGCGACGCGCAGCGAGCTGCACGAGAGCAGCAGCGAGCTCAACAGTGCGAGGCGGTGATCCGGCGCGCGCTCCCCGATGCTGAGCCCCAGCGCATCATCGTTGAGCTGCGAGGACACCGCCTCGACGGCGGCCTCCAGCTGCTGCTCTCCGACGCGCGTTCGCAGGTCCGCCAGCGCTGTACGATCGAGCTCGAGCTGGAGGAGCAGTGCGTCCGCAGGACGACCGTTCGCTTCGAGCGCGGCCACCAACTCGCGAATGAAGATCACGGAAACCGGCACGCGTCTGCCCCTGACTGTGCATTCTTTCGACCTGACTTGGGAAGGGGTGGCGACAGTCGACTGACCGCGAGTGCCATGTCCCCTCCACTTTCGCCTCGTCGTATCACTTCTCTGCGTCGCTTATTTACGTTACCAAGCTCGTCAAGACAACTGACGAGAAGGCTTCATGAAGACTGCTTTGGCGCGCACGTGGAAGCTCCGAACAGCGCCTCGAATCGCTCTGCTTACCGTTTCACTGGCCGTGATGGCCTGTGGTACCGATCCCGAAGCAGACGGCGGCGACGACACGGTCACGGGTGAGCGTGGGCAGCCAGGTGACTGGACCAGCTACGGCCGTGACTTCTCGAACTCTCGCAACAACCCGCTCGAGACCGCGATCACGCCGGCGAACGTCGGCACGCTCGTGCCCAAGTGGTCGTTCACCGAAGGCGCGGTCACCAGCATGCCCGTCGTCTACGACGGAGTCGTCTACTTCGGCGATTGGAACGCGCGACTTCACGCGCGCGACGCCAAGACCGGTGCCGAGATCTGGCGTGCGCAAGTCCAGGAGGCGACGCCGATCAACCAGATCAACAACACCCCGCTCGTCACCGAGGACACCGTCTACACGGGTGCACAGGGCGCGCTGCTGGCGGCATACGATCGCAAGACCGGCGCCCTGAAGTGGAAGAACAACATCGACAGTCAGATGTCGCTGATGTTGTGGTCGTCGCCCGTCCTGATCGACGACACCATCATCATCGGCGTCGGCTCGTTCCAGGTCTTCCTGCCGGCCAACCCTCCCTTCCGCGGCAGCGTGGTCGGCGTCAACGCCAAGGACGGCACCGTGAAGTGGCAGCGCTTCCTGACGGAGGGCAGCGGCGTCTCGGTCTGGTCCACGGCGGCCATCGACCAGACGCGCAAGCTCGCGTTCATCGGCACCGGCCAGGAGTACACGACCGGAGCCAGCACCCCTTACTCGGACGCGGTGATCGCGCTTCGCTACGAGACCGGCGAGGTCGCCTGGGCCACGCAGTTCACCGTCGGCGACCGCTTCCAGGCGGGGCGCGCGGAAGGACCCGATCACGATGTCGGCGCGGCACCGAACCTGTTCGAGGTCAACGGCGCGGCCTGGCTCGGCGTCGGCGACAAGGGCGGCCGCTACTACGCACTCGACCGCGACACCGGTCGCATCATCTGGAAGCGCGAGCTGACGCTGGGTGGACCGAACGGCGGCATCATGGCCACCGCCGCGTACGCGAACGGCGTCATCTACGTGGCCTCCAACGACGGCAACACCGGCGGCGAAGCCGGCGTCGGTGGCGGCCCGGGCGCGTGCACCATCTTCGCGCTCAACGCGGCGGATGGAACCACCAAGTGGGAGGTCGCGTCGAAGCCGGGCACGTTCGGGGCGCTCTCGGTCGCCAACGGCGTGCTGTACGCACCGTCGCTCGCCGGCGAGATGCGCGCCTACGACGTCACCACCGGAGCACGCGTCTGGAACGTCTCGATCGGCATGTCGATGGGTGCGGGCGTCACCGTCGTCAACGGCATGGTGTACGCCGGCCATGGCTGGGTGTGGGCTCCGGTCTTCCCCGTGCCGGGTGGACTGGTCGCTTGCGGACTTCCCTGACTTCGCTTCGAACTGGAGAGATGGATGAAAACAGTTCCTCTGTTTGCGCACGGTGTGCCGGTTCGTAATGCGTTGTTCGCCTTGTTCGCGCTGGCCGCCTGTGGCGATGACTCCAGCGAGAGCGGCGACATCCCCGAGCCGCGCCACTTCAGCGAGCTCAAGATTCCGTTCAACGATCCCGCCGGCTGTCTGGCGACGAACGCCAAGAAACACCAGGACAGCAGCGGCATCACCAGCTGCCGCTGCAACTCTTGCTTCGAGGCGATGCAGGAGTGCGAGGCGGTGCCGGGCTGCCAGGAGATCGTGGCTTGCTCCAACCGCACCGGCTGCCGCGAGGAGTTCTCCTGTTACCTGATCCCCGGCGCGCAGTGCGTGCAGACGATCGACCAGTGGGGCAACTCCTCGCTGGCCACCGCGATCGCGCTCGAGATCATGGCCTGCTCCACCAAGTTCAACTGCCGCTAACTCCCCCCAACATTTCCGTGCCGCGAGCGTCAGCTCGAGAGGTGTCCGCTTATGTCACGCCGCTTTCCCTGGTTGCGTCTGGGCAAGAAGACCGATCCCGAGCTGCCCCTGGAGCCGCCGATCTGGTTCAACAGTCACTCCAACGGTGAGTACTACCACCAGCAGACCGCGAACGAAGCGCGCATGCGCAAGGAAGTGCTGCGCCGTGCCGACGAGCAGGCGCGCTACCTCGGGATCGATCGTCGCGAGTTCCTCGCCAGCTCGATGGGCATGGTGACCACGCTCGCCGTGATCAACCAGATGGGTGGCTGCGCCTCGGACGCGACGGATCGACCGCCGCCCCTGCCCGGCACGGGCAAGCTGATCGACGGCCCTTACGTCACGCCGGTGGTCGCCACCTGCGAAGAGACAAATGTGTTGAAGGGCGATGAATTCATCTTCGACATCCAGACGCACAGCTTCGACGACGGCGAGTGGCGCACCAAGAACCCGGTCTACCCGCGCTTCTTGAACTTGCTCGGCGGCTGCGACGGCGAGAGCAACCCGCTCGATTGCTACACGCAGGATCACTACGCGCGGCTGATGTTCGCGGACAGCGACACGACCATGACCGTGATCACGTCGTGGCCGGCGGCCACCTGCGCCGAGGATCGCAAGCTGTTCGGCCGTCCGGCCAAGGCGTGTGGCCTGCCGCTCTCCAACGTCGGCATGAAGACCTTGCGCGACTGGGTGAACATGCGCTCTGCCTCGCAGCGCGTGGTCAACCAGGTGCAGATCATGCCCAACGACAACCTCGAGCTGCAGCTCGAGATCATGCAGGCCGCCTTCGACGACAAGAGCTGGGGTGCGGTCAGCTGGAAGTGTTATCCGGCCTGGCGCTCGGACTCGTATCCCTCGCCGGAGGGCTACGCGCGCGGCTACTTCCTCGACGACCCGGTCGGGCGTCGGTTCATCGAAGCGGGCCTGTCCATCGGCGTGCCCAACTTCGCCGTGCACAAGGGCCTGCCCATCCCCGGCTTCGACGTCGAGCACAACCACCCGCGCGACATCGGCGTGGTGGCCAAGGACTACCCGGAGGCGAACTTCATCGTCTACCACTCCGCGATCGGCGCGGGCTCGGCGTTCAACTTCCTGTCCGCGTTCAACGGCGCGACCACGGAGCGTCAGCCGTTCAACCCGGCCGATCCGAACCCGCAGGGTGTCAACGCACTGATCAAGTCCGTGGTCGACGCGGGCCTCGGCCCCAAGTCCAACGTCTATGCCGAGATGGGGAGCGCCTGGGCCAACGTGATGACGGACACCGTCGCGGCGCAGCACTATCTGGGCAAGCTGCTCAAGTACTTCGGCGAGGACAACATCGTCTGGGGCACGGACTGCATCCTCACCGGCAGTCCGCAGTCGCAGATCGACGCCTTCCGCATGTTCAGCATCACGCCGCAGTTCCAGACGCAGTACGGGTACCCGGCGCTGACGCCGGAGATCAAGAAGAAGATCTTCGGGCTCAACGCCGCGCGCATCTTCCGCGTCGACCCGGTGGCCAAGCGCTGCGCGGTCAACAACGACACCTTCGCCAAGGCCAAGGCGGAGCTCGACGGTGAGTTCGGGGAGCGTCGCTGGACGGCCGAAGAACCGCTCGGTCCCAAGAGCAAGGACGCGTACCTTCAGATGGCCAGAAAGAGCATCGCGGAGGGCAAGCCTGGCTGAGTCTCTGCAGTGAAGTCGGAAATGAAGGACGGCGGCCAGCGTCGCTGTCCCGGGATGTCGATGTGCAAAGAAACGTGTCCGGCTCGGTAATGAGTTCTACCCGGTGTGGCCATTACCTCCTCAACGGGAGCGATTGAGATGGCTGTCTCGGTAATCTTTGCGCGTGGGCTCGTGGCGGAGGTCCAGAACCGCGGGCTCGATCCACAAGAGTTGCTGCGGCGTGCGGACATCGACGGGTCCCTCCTGAACGATCTACGCGCGACCCTGACACTGGAGGACTCCGCCAGGCTCGCGATGTGCGCGGTGGACATGACCGGGGATCCCGGCCTCGGTCTGACCATCGGCACCACCGCGCCGGAGAACAGTCTGCAGATCTTTGGTCAGCTGCTGCTGACCGAGAGCACCATCCGAGAGGCCTTCGCGACCCTCAACCGGTTCTCCAGTCTGTTCGCCGAAGGTCCGGTCTGGGGCCTGGTCGAGCGCGACGACACGGCCATGTTCACCTTCGTGCCCGCCGCGCAGCTGGGCGAGCCCACGCGCATGGCGGTCGACTACTGCCTCGCGATGACCGCGCGCATCGGCCAGCACTTCGCGAGCCAGCACGCGACGCTGCGCGAGGTGCACGTGCAACACGAGCGCCCCAGCTACGCCGCGCGCTACGAAGAGGTGTTCCGCTGTCCGGTGTTGTTCGGGCAAGAGAACAACGCGCTGGTGTTCCCGCTGGAGTATGTCGACCGCCGGCAGCCGCACGCGGACGACACCGTGCGCAACGCCCTGCGCGGCGCGGTCGAGCGGCTGCTGCAGGAGCGCGTGCAGATGCTAAGCGTGGCCCAGCGCGTGCGCACCCTGCTGCAGTACGAGCGCGATCTGTCGACCATCAGCACGGACCGCGTGGCACGTGCGATCGGCATGAGCGTGCGCTCGCTGCGTCGGCGGCTCGGCATGGAGGGCGCGCCCCTCAGCGGGCTGGTGGACGAGGCGCGTTGCAAGCGCGCCTGCCGCGAGCTGCGGCGTCCCGATGCGACCATCAAGCAGACGGCCGCCGTGCTCGGCTTCTCGGAGCCCAGCGCGTTCCATCGCGCCTTCAAGCGCTGGACCGGCCTGACGCCGCTGGAGTACAGCAACCTCAACGACGAAGTGCTGCCCGCCGAGCTGGCGGCGCGCAACCTGGCCGCGTCCAGCGACGAGGGGCCGCGCTACCGCGTCAGGAACTGATCACTGCGTGCCGTACAGGCGGTCGCCGACATCGCCGAGGCCGGGCACGATCATGCCCTTGTCGTCGAGGCCCTCATCGACCGCGCAGGTGTAGACCGGCACGTCCGGCGCCTGCTCGTGGAAGGTCGCGATGCCCTGCGGACACGCGATCAGGCATGCGAACTTCACCGAGCGTGCGCCCGACTCCTGCACACGTCGCACCGCCGCGGCGGCGGAGTTGCCAGTGGCGAGCACGGACGAGATCACGATCGCGTCGCGCTCGTGCATGCCGTGCGGCAGCTTGAGGTAGTACTCGACCGCGGTGCGCAGCTTGACGTCGCGATACAGGCCCACGTGGCCCACGCGCGCGGACGGCAAGACCGTCAGCATGCCGTCGAGCACGCCGAGGCCCGCGCGCAGGATCGCGACCAGCACCTGCTTCTTGCCGTCGAGCTCGACGCCGTTGGCGCGGCCGAGCGGTGTCTCCACCTCGGTGGGTCGCGTTGGTGCGTCGCGCATGAGCTCGTAGGCCAGCAGCGCGCCGATCTCCTGGGTGAGCTCGCGAAAGCCGCGCGTGCTGAGGGTCTTGGTGCGCAGCAAGGTCAGCTTGTGCTGCACCAGCGGGTGGTCGATGACGTGGAGTGGTCCGCTCATGATCAAAACACCGTCCCGTCGCTGTCGATGCGAAGTGGAGGACCGCCGTCTTCACGCCGCTGGCGCGCGATCTCGCGGCCCGCGGCCCAGGTGCCGCCCTCGAGCACCGAGGGCAGGCTTAGCTCGACGCCGAGCTCGCGATTCACCAGTGGCGCCAGTCGGTCGAGCAGCGCCACCGTCAGCGCACGCCACTCGACCACCAGCTCGGAGCTCGCCTCGTGGGCGCGCGTGAGCACGCTCGGATCCTTGGGCACGATCACGCCGAGGTCGATCAGAAGCCCGCCATTGCGGTACTCGGCGAGGCCCGTCAGCCCCTCCAGCTGCGTCACCTCGAGCCCGGCCACCGCGAGCGGGTGCAGCAGCGAGAACGACAGCCACTGCGACAGCTTGTGGAACGGCACCAAGCCCGCGGTCAGACCGCTTCCCCCCGCGTGCGGATGGCGCCAGACGTCGCCGAGCGGCGTACCCTCCAGCGACAGACGACCCGGCCAGATGGTCTGCAGACTGTCCAGCAGCGTCTCCAGGATGCGCGTCGCCGGCAAGCGGGGTCCGCCCAGGTAGTCCACCAAGCGTCCGATGCGCGCCTCTGGTCCGAACACGTCCGGGCGCGCCGTCAGCGCATCACCTAGCGCGCGCATCAGGTGCACACGTCCCTCGACGCCGACCAGCGGATTGGCGGCGCTGACCTGGAACGCTCGCTCCAGCTCGACCGCGTCGACCTTCCGCAGACCTCCCGCGTCGACCTCCCACGGCTGGCGGCGGCTCGATAGACCTCCGCTGCGCACCCAGTCGAGCGATGCGATGGCGAGGCCCTCCGAGCGACCTATCTCGTGGCCGTCGGTGGTACGGTAGCGCCAGCCCATGCCGGCGCCCGCGTCGAGCAGCACGCTGGCAACCACCAGGTCGACCAGCACCCTGCCCTGCTCGCGCGCATCGCGGTCGGCCAGCTCGCGCATCATCGCCGCCACGCGCGGCACGCCGCCGGCATCGAAGTGCGCCATCCGGCTGTGCGCGGGGATCTGCAGCGATGGATAGCGCGAGCGCGTGACGCGCGCGGTGAGCTCCGCCGCCGCCGGCAAGCGGTCGAGGTAGACGGCGAAGTGGGTCAGCGCATCGCGCAGCCCGGCTTCCAGCACGTTGTTGCAGCGTGCGCGCACCGCCTCGCCGCTGCGCAGCTCCTGCACGGCTTGCGCGCTCACTCGTCGAGCCCTCGGCCCTTCACCGTGGCCAACATCTCGGGCGGCGGGATGCTGCCCTCGGTGTAGTAGCCGGCGGCGATCTTGGCTTCGATCTCGACGCGCGCGTCCGCGGGCACGAGCGCGTCCGGGATCTTGACGCGCTGGCCGATGGTGATGCCCGAGCCGACGATCGCGTTGTACTTCACGTTGCTCATCGACACGAAGCGGTGGATGTGGCGCACGCCGAGCCAGTGCAGCACGTCGGGCATCAGCTCCTGGAAGCGCACGTCCTGCACGCCGGCGACGCACTCGGTGCGCGCGAAGTACGCGTCCGCGCGGTCGCCGCCTTCCTGGCGCTTGCGTGCGTTGTAGACCAGGAACTTGGTGACCTCGCCGAGCGCGCGACCTTCCTTGCGCGAGTACGCGATCAGACCGGTGCCGCCTTGCTGCGCGTTTCGGATGCACTCTTCGATCGCGTGCGTCAGGTACGGACGGCAGGTGCAGATGTCGGAGCCGAACACGTCCGAGCCGTTGCACTCGTCGTGCACGCGCGCGGTCAGCGGCACGCTGGCGTCGCCGAT
The DNA here is from genome assembly GCA_040508235.1 of Polyangiales bacterium. Classification (GTDB taxonomy): domain Bacteria; phylum Myxococcota_A; class Polyangia; order Polyangiales; family DASUME01; genus DASUME01. The sequence goes on along the minus strand of JBEVNG010000286.1, from coordinate 612 downwards.
CTTGCTGACGTCGCCGAACATGTAGACGGTCTGGCCGCCGATCGGAGGCAGGAACACCTCCAGATCACCGCGCGTGACCAGCTCCGGATACATGCCGCACGTCTCCTCGTAGAGCGCGTGCCGCAGCTCCGCCTCGTCGACGCCGAAGCGCTTGGCGACGCCGGGCAAGTACCAGGCGGGCTCGATGGCGGCCTTGGTGACCACGCAGTCGCCCGAGTCGCGCAGCACCTTGCCGTCCGGCTTCAAGCGCCCCGCGGCGATCGCCTCGCGCACCTCCGGCATGTCGATGTGCGCGGTGGTGATCGCGATCGTCGGTTGGATGTTGTAGCCGGCCGCCATCTCCTCGCCGAACACCTCGCCCACGAGGTGGCCGTACGGGTCGATCGACACGATGGCGTTCGGGTCCGCCCACTGCGGGTGCGGTCCGATCTGCTTGGTGGGCTTGGTGTTGGTCAGGTCCGCCTGGTGCGTCGGGTCGAGCGTGCCCGAGGCGACCGCGAGCGCGCGGTAGATCGAGTACGAGCCCGAGTGTGCACCGATCACGTTGCGGTGCCCGGTGGTGGTCAGGGTCGCGATCAGTGGACCGCGCGCCTCGGGCGTGGCGGCGCCCCA
>JBEVNG010000309.1:0-7219 GCA_040508235.1 Polyangiales bacterium | reverse complement strand
CGCACGCGAGCTGCAGCTCGCTCAGCCGCGACCCCGCACCTGGAACTTCGCGAGTCACACGCTGCCCGCGCTGCCGGTCGACGGCTTCTGCATGGACTCGCGCTCCGTCAGCGTGGCCGCCTACACCAAGTGTGTCGACGAGGGACGCTGCACACCGCCTGAAGCGAGCTGCACGCCGAGCGCCGACCCAGGCGCGGCCATGAAGTGCGTGTCCTGGGCCGCGGCGCAGCAGTACTGTGCCGCACGCGGCGCGACGCTGCCCTCGGTGGCGCAATGGGAGGCCTACGCCCAGTCGGACAGTGCGCGCATCAGCACCTCCGAGTGGTCCGCGGATGCGTTTCCTCCGGCCGTGTTCGCGGCGCGTTGCGACGAGCCCAACCCTGCGCGTTGCGACGGGCACCTGTGGCGCAAGGCCGGACGTCTGGAGACGGTCGGGCACGACGGCAAGGGACGACTCGCGTTCTCCTGGAACCGAGGCGCCGCCACCAGCGTCTCGGGGTACGACTACGTCTCCTTCCGCTGCGCAGTGTCCGCGCCAGGGCGATAGGAGTGGATGCGCGCCGGTCCCCTCGTCACCACTCAGGGCAGCGTCCGGCCCGCGACATCAATCGTCACCTTGCCGCGTAGCCCGCGCGCGCTGCCGTTCTCCAGCAGCACATGCGCTTCACCGATGCGCGCGAGCGGCAGGGTCGCGCCAAGGACTGGCTTGACCAGGCCCCGCTCGACGAGGGTCGTGAGGGCGTCGAGCTTGCCCCGGTTCTGTCGCGTGAACACGAAGTGGTAGGCGGCGTTCTTTCCCCACGCCTCGACGAGGTTCTGGGGTTGCGGGATATCCACGATGCTGACCACGCGGCCGGAGTCGGCGAGCACGCGCGGGCTCTTCGCGAGCGAGTCACCGCCGATGGTGTCGAACACGACGTCGACCCCCTGCCCGCTCGTCAGTGCAACGACGGCGTCGACGTAGTCCGTTGAGGTGTGGTCGATCGCTTCGTCGGCGCCGAGGGAGCGCACGAACGCGTGGTTCTGGGCGCGCGCGGTGGTGATCACGCGAGCGCCGATCGCCTTGGCCACCTGGATGGCGATGCTGCCGACACCACCCGCGCCACCATGGATGAGCACGGTCTCACCGACGGAGAGCTGGGCGCGCGTGACGAAGGACTCCCACACCGTGCCGCCGACGAGGGTCAGGCTGGCGGCCTCGAGGTGGCTGAGGTTCGCCGGCTTTCGCCCCACCAGCTCGACGTCGGCGACGTGCTGCTCGGCGTAGGATCCGGCGCCACCGAAGATCCGGGGCGTGTAGTAGACCTCGTCGCCCACCGCGAACTCGGTCACGTGCGAGCCGAGCTCCTCGATCACGCCGGAGATGTCGTGCCCGATGATCGCGGGCAGAGGCACCAGGGTCGGATAGTCGCCGCGGCGAATCTGGTAGTCGAGCGGGTTGATCGCCGTGGCGTGCACGCGCACCCGAACCTGGCGCGGGCCGACCGCCGGCACGGGCACATCGCGTAGCTCGAACGCATCAGGGCCGCCGAAACGGGTAAGCACCACGGCCTGCATCGTGTCTCTCATGCTCAAGCTCCTCGTGTTGCCAACGTGGCCGTCGAGCAGAAGCGCGGGTAGTCGGGTAGATTTGCCGACAGTTTCAAAACTCGTTTGAAAGCAAGTGATGGACTTTCGCGACTTGACCCTGTTCGTGCGCATCGCGCAGCTGTCGAGCATCAGCGCCGCCGCCCGCGACCTGGGCGTGACTCCGGCCGCCGCCAGCGCGCGGCTTGCCGCCATCGAGAAGGAGCTGGGCGCGCGCCTGGTGCATCGCACCACCCGGATGGCGACGTTGACGGAGGATGGCCGCGCCTTCCTTCCGCACGCCCAGCACCTGCTCGACGGCGAAGCCACGGCCCGGGCCGCGCTGGGGCGTGGAGGCGTGCCCCCTGCCGGCGTGCTGCGCGTCGCCGCGCCGGCCTCGTTCGCGCGCATGCACATCGTGCCGGGCCTGCCCGACTTCATCGACCGCTATCCAGGGATACGGCCGGACCTGCGCATCTCCGACAGCGTGGTGGACCTGGTGGAAGGCGCGTTCGACGTCGCCGTTCGCTATGCGGACCTGAGTGACTCCACGTTCGTGGCGCGCCGCATCGCGCCCGACCGGCGGGTGCTCGTGGCGTCGCCCGAATACCTGGCGCGGCGCGGCCATCCCGACTCGCCGGACGAGCTCGACACGCATGCGTGCCTCGTGGTCGGCACGCTCGACCTGTGGACGTTCCGAGCGCCGGATGGCGCGACGATCGCGAAGCGGGTCACGCCCGCGCTGCGGATCAACGACGGCGGCGCGGTGCGCGACGCGGCCTGCGCCGGGCTCGGCGTCGCGCTGATGGCGACCTGGTGTGCGGCCGACGAGCTGCGCAGCGGTGCGCTCGTCCCAATCCTCACGGACTACCCGCTGATCTCGACCCAGACGCTGTGGACGCTGTACCCCAGCTCACGCGAGCTGGCGCCAAAGGTACGCGTGTTCATCGACTGGCTCGTGGCCCGAATCGGACCGGAACCTTACTGGGACGAGGGTCTTCCTGTCTGACGCCCGTCGGCGGCGTGCTCGGCGCCCGTCGGCGGGGTAAGGCGCGCCGGATGAAGTTCGCCGCACTGGGTCTGTCCGCGCCGCTCCTCGAGACCCTGGACGAGCTGGGCTACGAACACGCGACGCCGGTGCAGGAAGCCTCGATTGCGCCCCTGTTGGCGGGGCGCGATCTGTGGGCCTCGGCGCGCACGGGCTCGGGCAAGACGGCGGCCTTTGTCTTGCCGATCCTGGAGCGGCTCCGCCCAGACGCGGTGGTGCAAGCGTTGATCGTCGTGCCGACGCGCGAGCTGGCCGTGCAGATTGGGCAGTCGATCGCGCGCTACGGCCGGCACCTCGACATCGCGACCTGCGTGGCCGTGGGAGGAGCGCCGATCGAGCGGCAGCTGGACGCGCTTGCCAACGGCGCGCAGGTGGTCGTGGCCACCCCCGGACGCTTGCTCGATCTGCGTGCGCAAGGTGCACTCGACTTCGCCGCGCTGGAGACGCTCGTGCTCGACGAGGCGGACCGGCTGCTCGCGCTCGGCTTTCACGACGAGCTGACCACGCTGCAGACGCAGCTGCCGACCGAGCTCCAGCGCGTGCTGTTCTCGGCCACGTTCCCGCCCAAGGTGGTGGCGCTGGCCGAGCTGATTTTGCGCGACCCTACCCGCATCAACCTCGACAGCGGCGCGGCGCCCGGTGCGGACCTGATCGAGCAGCGTGTGATCGAGGTCGACGAGCGTGCACGCGGGCGTCTGTTGCTCCACTTGCTGCAGGTGCACGCGTGGCAGCAGCTGCTCGTGTTCGTCGCCAGCCGCCGCGCGGCGGACGAGCTCGCCCATGAGCTCTCGTGTGCCGGCTTTCGTGCATGGCCCCTGCACGGGGAGCTCGGCCAGGATGCGCGCAACCAGACGCTGGCCGACTTCAAGGCGCGCCGCTTTCAGGTGCTCGTCGCGACGGATCTCGCGGCGCGTGGCCTCGACATCGCGCAGCTGCCCGCGGTCTTGAACTTCGACCTGCCGCGCTCGGCCGCCGACTACACGCACCGAATCGGTCGTACCGGTCGCGCGGGCGCGGCCGGCGTGGCGATCAGCTTCATCAGCGCGAACAACGCCGGCCACTTCCGCTTGATCGAGAAGCGGCACCGCCTGCAGCTGGAGCGCGAGCAAGTGGCCGGCTTCGAGCCACGCGAGCTGACGCCTCCCGTGCGCGACGTGAACGGTGGGATCAAGGGCAAGCGCAAGAGCAAGAAGGACAAGCTGCGCGAGGCCAAGCGCCCGGGTCACCCGAACGCGGACTAGCGATGGTGCTATGCAGGGTGATGCGCACCCTCTACGTGCTCGTGCTCTGCATGGCGTTCGTCTCCCTCGCGCGAGCGGACGACGCGATCCTGATCCTCGACGCCTCCAAGTCGATGTGGGGGCGCGTCGAGGGCAAGACCAAGATCGAGATCGCGCGCTCGGTGGTGGGCGGGCTGCTCGATGACCTGCCCGCGGATCGACGACTCGGCTTCGTGGCGTACGGGCACCGGCGCGCGTCCGACTGCAAGGACATCGAGCAGATCGCGGCGGTAGGCACCGACCGCGGCCAGATTCGCGCGGCGCTGAGTGCGCTGGAGTTCAAGGGCAAGACTCCCCTCACCGCCGCCGTGCAGTTCGCCGCGGAGAAGCTGCAGTACACCCAGAACAAGGCCACCGTCATCCTGGTGTCCGACGGCATCGAGTCGTGCAGCGCGGACCCTTGCGCCGCGGCGGCCGCGCTGGAGAAGGCGGGCGCGGATCTCACGGTGCACGTGGTGGGCTTCGGGCTGAAGAAGGGCGAGCTCAAGAAGCTCAAGTGCGTCGCCGACGCGACGGGCGGCAAGTACTTCTCCGCCAACAATGCGGCGGAGCTCTCGGGCGCGCTGAAGCAGACCGTGGTCGAGCAAGAGCCGCCGCTCGATGGCAAGGCGACCCTCACCGCCCCGGCGCGCATCGAGGTCGGCAAGGATCTGATGGTCAGCTACACGGGCCCGGGCTTCGACGGCGACCAGGTGACGCTCGCCGACCTGGGTACCCGCGCAGCGATGCTGCACGGCGCGCTGGCCTCTGCCTTCAACGTCTCCGGCAAGTCCGGCTCCGGCAGACTGTTGGCACCGATCAAGCCCGGCACATACGAGGTGCGCTACGTCATCGGGCGCGAGACGGTCGCCGCGTCCTCGCGCCTGGAGGTCACACCCGCGACCGCGACGGTGCAAGGTCCCGCGAGCGTGGCGGCTGGCGCGGACTTCGAGGTGAGCTGGAGCGGGCCCGGCAACTCGAGCGACAGCGTGACGCTCTGCCCTCCCGACTCCTACGCACTCGCCTCCGTGTTCGGAAACTCGCAGCCCGCGCGCGAGGGGACTCGCGGCAAGGTGACCCTCAACGCGCCGAGCCGCCCAGGACCCTACGAGCTCCACTACGAGCTGTTGGGCCGCGAGACGCTGGCGCGCCAGCGCATCGAGGTGGTGCCCGTCCAGGCCACCGTGCGAGGCCCGAGCAGCGTCGTCGTGGACGCGGACTTCGAGGTGCGCTGGACGGGGCCGAACAACGAGCGCGACTACATCACGCTCGCGAGGCCGGACGTGCAACCGGCAGCCTCCGAGTCGTTGCTCTCGGCACGCGACAGCAAGGGCGCCGGCAAGCTCCGCGCGCCCAGCAAGCCCGGCACGTACGAGCTCCGCTACGTGCTCCGAAACGAAGAGACGCTCGCCTCGCAAGCGATCACCGTCGTCGGCCGCTAGGGGGTCCGCGCTCGGCGAGCATGTCGATCACGAAGCGGTCGCGGACGTCGCCCTTCTCTCGCCGCTCCAGGGCCGTGCCGCACGTCAGTGACGCGAGGACGCAGCGGCGGCGCGCATGTTGGCGATCAGGCGGTCACTTACCATGGATGCGTAGAAGTAGGGGAAGCGCGGGTGGCCGCTCTGCAGGTCCTCGCGCACGCTGCCGTTCGGGTCGAGGAAGAGCACGCGCGGGAGGTAGTTGCCGTACTTGCCCAGGCGCTGCTCGAGCCAGGCGGGCTTGTCGTCTTGATCTTGCCGCACCATGACCAGGCCGGCCGCGGCGCGCACCAGCTCGGGCTTCGTGAACTCGGGCGCCAGCTCCTTGCAGAGCGGGCACCAGTCCGCGTAGACGACGACGCACACGGGCTTGTTCTCCGCCGCGGCAATGCGCTGCGCCGCGTCCCACTCGTGCCACTTGATCGCCGTGCCCCATGCGATGTCCGCGGGCTTGGTGGGCGTGGGGCTCGCGGCTGCCGTGGTGGGCTCCGGCGGCGGCGGCGCGCGGAGGCCGGGGGCATCACAGCCAGAGAGCGCGAGCGCGAGGACCAGCGCGGAGGACGGTCGCATGCTCATGATTGTGCACGCGCGACGCGACGGAGCTGCAGTTCGAATAGCAACAGGCACAACAGCGCGCAGAGGGAGGCCAGCACGAACGCGGCACCGGGAAAGTACAGCGGCGCGCTCGGGGAGGAGTAGTACGCCATCGTCTGCGTCAGCACGTAGGGACCGATGATCGAGCTCAAGCCCATGATGCTCGCCATCGCGCCCGACAGCTCTCCCTGTCGCTCCGGCCCCAGCGCGCGTGACATCAGGGCGTTGAGCGAGGGCATCGCGACGCTCTGCATGCCGCCGAGCGCGAGCACGGGATAGAGCATCCACTTCTGCGTCATGAAGGCGTAGGCCAGGAACGCGGTGGCGCCCACGAGGAAGCCGATGGGCGCGGTGCGCTTCTCGCCGATGCGCGCGACGATGCGACCGGTGAGGAAGCCCTGCACCACCGTCATCGAGATGCCCGACAGCGCGAGCGTGCCGCCGATCTCCAGCGGCTCCAGCTGGAACTTGGCGATCGCGAAGAACGACCAGGTGGCGGGGTAGACGTGGAACGCGAGCTGCCAGACGAACGCGACCAGCGCGAAGCCGAGCACGTGCGGCGCACTGCGCAACGACACCAGCGTGCCGAGCGGGTTCGCGCGCCGGATGTCGAACGCACGCTGGCGCTCCTTGGGCAGGCTCTCGGGCAGCACGATCACGCCGTACAGGAAGTTGAGCGCGGCGAGGCCGGCCGCCGCGAAGAACGGCGCGCGGGGGCCAAACTTGCCGAGCAAGCCGCCGAGCGCGGGCCCGACGATGAAGCCGAGGCCGAACATCGCGCCGATCAGGCCGAAGTTGGCGGCACGCTTGTCGGGCGGCGTGACATCGGCGACGTACGCGCTGGCGGGCGCATAGACGGCGCCCGCGATGCCGGTCAACGCGCGGCCGATGAACAACCACGTCAGGCTCTGCGCAAAGCCCATCAGCGCATAGTTGAGGCTGAACGCGATCAGCGACACCAGCAGCACCGGCCGACGTCCGTAGCGATCACTCAGGTTGCCCAGGATCGGACCCGACAGGAACTGCAGCGCCGCGAACACCACCAGCAGGTGCCCACCGAGGCGCGCCGCGTCGGCGAGCTCGACGCCCGCGATCTCCATGATCAGCTGCGGCGAGACCGGCATGATGATGCCGAAGCCGATGGTGTCGATGAGCACCGTCAGCAGGACGAAGATGACGGGATTACGAGAAGCGGGGTTGCTGGAGACAGCCGCGGTCATGACGAGCTTTCGACGCGATGGATGGTGCCTGCGCGCAGCATCTCATAGCGCCGA
>JBEVNG010000275.1:0-4761 GCA_040508235.1 Polyangiales bacterium | reverse complement strand
GCAAGGCCGGCCCGACCGTGCAGGTGTCGAAGCAGGCCGAGGCCGACTGGAAGGGCGCCCTCGCGGAGTTCGAGGCGGCCGAGAAGAGCGGCTGGGACGAGTCGAAGTGCAGCTCGGTGTCGCGCGCGTTTTCCTCGGCCAACCAGGCCCAGAAGGGCCGCTTCTCGGAGGCCATCTACATGTCGGGCCTGGCGCTCGATCGCTGCGGCAAGAGCAGCGAGGCGCTCAAGCTCTACAACCAGGCGCTCGAGGTCAACGGCAAGCAGTGCGGCGCGCGCGTCGGCATCGGCATCGATCACTTCAAGAACAACCGCGAGCAGCAGGCGTACTCGTCGTTCGAGCGCTCCGTGCGCGACGACCCGCAGTGCACCGAGGGCTACACCAACCTCGCGATGATGCAGATGGCGCGCAGCGGCGCGGTCAGTGAAGACGCGCTCAGCAACCTGCGCCGTGCGCTCGCCATCGACGCGACCTACCTGCCTGCGTTCAACCAGATGGCGCTGCTGTTCCTCGGCCGCGCGCAGAACAACGCCAAGATGCTGGACCTCGCCGCGGTGGTCTGCCGGCAGGCGCAGCTGATCAACCCCAACTACGCGCCGCTGTACAACACTTGGGGCCTGATCAACGTCAAGAAGCAGAACGTGTTCGACGCGCTGCGCATGTTCGAGCGAGCCACGCAGCTCGACGACGAGAACTTCGAAGCGCACATGAATTTTGGGCAGATCACGCTCAGCTTCCGCGGCTACGAAGACGCCAGGAAGGCGTTCGAGAAGGCCGTGGGGCTCAGGGCCAAGAGCTACGACGCGCACGTCGGCCTCGGCGCCGCGCTGCGCGGGCTCAACGACGCGGACGGCGCCAAGAAGCAGTACGAGGAGGCCAAGACGCTCAGCGGCGATCGGCCGGAGGCGTACTTCAACCTCGGCATTCTGTATCAGGACTACATGTCAGGGTCGGTCGGCGACCTGAAGCAGGCGCTCAGCTTCTACGACCAGTTCGTGCAGCGCGCGCAGGGTAAGCCCGAGTACAAGACCATCGTCGAGGACATCGAGCGGCGCTGCGGCAACGAGGACGCGAAGAAGAAGCGCAAGTCGTCCAAGAGCTGCCGGCCGGGGCGAAGGCAGAACATCCAGCTCGCCGTGGAGGCGATGGCCGCCATCCAGGAGATGGAGAAGGCCCAGAATGCGCAGCCGAGCTCGCAGCAGTAGCCAGCCGGTCCGGTAGTGCTGTTTTTGGGGAACCTCGCCAGCTTCGTGGTGTCGTAGGGTGGGCGTACGTGCCACGCGCGGCGGGCCGAGAGGAGAATAACGATGACGAAATGGATGGCCTTTTCGCTGTGCATCGCGGCCGTCGTGGCCTCGGCCGGTGTGACCAGCGCGGCAGCGGCGCAGGGCAAAGCTCCACCGGCAGCCGGGGCGGCCGAGCCCTCGGCGACCTCGTACGACTTCGAAGACGACCTCGTCACCGGCGACTTGGTGCGCCCGGACGGTGAGCTGCTCAGCGTGCGGCGGCGCGGCAACCGCGCGTCGCTGATTCAGATCCGCGAGCATTTCATCCCCGAGATGCTCAAGTCGGTGGAAGATCTCTGAGCGTTCGGCCCGCCGAGATTAACTCGGCGCGGCCTACTGAGTCTTTGGCGGCTGCGCACGTAGCGGCCCGCCGGTCACGATTCGCTGGAGGCGACGGTGTCAAACTCTCGGATCCCCATCAAGTTCGATATCTATCGGGGGGAGCAGTTCCTGCGCACGGAGACGTTCTCGGAGCCGATCATCAAGATCGGCAAGGTGGCCTCGAGCCACCTCAAGCTCGAGGACGAGCTGGCGTCGCGCATGCACGCGATGATCGAGGTGAGCGGCCCCGACGAGATCTACATCATCGATCTCGGCTCGGCCTCCGGCACCTTCGTCAACGGCACCAAGAGCAACAAGGCGCGGCTCTCGAGCGGTGACCAGATCACCATCGGGCAGACCCGCATCGTGGTCGAGGTCGAGGACGACGCGTTCGGCGACAACGAAGCCACGATGGCGGTCGACCGCGACAATGTCGGCGTCGACTTCGCGGCGCTGGCCGCGGAGCACGCGGATCCGTCGGCGACGCCGCCCGCGTTCGACCGCCGCGGCGCGCCCGACTTCGGCCGGCCCGCGCCCGCCGCCGCCAAGGCGCCGCTGGTTCCTTCGGTCGGCACGCTGCACGGCTTTCAGCCGCCGTCGCTGCCGCTCGGTGGGCCGCCCGCCAACGCGCAGCAGTCGGCCTTTGGGGGCGCGAGCTTTCCGCCGCCCGGGCGCGCAGGTGCAGCGCCGCCGCTGCCGGGTGCGCCCGCAGCCGGCGCCAACCCGTTCGGCAATCCGTTCGGAGCGCCGCCGCCCATGCCGGGTGGCGCGCCGGCCGCCGCGTTCGGCGCTGCGCCCGCCGCCGCATTCGGCGCTGCGCCCGCCGTGGCCTACGCCGCCGAAGCGCACGACCACTACGACCCGGCCGCGCAGGCCGCGCACGAGCACCAGGAGCTCGAGTACGGCGGTGCCTACGGCCATCCGGAGGAAGACCCGGAGAGCGTTCGCTACGGCCTCATCGCCACCGGCCCCGCGCCGAGCCCCGACGAGGTGGAGACCGGCGACCGCGCGCTCGAAGTGATGGTGATGTGGGGCGACAACGCGGTGCTGACGGTCGAGCACCTCAACCCCGTGCGCAGCTTCTACATCGGCGAGACCACGGACGCGAAGGGCAAGAGCGACGTCGACTACCTGGTCGGCTCCGAGCTGCTCGGCACGCCGCGCATGCCGGTGGTGATCGACATCGGCGGCTCGGCCGCGCTGGTGATCCCGCAGGGTGCGACCGGCGAGATCAGCATCGGCAACGACCGCATGGCGCTCTCCGATCTGATCTCGAGCGGGCGCGCGCAGCCGTGTGGCGAGCTCGCGGGCGCGCACCAGTATCCGCTGCCGCCCGGCGCGACCGGGCGCGTGGAGTTCCGCGGGCTCACCTTCGTGGTGCGGCCGGTGAACGCGGGCAAGGCCGTGGGCATCGGGCAGGGCGGCGGCTTCAACGCGAAGCAGCACCTCTGGACGATCCTCTCGTTCGCGCTGCACGGGCTGTTCCTGGCGATGATGTACTTCATGCCGCCGGGCGGCTCGGCGCTCTCGCTCGACCTCTTGAGCGAAGACGCGCGGCTCGCCAAGTACCTGATGGAACCGCCGGAGATGGTCGAGGAAGAGACGCCCGACTGGCTGCAGAACTCCGAGGCCGACGACTCCGAGGGCGGCAAGGGCAAGCGGCACAAGGACGAAGAAGGTCAGATGGGCAAGGAGTCGTCCCAGAAGACCAAGAACAAGTACGCCATCCAGGGTCCGGCCGACAACGAAGACCCGCACATGGCCCGCGAGGCTGCCAAGGAAGAGGCGAAGACCGCCGGTATTCTCGGCGTGCTCGCGGCCTCCACCGGCGCCTGGAACTCGCCGACCTCGCCGTACGGGCAGGACAGCGCCCTCGGCTACGACCCGATGAGCGCGCTCGGCGCGCTGATGGGTGACCAGATCGGCGAGAACTTCGGCTTCGGCGGCCTCGGCCTGCGCGGCACCGGCCGGGGCGGCGGAGGTACCGGCGAGGGCACCATCGGTCTCGGCAACCTCGGCACCATCGGTCACGGTGGCGGTGGCGGCAGCGGCAGCGGCTACGGTCGCGGCGCCGGCGGCTTCCGCGGTCGCGACGCCAAGGTCCCGCAGATTCGCTCGGGCAACGCCGACGTGCGCGGCTCGCTCTCGAAGGAAGTGATTCGGCGCGTGATCCAGCGCCACATCAACGAGGTGCGCTTCTGCTACGAGCAGGAGCTGAACTCGCGGCCCGACCTCTCCGGTCGCGTGCAGGTGAAGTTCATCATCTCGCCGACCGGTGCGGTGCAGGCGGCCAACGTCGAGAGCTCGTCGCTCGGTGCGGCGCGCGCGGAGCAGTGCATCGCGACGGCGGTCCGGCGCTGGACCTTCCCGGCGCCCGACGGCGGCGGCATCGTCATCGTGTCGTATCCGTTCGTGCTCGAGAGCGCGTCCTGAGTCGCGGCCGGAGAGGGTTGGGGGAAGATCGCATGCGCAAGCTCTTGCTCATCACGGTTGTGACCGGCGCGGTGGCTGCGGCCGGCGCGGGGTGCTCGCGCGCCAACGTCGAGTCGATGAACGCCATGAATCAGGGCGTCTCGCTGGCCACCCAGAAGCAGTACGTGGAGGCGGTCGGCGCGCTGCAAAAGGCGACGGCGATGGACCCGTCCAACCACCAGGCCTTCTACAACCTGGCCATCGTGCACATGGAGATGCGCAAGTTCGAGCCAGCCAAGGAAGACCTCACGCGCGCCATCGCGGCCGCGCCGGACAACGCCGCGTACCACGAGAAGCTGGGCACGGTGCTGATCGAGCTGAAGGACTGGAACGGCGCCCGCAAGGCGCTGGAGAAGACCATCTCGGCGGAGCCGGGCCTGTTCAAGGCGTACTACAAGCTCGCGCAGGTGCTCGAGGAGCTGGACGATCAGCAGGGTGCGCTGCAGCGCTACACCGAGTCGATCGAGAAGGGCCCGACTTTCCTCGCGGCGTACAACGCGCTCGGCTCGCTCTACGCCGATCTGGGCTATCTCGATCAGGCTGCGCAGGTGAGCCGCAGCGCGCTCAAGGTGGCGCAGCCCGGCTCGGAAGAAGCGGCCAAGATCCACAACCTGCTCGGCACCGTGTATCAGCAGCAGAAGCAGCTCGACAAGGCGGCTGACGAGTTCAAGGCAGCGCTGGC
>JBEVNG010000263.1:0-5451 GCA_040508235.1 Polyangiales bacterium | reverse complement strand
CTTCGCGCAGAAGCTGATGGACGGTGAGTTCGCATGGCTGGAGGAGCGCGGGCTGAGCCTGGGCTTCGACGAGGCGGCCCTGACGCCCAAGACCATGGAGCAGGTGCTGGCCGCGCGGCGCGATCGGGCGGATCTGGGCCGCCCGGAGCGCGACCAGAGCGGGGTGGCGTCCCTCGGCGCCCTGGACGCGGCCGAGCGCGGTCCGGTCGAGCGTGAGAAAGAGCGCCGCACCACGGCGATCTAACTCGTCAGGATCATTCGGTTCCACCCACGGCGTCGAGTTGTCGGCTCGGCGTTTCGTGGGCGGAGTTGACCGGCGAGCGCCTTTTACGCGCCGACGCGCCGATTTTTTGCCCTCCGTCCCCCATCGGCCACCCTGAGAGCTACACCTGTCGCGACGGCCCGTGGCCGCGTGGAGTGCCGATGCAGCATGACGTTCGACGCAGCGACCAGACGGATGTGACCGTGCGCGCCGAGCCAGAGCCCGCACCGAAGAGCAGTTCAGGCTTCGCGCGCTCGCTGTTTCGGCTGGGTGGCAAGCGCAAGGCCGCGCCCGCCACGGAGCCCGCGCGCCTGCAGAACCGGCTCAAGGAAGTGCTGGAGCGCGACCGCGCGCTGATCGCGTCCGAGCCGCCGCGGCCGGAGCGCGACGAGCACGAGGTGGTCGACCTCGGGCACGAGGACGTCGAGCTGCACGAGCTCGAAGCGCACGGCTTCTCCGAGCACGAGCCACACGACGACGGCTGGTCGGAGCAGACCGACCCGTTTGGCGCCGCGGACCCCGAGGCGCGCACCGGCACGCGTACCGCGTTGGCGCCCGAGCAGCCGCAGGAGAGCGAAGCGGAGGAGTGGCCGGTGCTGGCGCGCTGGGACCACGCCAGCGCCCTGGACGAGCCGTTCGCGATCCCCGCCGCCACCGGCACGCAGCCCACGGAGCGCGGCGTGCTGCAGCTGGCGGAGGCGCGCGAGTCCGCCGACCTGCGCTTCTCGCAGATCGCGTCCTGGATCGAGGAGGAGATCAGCGAGTTCCCGGAGGACGCCGGTCCGCTCGCGCTCGAGGCGCCGCTGGACGACGACGAGGCCGCCGAGCTGGACGCGGTGCTGGGCGGGCAGCCGTCGAGGGACGAGGCGAGCCCGGCCGCGACCGAGGCGCCAGGGGCCGTCGCGCCGGAGCCGGTCCCCGAGGCCAAGCTGGAGGCCGCCGTGGAACCCGCCGTGGAGGCCGCCAAGCCGCGCACCGCGGCGCCGGCCTCGCGCGCGCAGGTGAAGGCCAAGGTGAGTGCACGTCCGGCGCCGCGCGACGACGCACCGTCCGCGAGCAAGGAGCCCATCAACACGCTGACGATGGCGCGCCTGCTGGCGATGCAGGGCTACAAGCCACGTGCACTCGCCGTCTACCGCGAGCTGCTCAAGCGCACGCCCGACGACGAGGCCCTGCGCGCCGAGTTCGAGGCCGCCAAGAAGGCCGAGTCACCGGCCTAGCACGCGCTCCCGCAAGCACTCTGGCGCTTCGTTTTCCTGTGTCTTCATGGGAGCGTTGGAGCCGGAGGGGGAGATGAACGAGGACGACTTCAGGCAGCTCGACCGGGTCGCGCGCGCCACGCAGCGTGCGCAGGATCGCCGGCGCGAGTGGCGGCAGCGCGAGGGTGGGATCCGCAGCCACCTGTCGAGCGTCGCGGTCTCGATCGAGCACTACAGCAAGCAGCAGCTGGTGGTGTCGCGCGAGGGCGAGCCGGGCCTCGAGTTCGCGGCCGCGCGCGTGCGTGAAGACCGCGTGGCGCTGGGCGCATCGCTGCGCATCGGGCAGGCCGACAACGGGCTGGTCACGGTCTCGTACTTGCCCGGGCTGGTGGTCGAGGGGCGCTCGGACTTGCCGCGCGCGGGCGAGGTGCTCGGCACGCACGAGCCAGAGGACTTCACCGCGGTCGTGCTCGACGGCTACGTCAGCGAGTTCCTGCGCCGCGTCGCGGCCGAGCACTGGGCCGTCGTCGGCACGCCCGAGGGCGCCAAGCAGGCATGGGAAGTGTTCTCCGTGCCGCCCGCCTCGGACCACCGCTACCTCTGACCCGTCAGAGCGCGATCGGGCGCTGGCAGGCGAACTCCGCGCGCACGCGTGCGACGCGCGCGAGCATCATCGAGACGGCGCATCCGCGAAGACGCAGGCCATGGTCAGCAACGGCTACCACGGCGCCGCTGGCCTCTGGCGTTCATCGGGTTGTCCTGTCGACGTCATCGAGCACCAGGATCCAGTCCAGCGCTTCCCCCGCGCTCGGGGGGATAAACGTCCGCTCGCCGCGCGCCGGGTAGGTCGCGATCGCGCGTAGCTTGCCCGTGCGTGGGTCGAACCAGGAGGCGCGCACGCGCGTGGCCATCACCGCCTCCAGGCGCACGCGAAAGCCGCGACCGACGGGCGCGTACACCATCGCCCAGCGGCGGGTCTGCGCGCGCATGGCGACGAAGCGAGCGCGACCGGCACCGGGCACCGCCGTCGCGACACGGTCGGGCACCAGGATGTCGTCGTCCGGCACGCGCGCGCCGGGGTACGCCGCGAGCAAGCTGCGGGCGTGCCGCATCTGGCTGGCTCCGGGCTGAGCGAGGGCCTCGGTCCAGGGCAGCAGCGGGTCGTTGGCGGGCTCGGTGCCCGGGGACCAGAACTGCCACACGGAGTGGTGGCCGTAGGTATGTCCGAACGCGCCGCCGAACAGATCCCAGTACAGGGCGCGCCGCACGTCGCTGGCGAGCGAGTGGCCGCGCGTCTTCTGCTCGAACGACAGCGGGTGATCTTCGTAGAGCGGCTCGGCATCGAGCACCGGCTTGGGCGGCGTACGCGCCCAGTCGTCGCGCGTCTTCGCGTACGGTGCGTACTCGGCACCGTGGCCGTTCTGGCGCATGTTGAAGTCGAGCCAGGGCGCGTCGTGCAGCCACGTCGACGAGCCGCTCTCGCCGGGCGGATGGAACGTGATCAGGTGTGCGGCGCCGTCGCCCTCGCGCAGGCCCTCGGCCATCGCGCGCAGGATCGCGAGCTGCGCCGGGCTGTCGATGCGGTGATCGCCGCCGAGCACCCAGACCAGGTCCGCGTCTCTGTAACGGCGGCCCAAGAACAGGCCCAGCGAGCGCGCGCCCTCGACGTCGAAGATCGCCTGGCGCTCGCCGGGGTAGGGGTTCCAGGTGTCGCCCCAGCACGGCAGCATCGCCAGCGTCAGCCCCAGCGTGTTGGCGCGCTGCACGACCCAGTCGACGTGCGCGAAGAAGGCCTCGTTGGGTCGCCTGGGGTCGCGCCCGAGCAGCGAGGTCTGCCCGTAGGCGTTGGGCATGTCGGGGGCCTCCAGATCGCCGAGCGCCACCGCCTGGATCACCGTGAAGCCCTGGCGCGCGCGCTCGCGCAGGTAGAGCTCGGCCTGGGCTCGGTCGAGACGGGTAAACAACAGCCACGCGGTATCGCCGAGCCAGAAGAACGGCGATCCGTCGGCGCGGACGAGCGCGTGGCCGTCGATGGAAACCCGCAGCGGCGGAGCGGCCGACGCGGAGGATGCGAGCAGCAAAAAAGCTGCGATCATTCGCCACATGCGTGGGTGGGACGCTGCCCCCGCCGTAGGCTGCCATCTACGTTGCCCCGAGCCGCATTCACGCACTACATTGCCCGTTCCAGGCCCCATGAGCTTTCCGTCTTCGTACAAGTTCCACGTTCTCGGCGCGCTGCTGGCCTTCTCGGCCTGCCGCTCGTCCGGCGGCGCGACCACGCCCGAGAGTAGCGAACCCCCCGCGGCCACGCCCGAGCAGCCGGCCAAGCCCAAGCCGGTGAGCGAGAAGGACGCGCTGAAGAAGCGCGACGACCTGCCGCCCGAGCAGCGCGCGCTGGTGTTGGTGAACAACGAGGAGCGCTGGATCGACGCCAAGGCCGCCGAGGAGGCGGGCTACACGATCGTCGATCTGAGCGACACCTGGACGCCGCTGATCTTCCACGAGGAGCTCTCGCCGGAAGGGCAGCCGCTGCCCAACCGCTATCGCCGCGTGTTCATCGGCCTCGCCAACGATCAGCTCGACAGCGACGGCGAGCCGCTCGAGCCGGGCGACAAGAACTACCTGGAGCTCTACGGCATCTCGCCGGCGCTCTCCGTGATCCGCGAGCGCTTCCTCGAGGACGTGAACTCGGCCTGCCACGATCAAGAGAGCGTGGCCGCGCTGAGCGCCATCGAGACGGTGTCGTACGTGCCGCCCGAGGGGCTGAAGAAGGAAGCCAAGAAGCTCCAGAAGATCAAGGACGACCTCGAGAAGGCACGCAAGAAGTTCAACTACGCCGACTGGGACGAGCTGGCCGCCAACAAGGCGGAGTTCGCGGACGGCGTGAACCTGCTGAAGAAGCGCGAGCTGGAGAAGCCCGCGATGGCCGCGGTCGAGAAGCGCCTGCGCTGCGAGAAGCTGCTCACCGACAAGAGCAAGCACACCGAGGGCCTGTACGACGACGCGATGCGCGTGGCGGTGCGGCGCTTCCAGCAGAAGCACATGATCTACGAGGCCAACTACCTGCGCTCGAAGACGGTCGACGCGCTGGCGCGGCCGCCCATCGACGCCGACTACGACAGCGTGGTGCGCGCGCTGCGCGAGCGTGTGGTCTCGGCGGCGGGCATCATCGAGGACGGCACGGGCGGCACCCAGAAGGTGCCCGCGATCAACCTGGTCGACGAGTACAACGCCGAGGCGCTCAGGCAGCTGGGGCTCACCGACGTGCAGTCCGCGCTGGCGTTCTTCCAGCGTCACTCGGCCGAGGAGTTCAAGACGCTGCGCGCGGCCGTGAAGCTGCCCGCGCGGCCGGACTACTACGGCGAGCACATGGATCTCTCGATCGTCGTCGATCGCGGCGACGTTTGGTACGACCTGCCGTTCGACAAGGACGGCAGCTTCAAGCCGTTCGCACGCAAGCGCTACCCGTCGCTCACGCTGTACGCGGATCACGGCGGCAAGAAGATCGCGCTCGCGCGCTGGCGCACCACCATCGGCAGCTGGCGGGCGGAGCAAGCGTCCGACGGCTACGAGTACTTCCGCTACAAGGGCTCGGACGTCGGCGCGCGCGTGATCCGTCAGATCATCTCGGGCCCGGTCTGGATCGCGCCCACCTCGACGCCGATCCGCAGCTTGGTCAAGACCAAGACCGTGAACGGCAGCTGGACCAAGGTCGTGAACTACGACGAGCTCGGGCCGGGCTACCTCAGCGCGTACGGCGTGGTGGCGGGCTACTTCGTGGTGCCGGGCGAGAACGGTCGGCCCGACTGGGACAACGGCGTGCGCGCGCACGGCTCGTCGGACTACCTCTCGATCTACAGCGCCAACGGCTTCTCGCATGGCTGCCACCGCCTGCCCAACCACCTGGCGGTGCGGCTCTACTCGTTCATCCTCGGCCACCGCCACAAGAAGATCGCGGGCGACCAGCCGGTGAACCTGACGCGCCAGTTC
>JBEVNG010000249.1:0-5888 GCA_040508235.1 Polyangiales bacterium | reverse complement strand
CGTATCCGCATCTCCGACAACGGCCCGGGCATCGACGACGCCACGCGCGTGCGGCTGTTCGACCCGTTCTTCACCACCAAGGAAGTGGGACGTGGCACCGCGCTCGGTCTGCCCAGTGCGTACGCCATCATCCTCGATCACCAGGGCTCCGTACGCTGCCGCAGCACGCCCGGTGCAGGCACGGTGTTCACCATCGAGCTGCCGATCGCGTCGGAGGACGTCGCGCCCACGCCGCCCGCCGGCGTGCTCTCCGACAGCCGCGGTGACGAGACGATCCTGCTGATCGACGACGAGCCCCTGGTACGCAGGGCGCTGGTCGCCATGCTGGAGAACGCGGGCTTCCACGTGCTGGAGGCGGGAGACGGACGCGAGGGGCTGCAGAGGCTGCAGGACAGCACGGGCGTCCAGCTGGTGGTGCTCGATCGCTCGATGCCGCACATGTCCGGAGACGAGCTGCTGCCGAGGCTGCGCGCGCTCCGCCCCGATGTGCCCGTGATCCTGTTGACCGGCTATCCCGGCTCCGAGACCGACGTCAGCGGTCCGTTCACCGAGATCACCAAGCCACCACGCAGCGCGATGCTACTCGGCACCATCCGCAAGATGCTGGATGACGCTGCGCGGCGCGCTCCGTAGCTGCGCGAGCGCCGTCTCGCGCTCCAGCTGCAGGTCGCCGAACTCGCGCTTGCTGAGCAGGTTGGCGAGCCGTGACAGCGTGCGCTGCACGATGTTCTCCTCGCCCGCGATCACGCCGGCCAGCTGCCCGGACTCCCAGTCGAGGCGCGTGGTCACCAGACCTCGCTCCTCTTCGTTGGTGGCGCTCAGGTACGAGACCGCGCTCCACCACACTCGCTCGCGGTAGTACTTGAGGCCGGCGCCCGCGAGCACCTCGTCGAAGCTGCCGGCGATCGTGCCGAGCGCGAGCACCTCGCCGCCGTAGTCGCGCGTCAGCACCTGCTCGACGCGCGGCATGGTGTCGACCAGCACGCTGTTCACCTGATCGTGATCGAATTTTCGCCGCGGCAACAGCAGGTGGTCGCGGTCGTCGCCGAACTCGAGCATGTTCAGGTAGATGCCGTACGCGAGGTCGTAGTTGATGTGCGCGTTCAGGCCCAGCAGGAGATCCTGCAAGACCGAACCCTGATCGTTCTCCGCGAGCCGATGCGCGTGCTTCCAGGCGCGCTCCCCGGGCCGGTCGGCCGTGGTGAGCGACTGGAAGTAGAGCGCACCGAACTTGCCCGCGAGCTTTCGGATCCACTGCGCATCGAAGAACATGCGTGTGGTGTAGGGCGCCTGCCTATTGACGGCGCAGTGCATCGCAATCGTGATCAGATAATACGCGCGCAAGAAGATGGCGCGCTGGTCGTGCTCGCGATGGAAGTACTGCAGAGCATCGCGCATGGCCTCCAGCGACTCATCGATGTCTTGCGGGCGATATGCCGTAATTTGCGCGTAAGTTGCCATCGATGAGTTCGATGATGGGGCGCGCGAAGGTTACGAATCAACGGCAAACTACGCGTCGACCGACCCAGATAGGGTGCGATCGGGGTGAGCGCAGGACGCCCCCAAGAGACGTACATCGGAGGTCGCGCGCGTATCGAAATCACGCGCGTCGACCACTCGAACCACTCCTCTGCCGAAGCTGCCATTGCCGGCGCTGCATGGATCTCCGGGGTCGAAACCATCGGCTTGCTCGGGCGTGCCCGCCGCTCGGTCCGAGGCGCGGGCGATGGCACGACTTACGCATTGTTGTCTCGCAAGATGAAGACGAACTCGACAGGCAACCTGGGTCGCGCACGGTGGAGGCCACATCGCCCGCTGATCGCGCTGCTGTGCACGGTGATGGTCGACGCCCTGGCGGTCGCCACGGTCTGGGTGGTGCTGAACTGAGGCGCGGGGCTCGCTGAACGCGTGAACGCGCAGACCCGGTGAGGTCCGCGCGTCGCAACAGTAAGGTTGCAGACTTCGCCGGGCTCAGGCCACGTCGAGCTTGCCGAAGAAGTCCGCCCACGGGCTCGGCGCCGCGACCGTCTCTTGCAGACGAACCGGCTTCACGTACGGACGGTCGAGGAACGACAGCACCGCGCGCGTGAACTCGAACGGCTTCTGGTGATGCGGGAAGTGACCGCACCCCTCGAACGCGATCAGCTCCGCCCCGGCGAGCATCTTCGATGCGCTCTGCGCCTGCGCGTACGGGATCACGCGGTCCTTGGTGCCCCAGAGCAGCGCCACCGGCGGCAGCACGCGGATCTCCTTGGCGCGATCCAGGAAGTGCCTGCGCTGACCGCGCCAATCGATCACATCCGCGACAGTGCGCGCAAACGCGCGCGCACTGCCCGGCAGTGACGAGGTGGTGCGCATCCAGGTGGCGACTTCGTCGGTCACCACACCACCCACCGCGCGCAGCGCGAACGCCGCGACGCGAGGCATCACGGCCTGCCCGAACGTCTCCACGACCTTGGTGAACGACGCCAGCCGCAGCTCCATCGACACTTCACGCCCGAGCCCACCGGAGGCTACGAGCACGAGCCGACGAATGCGCTGCGGACGCAGCAACAACATGAACTGCGCCACGCCGCCGCCGTACGAGTGCGCGACGACATCGACGTTGTCGAGGTTTAGCGCATCGAGCCACGCCGCCATCACCGAGGCCTGCCACTCCAGCGTGTAGCTGGCGTCGGGCCGCGCCGAGAGTCCGCAGCCGGGAAGGTCCGGCACGATCACGCGTCGCGTCTTTGCCAACGCGGGCAGCACGCTGCGCCAGGAGCGGTGAGAGTCCGTCAGGCCGTGCAGCAGCACCAGCGGCTGCCCGGTGCCGACCTCTTCGTGGAAGATCTCGACGCCGTTTGCCACGGTGCGCTTCTCTCGAAGCACATGTTTCTCCGCGCCCAACGTCGTTTGCCGCATCGCCGTGTCCTCCTACCGGGGACTAAGCAGGCGCCGTGCCGAACGATGGCTGACCGAGATGGCGCCAGTTTTCGCGGCGTTGCGGCCTCGGCCCGGATGGCTGAGGCGCGTTTGCGCCATTGGGCGGGGCAGTTTGGTCGCGGCCGGTCAGAATGCGGCAGGTGGGCAGCCGCTCATGACGCGTCGCCGTCCGCCTTGCGCTCCTTGCCGTCGAGCATGCAGCTCACGTTCATGTCGCCGAGCACGTTGATCACCGTGCGACAGCGATCGAGGAACCAGTCCACCGGCAACAACAGCGCGATGTACTCCACCGGGAGATCGACCGCGTGGAAGACCAGCGTCATCGTCACGAGGCCGGCTTCCGGAATTCCCGCGGCTCCCACGGATGCTACCACCGAGGTCAGCACCACCATCAGCTGCTGGCCGAAGGTCAGGCCACTGCCGAGGCCCTGCGCGGCCAACAGCTGCGAGACGAACAGCGCGGCCATCGCCTCGTAGAGCGCGGTGCCGTCGTTGTTGAAGTTCGCGCCCACCAGCGCGCCGAGGCTCGCGGACTCCTCGCGCAGGCCCACACCCTTGGTGAGCCGCTCGTAGGTCAGCGGCATGGTGACGGTGGAGCTGCCGGTGGAGAACGCCATCACGAGCGCGTCGGTGGTGTTGCGCAGCAGAATGCGAGGACGGACCCAGGAGCCGAACCGGATGCGCGTGAGGTAGTAAGCGGTATGGAGGAGCAGCGCGAGCAGCACGGCGAGGATGAACGCACCCAGGGCGGCGAAGGGCGCGAAGCCCTGCACACCCACGATGCTGGCGACCAGGCCGAGCACGGCGATCGGTACGAGCTCGATCACGAAGTGCAGGATGTCGACGAGGGCGTCCAGCGTGATGTCGATGGCGTCCTTGACGTTGCGGATCGGCTTGGTCGCGCTCTTGCGGAGGGCCAGGCCGAAGGCGATGCCGAGGAAGATCACGCCGATCACGCGGCCGTCGTCGGTGAGCGGACCGAGCAGGCTCTTGGGGATGTTCTCGAGGAACTGGCCGAGCATGTCGGGCTTGCCACCGCCGTGTTCGGCGGCCGCCTTGGCCGCGGGCTTGAGAGCGCCGGACCAGTGTCCTGGACGCACGACGTTGGCGACCAGCAGGCCGATGCAGATCGCGACCAGCGTGTTGAGGGCGAGCAGGCGGACCAGGCGGTTGGCCTTGCCTTGCTTGAGCTCGGCGTTCACGAGCGCCTGCACGATGGCGACGAGCACGAGCGCGGGCGCGAGCGCACCGAGCAAGCGCAGCACGAGCTTGCTGGGGATCGCGAGCGACCCCGCGTGCTCTCCCACCGCCAAGCCGAGGCCGAGGCCCAGGATCATCGCGCCGATGATTCGCAGGTAGAGGGGCGTGCTGCGCCACCAACCGATCACGCCGCTTTTCTCCGCCATGTAGCGAGCAGCGTGAACAAGGATGGGCGTATGTCAAATGTTCGCGCCGACGATGAGCGCTCGCCGGCTCGTGCCGCCGGTCTTGCGCAGCAGCGAGGCCACCTGGTTGGCGACCGTGCGTGTGGACGTCCCGCGTGCGGTGGCGATCGCTTGGTTGCTGTGCCCGGCGCGCACGAGTGCCAGCACCTCGTGCTCGGCCTGCGTGAGCTCCTTGGTGATCACATGCGCCTCGTCACCGGCGAGCGCGGCGCCCACGCGCAGGAGCTCCTCGCGGCTCGCAAAGCCGAGACGCTCGGCGGCTTCGGCCAGCGCCGAGGAGATGCGCGACGGTGACAGGCCGGTCGAGTACGCGACTTCCTTGCCGCTCAGGCCCTGCAGCGAGAGTCCGAGGATCATCGCCTCGGCTTCGGACAGCGAGCGATGCGCGAACAGGTGGGGGGCGTTCTCGAACGCGTGGTAGTAGCGCTTGCCGTCGCTGTCCTTGCGCTCGACGACGCTCCAGCGCCCGTCCACGAGGGCTTGCCAGACGTCGAGCGCACGGTGTGGATCGGAGCGGCCGCGGGCGCTGCGAACGTCTTCGATCAGAGAAGTCTGGGTGCTGAGGTCGCGGCCCTGACCTTGCTCTACCTCGCGCGCGAGGTGCTCGAGCTTGCCGTCGGGGCGCAGGATGGCGAGCGGTTCGCTGTCGGAGAACAGCCGCAGGCGCAGGCTCGCCTCCACGTGAATGCGCAGGCGACGCAGGGTGTCGCGCAGGCGCGCGTCGATCGGGTGGTCGCCGACCGCCACGTACAGCGCGAAGGCCCAGCCGTGCGCCGGGTAGCCGAGCATCGCCAGCAGGTCCTTCGCGCCGGCGAGCTTCATGAACGTGGCGTAGAACGCACGCACCGGCAGCGGGAACGTGGGCACCAGCAGCGAGGTCTGGGCGATCAGCTGCCCGGGGTAGTAGAAGCGACGATAGGTCTCGTCGTCCAGCTGCTCGATGACTGGCCAGCTGGTCTTGATGATGGTCTGCAGGCGTCCACGCGCCTGCGAGAGAGCGATCCGGCGACCGTCGGGCCCTTCGCGGACCATCGACAGGCCCATGCCTCCACCGAGGTCGAGCAGCGGGCTCGCGGCGTCGAACAGGGACGCGAGCCAGTCCTGTTCGTCTTCGATGGGCTCGTAGCAGCGCTCCACGACGGATACGAAGTCGGCGCTCTTGACGGGCATGAACTACTCCGCGGAGATCCTGGCACGACAGGAAAGTTAGTTGGCGGTGAACTCGAGACTCCAGTGAGGTTCGACTCGGCGGACCTCCGCGGCCTTGGGCCGAGAGTGCAGGGTATCCAGCGGAGGATCGGATGCAACGGGGTGTTCCTTGCGCGTGTACAGGTAGCTCTTGGACGTGCCCGAGATCGAGAGGCCGGCGGCGTGGGCCACGAAGTTGATCTGGGCGCCGCCATCGAACGAGTAGAAGCCGCGCGGGATGTTGGCTTCGCGCAGCAGGCGATGGTACTCGGCCAGGCGCTCCTTCGAGACGCCGATGGCGGTGAGATCCTCGGGGCGCGTCCAGCTGTG
>JBEVNG010000248.1:0-5688 GCA_040508235.1 Polyangiales bacterium | reverse complement strand
GGGCCCAGCGTCGACTCGCGCGCGGACCTGTACGCGGTCGGCGTGGTCGCCTACGAGATGATGAGCGGCCGGACGGCGTTCGAGGGCGAGACCACGGGTGACGTGGTGGCCTCCGTGCTGCACACGCGTCCGGTCTCCCTGCGCAAGGTGCGCGACGTGCACGAAGCCCTAGAAGCCTGGGTCGAGCGCGCCATGTCGCCGCGCCGCAGCGACCGCTACCAGAGCGCGCGCCAGATGCGTGAAGCCCTGCGCGAGGCCTGGGAGCAGCACCTGGATCAGGTGGGCGCCCGCGGACAGCGCCGCTGGGGCAAGCGCGTGCGCGTCGTCGGTGCGCTCGGGCTGGTCGCGGTCGGCATGATGCTGCCGGTGCCGTCCAGCTATGACACCGGGATCGGACGGTTGCTGGGCCGCACAGGCTCCAGCGCGGATCCGGCTTCGGCGGCCGCTCCCGTCCTGCTCGAGGCAGCCGCGGCGGTCGCGGCTCCGCAGCCGGCCGCTGCCGAGCAGCCCCGTCAGCGCGACGTCGGCGAGTCGGAGTGGGACCTGGCGCAGGCCGTCGAGGCGAGCGCGCAGGCGATCGCGGCGACCGAGGCCTCCAAGGGCTCGCAGCCCGTCGAGGCCCAGCCGCCCGCGCACGTCACGCTCGGCACCAACGGTGCGGCCATGATGGGCAAGCGTCCGCAGGCCGCCATGATGGCGCGCCCTGGCTTCGCGCCGGCACCCGCCGCGCCCGGTGCCAAGCCGCAGCAGGGCCCGGCCGCGATGCAGAAGCGCGTATTCGGAGCCCAGCAGACCCAGGGCGTGCTGCTCAACGACTACGTGCAGAAGCTCGAGACGCTGACCGGCCCGGCCCCCGCGCCCCGCGCGCCCTCGAACCCGTACGACAAGATCCCCGACAACCCCTACGGCGACTGAGCCGGCTCGGTCTCCGGGGCGGGGTTCGCGACAGGCGGCTTGGGAGCTGGCGGAAGGTGCATATTGTGCGCCTTCATCAGCCTTAGGTTGACGACCTCGACCGCGAACGAGAATGCCATCGCGAAGTAGATGTAGCCCTTCGAGATGTGCTGGCCCATGCCCTCGGCCACCAGCATCACGCCGATCAGGATCAGGAACGACAGCGCGAGCATCTTCATGGTCGGGTGCTCGTGCACGAAGTCGCCGATCAAGCCCGCGAAGAACAGCATCACGCCCATCGCGATCACCATCGCCGTGATCATGATGGTCAGGTCGTTCGCCATGCCGACCGCGGTCACCACCGAGTCGAGCGAGAACACCACGTCCAGGATGGCCACCTGGACCAACACCCAGCCGAACGCCGAGCTGCCCGAGACGTGAGGCGTGTCGTCTCCGAAGGGCGACTCGATCTTCTCGTGGATCTCGCGCGTGGCCTTGGCGATCAGGAAGCCGCCGCCGCCGAACAGTACCAGGTCACGCCCGGCGACCTCGTGTCCGAAGACCTCGAACAGCGGCTTGGTCAGGCTCATGACCCAGGACAGGCTGAACAGCAGCAGAATGCGCGTGCCGAGCGCCAGGATGAGCCCCAGCCGGCGCGCGCTGGGCTGCTGCTCGCGCGGCAGCTTGCCGACAAGGATCGACAGGAAGACGACGTTGTCGATGCCGAGCACGGTCTCCATCGCGCTCAACGTCACCAGGCTGAGGAGTCCCTGGGCGGTCCACAGGGTCGAGAGGTCCATGGCCTACAGATTACAACGCGGCGGACGCGAGGCGAACCGACACGGCGTCACACCGCGTGGTGCCCTGCCCCCGCCTGCCCCTGATGGTCATTCGGCGTGCTGGCCCTCGAGCAGGCTCGCCAGGTCGTCGGCGTGCTCCTCTTCCTGCTCCAGGATCTCCTCGATTAGCCGACGCGTGGTCGGGTCGTCCTCGCCCAGCCAGCGCGCGATCTCCGCGTACGTGTCGACCGCGACGCGCTCGGCGATCAGGTTCTCACGCAGCAGCTCGCGGATGTCGCGCGACGTCTTGTAGTCCGCGTGCGAGCGCGCCGTCAGCGACGCCGGGTCCATGTTCGGCTCACCGCCGAGCTGCACGATACGGGCTGCGATGCGGTCCGCGTGGTCCTGCTCCTGCGTGGCGTGCTCGGTGAACTCCGCGGCGACCGCTTCGGCGTGGATGCCGTGCGCGACGAGCGCGTTGTTGCGATAGCGCAGGTTGCACACGAGCTCCGTCGCGAGCACGTCGTTCAGCACCTTGATCACGGCTTCGCGATCGGCGCTGTAGTTCTCGGTGACCGCGCCTTGCAGGATGTGCTCGCGGGCCTTCGTCTTGATGCTCTGCAGATCGATCTTGAAGGGCTGTTTCATGGCTTCGCGCTCCTGGTCACTCATAGAACGTAGACACAGCAGGGGTCGTGCCAGGGAGATCGTGGCGTGATAGCCATTCTCAGCGCATGGTGGGCGCGTGACGTCGAGCGCGCAGCACACTCCCGCCGGCGGTCGCTTCGCGCGCATGGGACGTGCGCTACGCCACCGCAATTATCGCCTGTTTTTCGCGGGTCAAAGCATCTCGTTCATCGGCAACTGGCTGACCCACGTCGCCAGCGGTTGGATCATCTACCGCATCACCGGCTCGGCATTGCTGCTCGGGATCGCGGCGTTTGCGAGCCAGGCTCCCTCGTTCTTCCTGTCGCCTTTTGCCGGGGTGTGGGTGGATCGCATGAACAAGCACCGTGCCCTGGTGGTCACGCAGTGCCTGGCCATGGTGCAATCCGGCCTGCTGGCCTACTTCGCGCTCACCGGCACGCTCGGCGTCTACCACATCATCGCGCTGAACCTCTTTCAGGGCCTGGTCAGCGCGGTCGACATCCCCGTGCGCCAGGCGTTCGTGGTGCAGATGATCGAGGATCGCGCGGACCTCGGGAACGCGCTCGCGCTCAACAGCTCGATGGTGAACTCCGCGCGCCTGATCGGCCCCACCATCGCCGCGGCGCTGATCGGACTCGTCGGCGAGGGCTACTGCTTCCTGATCGACTCGGTGAGCTACGTGGCGGTGCTCGCGTCATTGCTGGCCATGCGCGTGCAGCACGTGCCGGTCGTGCCCACCGGCAAGCGCGTGCTGACGGAGCTGCGCGAGGGCCTCAGCTACGTGGCCAACTTTCCACCCATCCGCGCGGTGCTGGTGCTGCTGACCGTGTTCGCGCTCGGCGGCATGCCGTACCAGACGTTGCTGCCTGTGATCGCGCGCGAGCAGCTGGGCGGCGAAGCGGCCACGCTCGGCGTGCTGACGGCGGCGTCCGGAGCGGGGGCGCTGTTCGGGGCGCTGAACCTGGCGGCGCGGCCGAGCGTGCTCGGGCTGGGCAAGGTGATCAACAACGCCGGGCTGGCGTTCGGGCTGGCGCTGATGGCGCTCTCCCAGTCGCGCTGGCTCGCGCTGTCGCTGCCGCTGATGGTGGCCACCGGAGCGGGCATGATGATGCAGCTCGCGGCCTGCAACACCATCGTCCAGACGCTCGTCGACGAGGACAAGCGCGGGCGCGTGATGGCGCTCTACTCGATGGCGGTGTTCGGCGTGATGCCGTTCGGCTCCCTGATCGCCGGTCGCTTGAGTGACGCATTTGGCGCCGGGAACACCCTGCTGGTCGGGGGCGCCATCTGCTGCGGAGCGAGCTTATCCTTCCGCAACACCCTGCCCCGACTCCGGGACCACATCCGTCCCATTTACGTGCGGTTGGGCATCCTGCCGGAGCTCGAGAGCAGCGTGAACGAAGTCGTGCACGCCTCCGAGCCGCCCCCCGCCTGAAGACGCTGGATCCTCGCGACTCGAAAAGGTAAGAGCGTGAGCGACTGAGCAGATGAAGCGTGGCCGGGATTCGGCTAAGCCGCCCGTCCTGGCGAAAGTGCCGAGGAGAGTCCGATGAGCACCCCGTACGAGCTGCACGGCAACGTCGCCGTGATCACCTTGAACAACCCGCCCGTCAACGGGCTGAGCCACGCGCTGCGCACGCGCATCGTGGCCGGCATCGATGCCGCGGCGAAGGACGCGAAGGCGCAAGCGATCGTGTTGATCGGCAACGAGGGCGCGTTCTCCGGTGGCGCCGACATCAAGGAGTTCAACACTCCGGCGGCGTTCGCGGAGCCCAACCTGTTCACCGTCAACACGGCGCTGGAGAACAGCGAGAAGCCGGTGACCGCGGCGATCAGCGGCGCGGCCATGGGCGGCGGCCTGGAGCTCGCCCTGAGCGCGCACTACCGCATCGCCCTCGGCAGCGCCTCCATCGCGCTGCCCGAGGTCAAGCTCGGCATCCTGCCCGGCGCCGGTGGCACGCAGCGCCTGCCGCGCGTGGTCGGCGTGGAGACCGCGCTGAACATGATCGTGTCGGGCGAGCCGGTGCCGGCCGCCAAGCTCGCGGGCACGCAGCTGTTCGACAAGGTGGTCGAGGGCAACCTGCTGGAGGCCGCGCTCGAGTTCGCGAAGAGCACCGTGGGCCAGCCGCTCAAGAAGGTGCGCGACCTCAAGGTCAGCTACCCCGAGGCCGACGGCTACTTCCAGTTCGCCCGCAACACCGTGGGCGCCATGAGCAAGAACTTCCCCGCGCCGCTCAAGTGTGTGGATGCCGTCGCGGCCGCGGTCTCGAAGCCGTTCGACGAGGGCCTGAAGGTCGAGGCGAAGCTGTTCGCCGAGCTGGTGCAGACCGACGAGAGCAAGGCGCTCCGCCACGCGTTCTTCGGCGAGCGCGCGGCCTCCAAGATCGCGGACGTGCCGAGCGACACCAAGCTGCGCGACGTGAAGTCGGTGGGCATCATCGGCGCCGGCACCATGGGTGGCGGCATCGCGATGAACTTCCTGAACGCCGGCATCCCGGTGACGATCATCGAGATGAAGCAGGAGGCGCTCGACAAGGGCGTGGGCATCATCAGGAAGAACTACGAGGGCTCGCTCAAGAAGGGCAAGCTCACGCAGGAGCAGCTCGACAAGCGCATGTCGCAGCTCTCCACCTCGCTCGACTACGCCTCGCTCAAGGACGCCGACCTGATCATCGAGGCGGTGTTCGAGTCGATGGAGGTGAAGAAGAGCGTGTTCAGCAAGCTCGACGAGGTCGCCAAGCCCGGCGCCATCCTCGCGACCAACACCTCGACGCTCGACGTCGACAAGATCGCCAGCTTCACCAAGCGGCCCCAGGACGTGCTCGGCTTGCACTTCTTCAGCCCGGCCAACGTGATGCGCCTGCTCGAGGTCGTGCGCGGCGCGAAGACGGCCAAGGACGTGCTCGCCACCACGATGGCGATCGCCAAGAAGATCAAGAAGACGGCCGTGGTCAGCGGCGTGTGCGACGGCTTCATCGGCAACCGCATGCTGCACGTCTACATGCGCCAGGGTGACCTGCTGGTCGAAGAGGGCGCCACGCCCTGGCAGGTCGACAAGGTGATCGAGAAGTTCGGCTTCGCGATGGGCCCGTTCCGCGTCGCGGACCTGGCGGGCAACGACATCGGCTACGCCATCCGCAAGGAGCGCTACGCCAAGAACCCGGAGCTCAAGCAGCCCAACGTCGCCGACCGCATCTCCGAGCTCGGCCGCTTCGGGCAGAAGACGGGCAGCGGCTACTACAAGTACGAGGCCGGTCGCCGCGACGCGATCCCCGATCCCGTCGTCGAGGGCATCATCAACGAGGTGCGCGCGGAGAAGGGCATCACGCCGCGCAAGATCAGCGACCAGGAGATCCTGGAGCGCTGC
>JBEVNG010000245.1:0-6726 GCA_040508235.1 Polyangiales bacterium | reverse complement strand
TCGCGCCGGGCATCGCGGAGGCGCTGATCGCCACCGCGGTCGGCCTGGTGGCGGCCATCCCGGCGGTCATGGCCTACAACTACTTCCTGCGTCGCATCCACGTGCTGCAGACCGAGATGGACGCCTTCCAGAGCGACTATCTCAACATCGTGAGACGCCACTTCTTGGTGCACTGATGGCATTCAGCAGCGGCGGTGGAGGCAAGCAGCCGGTCGGCGAGATCAACGTCACGCCGTTGGTCGACGTCATGCTGGTGCTCCTGATCATCTTCATGGTCAGCGCGCCCATGATGAACACCGGTGTGGACGTCGACCTACCTGCGGCGCAAGCGCCCCAGGTGCAGCTCGATGAAGAGAAGCTGCTGCTGACCGTCACCAAGGACCAGAAGGTCTATCTCGGCCGCGACGAGATCGCGTTCGAGAAGCTGGAGGCTACCTTGCTGGCGAACGAGCGTATGCAGCGCGAGAAAGAGCTCTACATGCAGGCCGACGAGGTGGTCCCATACGGCTTCGTGGCCAAGGTGATCGCGCTGGTGAAGAAGGCGGGCATCTCGAAGCTCGGTCTGGTCACCGACCCCACCTCGTCGGAGTAAGCATGTACGTCGACGACGCGGACCCGGAACGCCCGGAATCGCTGCTACGTGGCCGCCCCGTTCCGGCCTCGGTGGTTTCGCTCGGCTTCCTGAGCACGCTCGGCGCGCACCTGCTGATCCCGATCGCGGTGCTGGGCTCGCAGTGGCTGTTGGTGTTGCTCGGGCTGGCGATCCCACCCGAGGAGCGCGAGCGCCCCAAGCAGCTGCAGGAAGTGATGGCGGCCGAGTTCGTGAAGCTCGGCAAGCCGTTCGATCCCACCAAGCTGCCGCAGCGCAAGGTGCCGCCGATCGCCAAGCGCAAGCCCGACGGCGTGGTCGTCTCCAAGGATGCCAAGGAGCAGCCGGAGCCGAAGGAAGAGAAGAAAGAGAAGCAGAAGGACACCCAGGCCTCGCTGCTCGACAACCTGGTCGACCGCACCAAGGACTTCGCGGAGGACGTGAAGACCGAGGAGCAGGGCGACCCGGACGGCATCCAGGGTGGCACCGCCGAGACGGCCAAGCTCGGCAACATCTACCTCGGCAAGCTGAGCGTGTTCTTCCGGCGCGGCTGGTCGGTGCCCAACGTGGTGCAGAACCGCGAGGGCATGTCCGCGATGGCCGCCGTGAAGGTGGGCGAAGACGGGCGAGTCGAGTCGGTGGAGATCGACAAGTCGAGCGGAGACCCGCTGTTCGACCAGAGCATCCTCGACCGCATCACCGAGCTGATCAATGCGGGCGAGCACATCCCGGAGCCGCCTCCGGAGATCGCCGGCCAGTACTACGGGCAAACCTTGACGACTCGTTTCCGCGGGAGTGACGCGCAATGAAGAAGACGACACGCTTCCTGACAAGTCTCGCCGTGCTCTGTCTCGCCGCCGCGCTGATCGAGCCGCGCGTCGGTCTCTCCCAGCAGAAGGAAGAGGCCCCGCTGCCGGCGAGCGCGCCGGTGATCGACATCAACGCGCCCGAGCAGGCGCTGTATCGCATCGCGGTGCCGGACTTGCTGGGCCAGCCGGGCCTCGGCACGCAGGGCTCCGACGTACTGCGTAACGACTTCCAGCTGGTCTCGCTGTTCAAGGTGCTCGACCCCAAGTCGTTCGTCGCGGACCTGAAGACGGAGGGCCTGAACATCACGCCTTCGTCGTGGCAGAGCGTCGGCGCGCAGGGCGTCATCAAGGGCGACATCCGCCAGACCGGCAACGCCATCTCGGCCACGCTGCAGTTCTTCGAGATCGCGCGCGGCGCCACGCCCACGCTCAAGAAGACCTACAACGGCCAGGTCAGCGAGCTGCGCACGTACATGCACCAGTTCGCCAACGAGGTGGTTAAGCTGCTGACCGGCCAGGAGGGCGTGTTCGGCACCAAGCTGGTGTTCGCGCGTCGTCAGGGCCCGGGTCGCAAGGACGTCTACCTCTCCGACTTCGACGGCGCCAACCTGTCGATGGTGTCCAAGGGTCGCGGCGTCTCGATGCTGCCCGCGTTCGGCACCGGCGCGGTGTTCTACTCGGTGCTGACGCCGGAAGGCATGTTCATCACCAAGGCCGGCACCAACGACAAGCCGGTCGTGAAGGGCAGCGGCCTGCACATGGGTGTCGCCGGCTGCGGCAGCCGCCTCGTGTTCAGCAGCACGCGCGACGGAAACAGCGAGATCTACAGCTCCAGCGCCGACGGCTCCGACCTGCGCCGCTTGACCAACGACCCGGGCATCGACGTGTCGCCTTCGTGCTCGGCCACCGGGCAGATCGCGTTCGTCAGCAATCGCCATGGCTCGCCGCAGATCTGGACCATGGACGGCAACGGCGGCGGCCAGAAGCGCGTCACCTACAAGGGCGAGTACAACCAGACGCCCACCTGGTGCCAGGACCCCAAGAAGCAGCTGATCGCGTTCACCGGTCGCGATCAGAACATGGACATCTTCACGCTCGACCTCGCCAAGAACGAGTACACGCGCATCACGCAGGCGCAGGGCACCAACAAGGACCCCGCGTTCTCGCCCGACTGCCGCATGATCGCGTTCGCGTCCTCGCGCGGCGGCATCTTCATCGCCAACCCGCAGGGTCTCAACCAGACCCGCGTCGTCAGCGGCGCCGCCGAGACCATCCGCTGGTCGAAGTAACTAGCGCCTGCGCAGGCCGCTGAAGCTCGCCGAGACGGCGGTGTGAACGAAGGTCCGACGATCACGCCAAGCGCTCAGTCCTTCTTCGCGGTGGCGGGCGGGACGGCGCGGTAGCTGTCGAGCAGCGTCAGCACGAGGTCGGCGGCTTCGAGGCTGGAGGCAGGGTTCTGGCCGGTGACCAGGTGGTCGTCGGCGATGGCGTTGGGCGTGAACTCGGGGCGGCGCTCGAACTTGGCGCCCAGCTCGGTGAGCTTCTTCTGCAGCGAGAAGGGCACCACGCCGTCGAGCTTGGCCTCCGCCTCTTCGTCGTCGGTGAACGACGTGACGCGCTTGTCCTTCACCAGCGGCTGGCCATGGACCTGCACGTTCACAAGCGCGGCAGGGCCGTGGCAGACGGCGGCCACCACATGGTTGTGCTCGTAGGCCGTGCCGAGCAGCTGCGCGAGCTCGGGGGTGTTGGGCAGGTCCCACATCGCGCCGTGGCCCCCGACGACGAAGTAGGCGTCGTACTCGCCCTTCACGTCCGCGATCTTCATCGAGGTCGCGAGCAGCTTGCCGCCGTCGCCCACCTCGTAGAACCACTTGGACGCGTCCGTGTTGAGCGACGCGCTGCGCGGGTCGACCGGGATGGCGCCGCCCGCGGGCGAGGCGAGGTCGACCTTGGCACCGTGGCTCACGAACTTGCGCAGCGGGGCGGCCAGCTCCTCCAGCCAGATGCCGGTCGCCTGCCCGGTGTTGCCGAGCTGCGAATGGCTGGTGGCGATCATCAGGATGCGCACCGCCCCCTCGGAACGAGCCGGGGGCGTCGTCTTCCCCGCCGGTGCTTTGCAGGCAGCGAACGCACACAGCAAGAGCAGCGAGGCCAAGCGGAAGAGGGGGCGTCGGTTCATCGCCCGGGCATCCTAGCCCGACGCGAGCATCGAATCAGCGCGCCTCTGCGATTTTGATCTGCTCGACGATGTGCTTCACCACCTCGGGGTTGATCGACGTGGTGTGCGAGTGGGCGCCCATGGTGATGTTTTCGTGGACCCAGCCCGGGTCGCAGTCCGGCCACGTCTCCACCATCTGCTTGTTGCCGAGATCGCTGGGCGAGGTCTTGGCGCCGCAGCCGTGCTTGGTGGCGGGGGCGCTCTGGTCGGGCAGGCCGGTCACGCTGTCGGTGTCACCGACGGTGTGGATCTGGCTGATGTAGTCCTGGCAGTTGGGGGTCAGCATCAGGTCGCTGGCGCCGAACGCACGCCCGCCGGGGGCCGTGGCGCCGCCCGACATGCCGATCACGCCGTGCACCTTGTCCTTGATCGCCTGCTCGCACACGAAGCGCTTGGCGTACATCGAGCCCCACGAGTGGCCGCCCACCCAGAGCCCGGTGATGTCGAACTTGCCGAGCTTGGAGTAGACGTAGTCGATCACGTCGAGCAGGTGCTGTCGGTCCTCGGAGGCGGCCGCGTTCTCGCCGGTGTTGCCCCACTGCGAGGCGCGCGACTTGGGGGTCGCCACGATCACGTTGTGCGAGTTGGTCAGCTTGTGCGCGGCGAAGTAGCCATGCTGGTAGAACTTCACGTTCTCCATCGCCATCGTGCCGTGCAGGTTGAGGATGAACACGACCTTGGCGCCCTCGTGCTTCATGCACGGGTACGTGAGGATGACGTCGCGTCCGCCCACCTTCAGGTTGGCCGAGCCGAGCGGGTTGGCCGCGCCGCCAAGCGAGCCTCCCGGTCCACCGCAGGGTACGTCCGGGAGCGCGACGATGGGCGCGTTGGGATCGCCGTCGGCCGGGCCATCGCTCGCGGGCGGACGGCCGCTGTCCGGGGCTGCGGTGCTCGCGTCTTCCTCGTCTTCCTCGGGCGGCGGCTCCTCGTCCGGCGGGGCCGTGTCGCGGGCGGCGTCGCGTCCGCTCGGAGGCCGCGCGGCGTCGCGTGAGCCGGCATCGAGCGGCTTGGTGCCCTCGTCGTCGCCCTCGTCGACCTCGCCGCGAGGCTCCTCTTGATCCTTGTCCTGCGCGCTCGGCGCGTCGCTGCCGCAGCCGACGCAGATCAGTGTGGTTACAAGTCCGAACACATACTGCATGCGCATGAACGACATCCGAGCCTCCGCCTCCGAGTGCGCGACGGGCGCCTTTTCTCGGCCGGTTCGCACATAACGCGCTTCGCGTCGGCATCACAAGTGCGGCCATTTACGCGGGAAAAGTGCCGTCAGCGCGCGCTTAGTCCGGGCGCTCGTTCCGCTCTATTTCGCACCTGTGGGTGCTCGGCCCCGTTGCTTGCAAGGCTTCAGCTGTCTCGCGCGAAGACACATGCAAGTCGGCCTGCTGCAGCGCGAAGTGCTCGGAAACGCGGCCATCTTGCGGTTACCAAAACCGGGCACGCTTGCTGCTCTACGTCGGGCACCGCCCAGCGCAACGAACCTGGCGGTGCTGAAGGAAGAACCCAAAGACCATGACGTTCCGTAAGGCCGCACGAAACGCCCACCTGCTCGCCCTCAGTCTCGCCCTGCCCGCCTGCGCCGCCGATGTGGCGGACAGCTACTCCGACAACGACACCGAGCTGTCCGAGAAGAACGCCTCGCTCAGCGCCCCCACGAACTTCCTCGTCGTCTACAAGCTCGAGTCCGTGCCGAGCAGTGCGGCGGCCGACATCAAGAAGGCGGGCGGTAGTGTGCTCGCGGCCTACAAGGAGCTCGGCATCGTGCTCGCGAGCTCGGCAAGCAGCGGCTTCCAGGCCGCGCTCGCGAAGAACGCGCTCGTGCAGGCCGTCGCGCCCACGCAGGGTGCGGCCGTCGATGCGCTGCCCAGCGAAGGTCCCGAGCAGAAGTCGCGTCCGGCGCCCGTGCAGCAGGCGTCCGGCGACACGCTCGCGCCGATGCAGTGGAACATGACGCAGATCCGCGCCCCGCAGGCGCGTGCGATCACGCCGGGCAAGAAGTCGGTGGTGGTCGGCGTGTTCGACTCCGGCATCGACGACAAGCTGCCCGACCTCAAGGGTCAGGTCGATCGCAGCAAGAGCGTCACCTGTATCGGCGGCGTCGCGGACGCCAGCTACGCGAACTGGAGCTACGACGCGATCGGACACGGCAGCCACGTCGCGGGCATCATCGGCGCCAAGGAGAACGGCGTCGGCACGGTGGGCATCGCGCCCGGCGTCTCGCTGGCCGCGGTCAAGCTCACCGAGGACGGCTTCATCTATCCGGAGGCGTTCATCTGCGGCCTGTACTGGGCCGCGACGCACGACTTCGACCTGGTGAACGCGAGCCTGTTCATCGACCCGTACTACTTCAACTGCAAGAGCGACCCGACGCAGCGCGCGATCACGATCGCGGAGCAGCGCGCGGTGAAGTTCGCGGCGCTGAAGGGCGTGACCGTGATCGCCGCCGCCTCGAACGAGAACATCGACCTCGCGAACCCCAAGGAAGATCCGTTCAGCCCCACCAACGGCGACGGCTCGACGGTGCGCACGGTCGACAACAGCTGCAAGCTGCTGCCGGTCGAGCTCGACGGCGTGATCGGCGTCAGCGCCGTCGCCGGTGACAAGAAGCTCGCGTACTACTCGAACTACGGCCTCGGCGTGGTCGACATCGCGGCGCCCGGCGGCGACTTCCACGTGCCGATGCCCGGCAACCCCACCGGTCAGATCGTGTCGCCGGTGCCGTCGTACAGCTTCTATTACCAGGCGGCGATCGACTGGAACGGTCGCGTGGCCGAGGGCTGCAAGGACGGCGTCGACCCGAACAGCGAGGCGCACGACCCCAGCACGTGCACCGGTACCTACGCCGCGCTGCAGGGCACGTCGCAGGCCACGCCGCACGTCACCGGCGTCGCCGCGCTCGCACTCAGCCGCTTCGGCAAGATGCCCGCACCGCTGCTGCTCGCCGCGCTGACGCGTGGTGCCACGCCCACCGCGTGCCCGAGCGGTCTCTACCAGCCCTACCCCGAAGACATGCCCGCCGAGAAGTGCCAGGGCCTCAAGCTCTACAACGGCTTCTACGGCGTGGGCATCGTCGACGCTCTCGGCACCGTGCGCTGAGCGGCGCCGGCACCATCGGG
>JBEVNG010000242.1:0-7221 GCA_040508235.1 Polyangiales bacterium | reverse complement strand
CGCTGCGCGTGTGCACGAGGCCTACGCGTCCACGCGCCAGGACGCGCCCGCCGGTGAACCCGGCGAGCATCTGTCGCCAAGCGAGATCGCGCGCCGCAAGAAACGCCGCGCATTGCTGATGGAGTTCCGCACCGCGGAGGCCACCGCGCGCGAGGTCGACCAACAAGTCGTGCTGCCCGGCCACTGCCTGCAGGACATCGTCAGGCTCCCTGCGCTGAACGCCGACTCCCTCACCACCATCGCAGGCTTCGGCGCCGTCCGCATGACCCGCTACGCGTCACGCCTCGAGAGCGAGCTCGCCCCCAAGTGGAACGACTAGCGACGCGTTCGTTCGATCACTTCGACGCGCGCGCGATGTCCGGATGCCGCAGCGATTCGTGCATCCAGAGTGACCAGTGGTGCCTCCAGCGACTCCGCGAGCGCCACGTACGCTGCGTCGTACGCGGTTAGGTTGCCGCGCAGAGACCAGATGCGCTCGGCCAGCGGAGCGTGGGCGTAGCGCTGCAGACGAGTGGCCAGCAGTGCGCCGACGGCGGCTTGCGCCCGTTCCTCACGAAGCAGCCCTCGGGCCGAGGCTTTGCGGAGCACCTGCATTACCTCGAGCAAGATCAAGTCAGGCGCATGCAGCGTCAAGCGCTCGGTCTCCATGCGCCGAGCGAGCCTTGCCCCGGCGGCACTCTGCATGAGTAGCTCCACCAGCGCGGACGCGTCGATGACGATCACCGCTCGCGGTCCTCGCGGAGCATCTCGACGATCGAATCGCCAAGCTCAACTGGTTCCTGCTTTCGAAGCTTTGCCAGCCACTCCTCCATGGACGGCTTCTCCACGGCGCGCTCCAAGTCGTGCAGCAGGTAGTCGGACAGAGACTTGCCCGCCAGGGCCGCACGCGCCTTGAGGATCCGGTGCACCTTGGCAGGTACATTACGGATTTGAATCATGACCTTCGGTGCCATGTGATGAGGATGGTTGCATGTGCAAAACATGTCAACGCGCTCGCTTGTAGACGCGGTACAGGTACGCGCTGCCGGGCAGGATCAGGCAGAGGCCCACGACCACCGCGATCACCAGCGCGCGAAAGGTGGCATCGGGGGCGGCGGCACTGTGTAGGGTCAAGTTTTGCGGCGCCATGCGCAGCACCACGGGGTACTGCGCGAGGAAGAAGCCGAGCAGGATGCTGCTCGCTTGCGCGCCGGTGGCCAGGCGCACCAGCCACGGCCGGCCATTGGCGAAGCCCCACGCGATCGGCGTGATCAGCAACGTCGCCAGCGCCATGCAGGCGAGCGCGAGCGGCGAGTGCAGGAGCTCGTCGAACCACGCCAGCTGCTCGAAGTACGCCGCCGCGAGCGTGACGCCACCGAGCGCGATGCACAGCAGGTGCGCGACGCGTGCGATGCGCAAGAACGGCAGCCTGCCGCTGGAGCGAATGCCTGGGTTCTCCGCCGCCAGCAGCGCCGCGCCCTCGAACGCGAACAGCGCCGTCACGAACAGGCCCGTGCTCCAGGTGAACCAGCTGTTCCACGGCGCCACGTACAGCGCGTAGAAGCCGCGCGTGGGGTCCGTGCTGATGCGCCCGGTCGCGGTCGCCGCGATGGTCACGCCCAGGAACAGCGGCGTCAGCACGCTGCCGAGGCGAAAGGCCGCCGTGTACCAGCCGACGGATGCACCGGGCGTGGGATCGTAGTGGCGAAAGGTGAACGCACTCCCGCGCGCCACGATGCCGAGCAGCACCAGCGCCAGCGGGATGTGCAGGTAGTTGGTGGCGGTCGCGTACAGCGGCGGGAAGCCCACGAACGCGAGCGTCGCCAGCAGCACGAGCCAGACGTGGTTCGCCTCCCAGACCGGCGCGATCGCGACGTCGATGCGCTTGCGATCTTCCGCGCGCACGAACGGCTCGATCAGCCCCGCGCCGAAGTCCGCGCCGCCCAGCACCGCGTACAGCGTGGCCGCGACCAGCATCACGGCGAGCACGAGCTCACGCATGTTCGGGCTCTCCGTGCAGGGCCTCGTCGGCATCGAGCGCCCGCTCGCTCGCGGTCACCAGGCGCCGCATCACCAGCGCCACCACGCAGGTGAGCGCGGCATAGACCACGAGCATCACCATCAGCGGCCACTTCAGGCCGGGCATCGGCGACACCGCATCCGCAGTGCGCATCACGCCGTAGATGATCCACGGTTGCCGTCCGACCTCGGTCACGGTCCAGCCCGCTTCCACGGCCAGGAAGCCGAGCGGCGCGCACGACGCGACCACGCGCAGCAGACGTGCATCGTAGAGGTGCCCCGAGCCGCGCAGCCGCAGGAACAGCGCCAGCGCACCGACCGCAGCCAACAACGTTCCGACGCCGACCATCACCTGGAACGCCAGGTGCGTCACCAGCGTCGGCGGGCGATCGGCGAACTCCTCCAGGCCCTTTACCTCGGCGTGTGGATCGGCGAACGCGAGCACGCTCAGCATGTACGGCAGCTCGATGCCGTAGTGCACCTCCTGCGTGGCGTCGTCGGGGATGCCGCCGATCAGCAAGCCTGCTCCGCGGGAGGTGTGGTAGTGCGCCTCCATGGCGGCCAGCTTGGCGGGCTGGCGCACGGCGACGTCCTTGGCGCTGTGGTCTCCCGTCAGCGGCGTCAGCAACGCGAACACCGCGCCCGTGGTCAGCGCGATGCGGTACGCGCGACGGTGGAAGGCGTGGTTCTTCCCGCGCAGCAGCCGGAACGCGTGCACCCCCGCCACCGCGAAGCACGTGCTCACGAACGCGGCCGCCACCATGTGCAGCGCCTGCGACGCCCAGGCGTCGTTGAACATCGCGGCCACCGGGTCGATGTCGACCGCGCGCCCATCGACCCAGCGAAAGCCGCGCGGGCTGTTCATGAAGCCGTTCGCCGCCACCACGAGTACGCCGGACACCACGCCGGACAAACCGACCACCACGCCGCTCGCGAAGTGCGCCCACTCCGGCAGCTTCTCCCACCCGTACAGGAACAGCCCCAGCGCGATCGCCTCCACGAAGAACGCGGTTCCCTCCCACGAGAAGGGCAGCCCGATGATCGGTCCGGCGTGCTCCATGAAGCGCGGCCAGAGCAAGCCGAGCTCGAACGAAAGCACCGTGCCGGAGACGGCGCCGACCGCGAAGAACACGGCCACCCCCTTGGACCACGCGCGCGCCAGGTCGCGGTAACCGGGGTCACGCGTCTTGAGCCAGCGGTACGACGCGATCGCCATCAGCCACGGCATCGTCATCCCGATGCACGCGAACACGATGTGGAAGCCGAGCGAGATACCCATCTGCAGACGGGCTGCGAGGAGGTCCGTCATACCCAGGAGCTAGGGTCGAATGCGGCGTGGGTGAAGGGCCGCACCAAGCCGTTGCGTCGCGTTCTCGCCGCCACCGCGCCAGGACGGACTCACCCCAGGGCATGCCGCCGGCACACGCTGGCTCATCCCTGGGAGTCGGCGTGTGTGCCTGGCTGCGAAATCGTGAACCGGACTGCGGATACTTTGTATGCGGAGCGGTAGCGAACGCTGGCATCGCGCTTGCGAAGTCGCGCGCGGTGACGTGTCGAGGCTAGGCGCGAAAGATTTCTTCGAGCTTGGACCGAGTGCACGTCACCGAGGGTGCATGCGCAATGTACGTCGGGGCTTTGGAGTCGTGCTGTTTACGGCTGGGTTGGTCGGGTGTGCCGGAGTGGACACCACGGAGACCCCCAGCGGTCCCTCGGATGAGGTGCCGGTCGACTTTCCCTCGCGCTTCGATGCGGGCGGCCCCATCGCAGCGCCGCCCCCGCGCCTCAACAAGCTGATCGTCGCCGAGACGCCACCCCCCGCGCTCAGCGGTGGCACGCTCGCGGTGGCCAAGGACGGCACCGTCGTGGTCGCGGCCGACTCCGATCGCGATCAGGTGTACATCGTCACGACCGCGACTGAAGAAGTACGCACGGTCGTACTGCCCAAGGGCAGCGAGCCCGGGCGCGTCGCGCTCGACGACGGTGGCCGCGCGCACGTCGGCCTGCGTGGCCGAGGCAGCGTGGCTTCGATCGACCTTGCGAGCGCGACCCTGATCAAGGAGACGCCGGTCTGTTCGCTGCCGCGTGGTGTCGCGTTCGACGCCGCGCAAAAGGCGATCGTGGTCGCGTGCGCCGGCGGTGAGCTGGTCACGCTCTCCGCCGCCGACCACGCCACGCTCGCGAGCCAGGACCTCGGCATCGACCTGCGCGACGTGTTGATCCGCGCCGACGGCTCGCAAGACATCACGCGCTACCGCAGCGCGGAGCTGCTGCACGTCGAGCAGGGCCAGCTGAAGCGCAGCGGCTCTCCCAAGGCGCTGCAGCAGAGGCGCTTCAACTTCGAGTTCGACCCGAGCAGCGTCGACGCCGGCAAGCCGGTCAACCCGGAGACCAGCGTTCAGCTGAGCCCCACGCTGGCGTGGAAGTCGGTCGCGGTCGGCGAGTCGGACACCATGATGCTGCACCAGGCGTCGCAGGACGACGAGGTGGTGATCAGCGGCAGCGGCGGCTACGGCGGCGGCTGCGAGACCATCACGCAGGCCGGCCTCACCTACTACAACGAGGCGGGCGAGCCGGTGAACACGGTGACGCTCGCGCCGCACGGCCTGGTGGTCGACGTCGCGGTCTCGCCCGACGGTCGCTACGCCGCGTTGGCGGAGCCGGGCTCGTACCTGCAGCAGCGGCCCACGCTCGAGCTGTTGTCCGTGCAGGGCATCGAACAGCCGGGCGGCGTGCACACGGACTCGACGATCCCGAGCCGGGGCTTCGAGGACGGCGGCTCGCCTCTGCAGGGCAGCTGCCTGGCCGGCCCCGGCGCGAGCGACGACTCGCAGGTCACCTCGGTGGCGTTCGACGACAGCGGCGTGCTCTACGCGCTGAGCCGCGAGCCCGCGCGGCTGATCGTGTTCGAGGCGCAGGACGCGCGCACCAACTCGATGTTTGGCTCCGCCTGGCCGAACCTGGTCGAGAAGACGCGCATCCTGCTCGCGGACTCCAGCGTGCGCGACACCGGTCACGAGCTGTTCCACGCCGATGTCGGCCAGGGCCTCTCGTGCGCGGGTTGCCACGGCGAGGCGCTCGACGACGGCCACGTCTGGAACTTCCGCGACTTCGGTCCGCGCCGCACGCAGAGCATGCGTGGTGGTCTGCTCAAGACGCTGCCGCTGCACTGGGAAGGCGACATGCCGACGTTCAAGCACCTGGTCGACGAGGTGATGACGCGCCGCATGGGTGGCTTCCAGGTCGATGAGACGTACAGCGCCGCGCTCGGCACCTGGCTCGACAAGCTGCCGCCGCTGAAGCTGAGCGCGAACCAGGACGCATCGGTGCAGCGCGGCAAGCAGCTGTTCGAAGCCGAGGAAGTGGGCTGCGCGACCTGCCACAACGGGCCGCAGCTCACCAACAACGAGAGCTTCGACGTCGGTACGGGTGAGACGCTCCAGGTGCCGACGCTGCTCGGTATCGCTCTGCACCCACCGTTCCTGCATGATGGCTGCGCGGCCACGCTCGAGGATCGCTTCGAACCGCGCTGCGGCGGCGGCGACCGCCACGGCCACACGTCACACCTGACGGCTGCCGAGATCGCCGACCTGGTCAGCTACTTGAAGATGCTCTGAACGAGACCCGAGGAGGCACCGTGCGCGCGCTTGGCTTGGCTCTGCTCGCAGTTGGTCTGACCAGCTGCATCGCTCCCGATCCGAACATCGAGGACCCGGCGGACTTCGACGACGACGAGGGCGACCTCGGAGATGTCGACGTCCCGCCTCGGCGCGACGGCGGACGTCCGCGCGTCGATGCGGGCCCGCGCGACATCCCGCTCTTCGACGGTGGGTTCGGCGGCCTGTTTCCCTCGCCGGATGGCGGCTTGTTCGTGCCTCCACCCGCGCGCCTCTCCGCGCTGATCACCAACGAGCGCACGCTGCCGGCGCTCAGCGGTGGCACGCTCGCGGTGCGCGGCGCGGGAGACGTGGCGGTGGCCGCCGACTCGGATCGC
This sequence comes from Polyangiales bacterium, assembly GCA_040508235.1. Classification (GTDB taxonomy): domain Bacteria; phylum Myxococcota_A; class Polyangia; order Polyangiales; family DASUME01; genus DASUME01. The sequence goes on along the minus strand of JBEVNG010000242.1, from coordinate 1,232 downwards.
GATCGCATCTACGTGATCTCGCTGACCACCAACAAGCGTCAGCAGATCGATCTCGAGGTCGGCAGCGAGCCCGGCCGCGTGATCATCGACCAGCTCGGTCGCGCGCACGTCGCGCTGCGCGGCTCCGGACAGGTGTTGACCATCGACCTCGCCAGCGCGCAGGTCCTCGCGCGCACTCCGCTCTGCACGCTGCCGCGCGGCCTCGCCTACGACGCCGCGCAGGACGCGCTGGTGGTCGCCTGCGCCGGCGGTGAGCTGATCACGGTCGCGGCCGGCACGCACCAGCCACTGGCGAGCACGCAGCTCGTGCTCGACCTGCGCGACGTCATGCTGGACGACGACGGCACGCGCATCGTGACGCGCTACCGCAGCGCCGAGCTGCTGCGCGTCAGTGCGGCCGGGGAGCTGCTCTCCAAGAGCGTGCCCTCGACCACGTCCGTGCTCACGGGCAACACCATCGAGCTCCAGCCGAACGGTCAGTTCGTCGAGAAGAAGTCGACCCACATCACCTCGAGCCCGGCCCTGGCGTGGCGCACCGTCGCCGCCGACCACGGCCGCGTGCTCATGCTGCACCAGCAGTCGCGCGACACCGAGATCGATCTCGGCACCAGCACCACCGGCGCCAGCAGCTACGGCGGCGGCTGCTCCAGCATCACCACCGGCGCGGTAACGGTGTTCGGCACCAACGGCGCGGTCGGACCTTCGATCCAGCTCGCGCCGCACGGCCTCAGCGTGGACATCGCGATGTCGCCGGATGGGCGCTCGATCGCGATCGCGGAGCCGGGTGGCTACCTGCGCGCGCTGCCCACGGTCGAGCTGGTCGACATCGGCGCGTTCAGCGGCGTCGCCGTCGATGTGCCTCACGACGGGGGAGTCCTCATCCCGCCTCCGTCCTGCGTCACCGGCTGGCAGGCTGGCACCGACTACCAGGGCACCGCGGTCGCCTTCGACGACAGCGGCAAGCTGTACGTGTTCAGCCGCGAGCCGGCCGCGCTCTACGTGTACCGCGCGAGCGATGCGATCAACGGCTTCAACGTGGTGCCGGAGCGCGAGATCGTGCTCGCGCTCGAGTCGGTGCGCGACACCGGCCACGACATGTTCCACGCCGACGTCGGCAGCGGCATGTCCTGCGCCAGCTGCCACGGCGAGGGCCTGGACGACGGCCACGTCTGGAACTTCAAGGGCTTCGGCCCGCGTCGCACGCAGACCATGCGCGGCGGTCTGCTCAGCAC
>JBEVNG010000237.1:0-9976 GCA_040508235.1 Polyangiales bacterium | reverse complement strand
CGAAGACCTGCGCGCCATCGAGGCACTCACCGACGCGTTCGAGCAGCGCGAGGGCCGGCGTCCGCGCATCCTGATCGCGAAGATGGGCCAGGACGGCCACGACCGCGGCGCCAAGGTGATCGCCACCGCGTTCGCCGACCTCGGCTTCGACGTCGACGTGGGCCCGCTGTTCCAGACGCCCGACGAGACCGCCCGCCAGGCGGTCGAAAACGACGTGCACATCGTGGGCGCGAGCTCGCTCGCCGCCGGGCACCTCACGCTGGTGCCGGCGCTCAAGGCGGAGCTGACGAAGCTCGGCCGCGGCGACATCATGATCGTGGTGGGCGGCGTGATCCCGCCGCAAGACTACGCGCAGCTGCACACCGACGGCGCGAGCGCGGTGTTCGGGCCGGGCACGGTGATCAGCAGCGCGGCCAAGCAGCTCCTGCTCGAGCTGAACCAGCGCCTCGGCTATGCAGCCCCCTAGTCCCGGCCTGCCGCGCCGTCGCGACCTCACGGTCGACGAGTACGTCACGGGCGTGCGCGCCGGCGACCGCGCGGTGCTGGGCCGCGCGATCTCTCTGATCGAGAGCAACGCACGCGCGCACCGCGAGCACGCCGAGGCGGTGCTGACCGCCCTGCTCCCGCACACCGGCGGCGCGCACCGCGTGGGCATCAGCGGCGTGCCTGGCGTCGGCAAGAGCACCTTCGTCGAGGCGCTCGGCACGCGGCTCACCGGTGCAGGCAAGAAGGTCGCGGTGCTGGCAGTCGACCCCACCAGCGCGCGCACGCGGGGCAGCATCCTCGGCGACAAGACCCGCATGACGCTGCTCTCGCAGGATCCGAGGGCGTTCATTCGGCCCTCGCCCAGCAGCGGCTCGCTCGGCGGCGTCGGCCGCAAGACGCGCGAGACGCTGCTCTTGTGCGAGGCGGCCGGCTTCGACGTGGTGCTGGTGGAGACGGTGGGCGTCGGCCAGAGCGAGACCATGGTCGCCGAGCTGGTCGACTTCTTCCTGGTGCTCTTGCTGGCGGGCGCGGGCGACGAGCTGCAGGGCATCAAGCGCGGCATCCTCGAGCTGGCCGACATGCTCGCGGTCAACAAGGCCGACGGCGACAACGAAAAGCGCGCCGACCGCGCCCGCCGCGAGTACGCAAGCGCGCTCGAGCTGCTGCACGCGAACACCAAAGAGGCGTGGCAGGTCCCGGTGCTGACCTGCTCGGCGCGAACCGGCGCGGGCATCGACGCGTTGTGGGCCGAGGTGACGCGCCACCATCGCGAGGCCGACGCGAGCGGACGCCTGGCGGCGCGCCGCCAGACGCAGCAGCTGCGCTGGATGTGGCAGATGGTGGACGGCGAGCTGCTCGCCGCGCTGCGCAGGCATCCCGAGGTGAGCCGCGCGCTGCCCGCCCTGGAGCGCGCGCTCGCAGCGGGCTCGCTGACGGCGACGGCCGCCGCCCGCAGCATCCTCGACGCCTTTGGTCTGACGCCGGACCCCTGAGCGTCTGCAGACCTTACTTTTAGTCGGACAGCGCAGCGGCGCGGCGCGACGGCGAAACCGCCGTGCTCAGGCGCGCGCCGCGCGACGACGACGCGCGCCGAGCAGCGACGCGAGCGCGAGGAACCAGGGCGCGTTGCGGTGCGACGCGCTCCCTGCGAGGGCGCAGCCGTCGGCGCTCGCACCCGCTTCGGCGTGGCGCACCGTGGCCTGGTCGCCCGGGAGGGCACTCGCCGCGGCCGAGGTCTGGTCGAGCGGCCCGATCTCCACCGCGCGCGAGGCGGTGGCGCCGCTCGACGTGCCATCGGGCGTGCCGCCGCCGATCGCCGCGATCTCGTCGGGCGACGCGTCTTCGTCGATGTTCGGGCAGGCCGACTTCACCGCGGCGAGGGCGCGGATCGAGGGAACGCGCACGCCGTTCTTCGGGTCGGTGACGCTCACGCCGCTCTTGAGCAGGTGCTCCTTGACCTGCGCGGGCGTCAGCGACGGGTTGCACTGCAGCATCAGCGCGGCGACCCCGGCAGCAGCCGGCGAGGCCTGCGAGGTGCCCCAGTAGGTGTCGGTGCGACCGCGGATGGTGTCGGACGTGATCGGCGCGCCCGGCGCGACCATGTCGAGCTTGCTGTTGCTGTTGGTGAAGCAGGTGATCTTGTCGAACGTGACGTCGTCGTCGCCGCACTTCGCGAAGTTGCCGCGCCAGCGATCGAAGTAGGTGGCCGAGCCGGGCGGCTGGTGACCGAGCGTGGCGTCGTACACCGCGCCCACCGCGATCACGCCGGTGTTGCAGGCGGGCGAGCCGATCTGCGTGGCCGAGCCCGAGTTGCCAGTCGCCGCGAACACCACCACGCCCGCTTGGTTGAGGTTGCGCACGGCGCGCAGCATCGGCTGGTGGCGCGCGTCGCAGGTGCCGTCGACGGCGTGCAGCAGGTTGGTCCCGAGGCTCATGTTCACGACCTTCACCTTCAAGGTGGCGAGGTTCGCGAAGACCCAGTCGAGCCCCGCGACCCAGTCGGACTCGTAGCCGGCGTTGTTCTGGTTGTTGACCTTCACCGCGACGATCTCCGCATCGGGCGCGAAGCCGCGCGGCGCGACCACCCCGTCCGAGGCGATCACGCCGGTGACGTTGCTGCCGTGGCCGTGGTCGTCCTGCGCGCTCGCGCTGTTGCTCGTGCGGTTGGGCGGGCACGCGCGCTGCGTGAAGCACTGCTGCGCGACCACCGCGTTGCTGAGATCCGGATGGGTGACATCGATGCCGGTGTCGAGCACCGCCACACGCACGCCCTTGCCGGTGAGGCCGTACACGCTGCGCACCTGATCGCCGCCGATCGCAGGCACCGCTTCCTTCAGGTGGCCTTCGCCCGCCTCGTCGACCTCGATCGAAGCGATGCTCGGGTCGTCTTGCAGCCGCTCGAGGGCCGCACGCGAGATCGTTCCCGCCACCGCGGCCACGTGCCCGTAGCGATGCGTCACCGTGAGCCCCGGGATCGCGCGCGCCGACAGCGCCTGCTGCATCTTCATGATCGCGCCGTGCCGGACCAGCGGCTGCGCTGCGGCAACTGCTTCGTCCTCGCGGAACGAGATGATGACGCGGACCTGCTGGTCGGCAGCCTCGGGTGCGAGCGCCGTCGCCACTGCGCGCGCGACCGTCGGCACCTCACTCGTGGCTCCATCGCTGCGCTTCGACTCGCCGCTCGCGCAGCCGATGGAGACCAGACAAGTAAGCAGACCAAGTGCAGAAACGTGACGGTAAGGCGTCATACCTAGTCCAAGCAGGGTTCGGGCGAAGACAAGCGAAGGTGTAGGAGAAGCTCGGACCTACCGCGTCCCACACACGCACGTCAACGCTGAAACCGGTAGAGCTGCGTACCCGCGCCACATGAGCGCAGCGCGCGGCCTACCTGTCTGCGCGGAAGAACGCAGCTACCGACGGGCGCGTCAACGCAGCCGCGTCACGCGGCGCGCGAGCTTGCGTACGCTCACGGCGCACGCTCACGGCGCGTGCGCGAGAGCGGGCCGCGCGGCGGCGCGTCTACCGGTTCGCTTCGCGCGGTGCGGGTGGACGCAGGCTGCGCCGCGACAGGCCCAGCGCGACGCGTGCGTCCATCACGGCCTCGGCCAGCTCTTTCGCGCTGACCAGCTGCGGCCCGAGGCTGAGCAGCAGCGCGTCGTGCATGGCCTGCGCGCTCTCGAAGCGACCGGCGGGGTCACGCGCGAGTGCGCGCTCGACCACGCCCACCAGCGCCGAGGGTAAGGTTCGCCGCCGGCTCGTGAGCGGCGGGACTTCTCCCGCCAGCACCTTACGGACCCGCTCGCTGGGGGTGTTGGCCCAGAACAGCCGCTCGCCGGCGAGCATCTCCCAGAGCACGATGCCGAGCGCATAGAGGTCGCTGCGCGCATTGGCCGGCGCGCCGCTGATGAGCTCCGGCGCGAGATAGCTGAGCTTGCCCTTCACCATGTCGGGCGCGGTGATGGAGGCGCGGTCCATGGCGCGCGCCAGCCCGAAGTCCGTGAGCTTCGCGATGCCGCTCACGCTGAGCAGGATGTTCTGCGGGGTGACGTCGCGGTGGTAAATCGGTGCCGGGTTGCCGTCGGCATCCACGCGCTCGTGCGCTGCGGCCAGGCCGGCCAGGACCTGCACGCCGATCGCAGCCGCGTGCCGCCACGGCAGCGGCGCGCCGCGGCGCTCGAGGCTCTCGACGTACTGACCGACGTGCACGCCGTCGACCCACTCGAACACCAGGAAGAAGCCGTGCGCGTCCACGCCGAAGTCGTGCACCTGCACGATGTTCCCGTGGTCGAGCTCGGCGCACACGCGCGCCTCTTCCACGAACATGGCCACGTACTCGGGGCTCTCGAGCAGGTGCTCTCGGATACGCTTGATCGCCACCGCCCGGCGAAAGCCCGCCGCGCCGAGGGTCATGGCGCGGTACACGCGCGCCATCCCACCCTCGCCCGCGAGCTCGAGCAGCTCGTACCTTCCGTGCACGAGCCCACCTACGCGATCCACGCGAACCACCCCCGTCTCCGCAGTTTCGACCGATCGGGCCCGAAGCTTGAGCGGAGACGCGTCAGACCGACTCGGTGCGCAACCGAACCAGCGACGGCGCTGCGGCCGGTGCCATCGACTCGAGCCGGCGGGTCATCTCGACCGGCGCGCGCACGGTGCTCTCGAACGAGCGCACCAAGGAGGCGACTCCCGGCAGCACCAGCCGCCTGCGGAAGCCCTCCCACTCCGGCTGCTCGGTCTCGAACGCGTCCATGCGATAGGTGGCGAGCTGTACCTCGGCGCGCCCGCTCGCACGAAAGCACACGATCCGGCCGAAGCCCTTCTGCAGCGTCGCGATCTCGGTGGGTGCGCGGAACGTGAAGCGGCGCGGCTTCCACGAGAACGCGACGTGCGTGCCGTCGTCCGCGCGCACGTCGATGCTGTTGCCCTGCCGGCGGAAGTGCGCGTAGGTCTTCGGCAGCGACCACTCCTTGCGCGCGGCGTCGATGGCCAGGTCACTGTCGCCGTACATGCGCGCGACGTAGTACATCGGGCCGATGCCCTCGGGCGTGCGATACGCGCGGTCCTTGCAGCGCACGATCGCGCTCAGCCAGATCAGCTCGCGGTGCACCACCGGCGACGGATCGCGGTACTCCAGGTAGACGAGCATGCCCAGCGTGCGGCCGAGCGAGCCGACGATCGAGAACTCGTCCGGCACGTGCACGTCGCGCGTGGGGACGATGCATGGGATCGCGAGTCCGCTGCCGTACGTACGCCACGGAGGATTCGAGTAGTGCGCGCTCACCGGGTCACCCCCTCTTCGGGAGCTTAGCCGCTGACCCCGCCAGCGGCGAGGCGGCTCAATCCACCTGCGGGTGACCGAGCGCGTCGAGCAGCTCGCGCACCGACGACGCGGCCCCCACCTCGAGCGCGCGGCAGATGTGCGCATGTCCAATGCTCACCTCACACAGACCGACAACGTCGCGGATCCCACACAAGTTGTGGCGGTCGAGATCGTGCCCGGCATTGAGCCCGAGCCCCACGTCCCGCGCCGCCTCCGCACTGGCGCGGACCGCCGCGGTGGCCGCAGCCTCGGCCGGCCCGCCGAATGCGTCGGCATAGGGACCCGTGTACAGCTCGACCCGGTCGGCGCCGCTCGCGGCGAGCGCGCGCACCTCGCTCGGCTCGCAGTCGACGAACAGGCTCACGCGGATGCCCGCCTCGTGCAGCCGGCGGATGGTCGGCGCGAGCCCAGGCACGTCGGCCGCGCGATAGCCGTGGTCGGACGTGACCTCCCCCGGCGTCACGGGCACCAGCGTGCACTGCGCCGGGCGCACGTCGCAGACCAGGTCGATGATCTCCGGCGCGTTCTCGCACTCGACGTTGTATTCGACGTTCGGGTGGTGCGCGCGCAGGTGCGCGGCGATCACCGGCACGTCGGCGAAGTGGATGTGCCGCTGGTCAGCGCGGGGATGCACGGTGATGCCGTGCGCGCCGGCCGCGATGCAGCGGTCGACGGCCTGCAGCAGGTTGGGTGCATCGTGCCCGCGCGAGTTGCGCAGCAGCGCGTACTTGTTGACGTTGATGCTGAGCTTGGCCGCCATGTGGCGGAAGCTAGCGCAGCACACTCACAACACTAGTCGCCGAGCAGCGCTTCGAATTCCTCGAGGGTCGGGCAGGCCCACGGCACCTTGCTGGTGTCGATCTCGAGCGGCGAGCGGATCAGGCGCACGCTGTTCGGCGCGTCGCCGGGCGTGGGCTCGGTGGCGGCGCCGCTGCACGAGTTGCTCAGCTCGCCCTGATCGGAGCCCACGTCGATCAGCGAGCCGGTCTTGAGCCCGCCCTCGTCGAGGTCGCCCTCGTAGCGCACGGCGACCTTCTGCACGACGCGCAGGTTGCAGGCGGTGGTGAAGCCGCTCGCCGTCACGCTGGTGGAGAAATCGATGCCCTTGCCGCCGCCGTCCGGGTCGTACACGAGCGGATCGGTCGCGCTGCTCGGCATGGTCAGCGCCGGGGTCGCGGAGTAGTCGCCCTTGTAGCCGATCGCGTAGGCCACCGGCGCCGCGGTCCAGTGCCCACCGACCACGGTGAGCGTGCGGCGCGGCGCCATGAACGCCTTGCTGCTCGCCGACAGGTCGCGCAGCGTGGTGTTCATCCGCGTGCAGCCGCTCTGGCAGCTCTGCAGCACGCGCACCGTGCACTGCCAGTCGCGCATCTCCAGCCGGCCGTCGTCTTTCTGACGCACCGTCACCAGCGAGTACACGCGCGTGTCCGTGGTGGTCTTGATGCTGATGCCGAGCTGCGAAGCGGCCAGCTTCACCTGCACGTCGCCGCGCATCCAGTAGTCGCCCACCAGCGGGCTGTCGACGGCGGGCCCGCCGCGCTGCGGAGGCTCGTCTTCGTCGTCGGTGGCGTCGCCACCGTCTTCGTAGATGTCCTCGTTGCTGTCGGGCGCGACGTCGCCGGTCGGCTCGCCGTTCGCAGGCGCGTCGTCCGACGCCCACGCGCCCTCCGGACGCATGGAGTCGCAGGCGGTGGTGAGCACCACCAGGCACGGAAGGTAGCAAAGCAAAGCGCGAAACACGCCGCGACAGTACCAGAGCCGTTTCGCTGGAAAACGCCTACCTGAGCAGTCGGTACGCCCCCGTACGCAGCCCCTGGTCGGCGGTCAGGGCGGGTCAGCCGGAAGCTGCTCTTCGAACACTCCGACCGTCGGGCACTCGTCTTCGATGTCGGTCTTACGAAAGCGCACGTAGCTCTCGCCCGCGCTGCCCTCGGCCTCTTGCTCGCTGATCGCCTTGGTGTTGCAGAACGCGGTGGGCATGCCGACGGCGGCGAGCGGCGCCGCGGCCAGCGCCGGCACGTCCATCTTGAAGCGCACGCCCTCGAGAGGCGCCTCGGGCTCGCCGAGCCCTCCCTCGAACGAGCTACCGAACAGCTGCACGGCCGACACCTCGCAGTCGAACGTCTGCATGATGCCGAACGCAGTGACCTTGGTCTGCAGCCGCGTGACGAGCCCCACGCCCCCGGACTCCAGCTTCCACAGCCGGGCGTCGTTCATGTCCTTCGGCAGCACGGTGGTCTCGGACACGTTCTCGTCCTCGAACCCGAGCGCGAAGACCGACTGCTCGCCGACCAACACGTCGCCGTCGATGCGGTAGCTGCGCCCCGCCTGCGACCTCGGAAAGACCACCGCCAGGCCCTTGTCCGGCGTGGTCCTCCAGCCGTCCACGCAGCCGCTCGTGCAGTTGTGCGCGTAGGTCTGGTGGCAGAAGGTCTCCTGGCTGACCAGCCGATCGTCCTCGACCCCGATCTTCGCGAGGATGAAGTTGCTGATGCGGTTGTTGACCGCCAGCTTCGTCGTCGCGACGCTGGTCGAGAGGGCGGAGTACATGTCCATCCGCATCAGGTACGTGCCAGCGTAGGCCGCGAGCGGCGAGTCGGGCGGTGGCTGGTCGGGGCCCGGCGCGTCGTCACCGCCGCGCGGCGGGATCACCACGCCGGTCGAGGGCCCTTCGTCGCCGTCGTCGTCCGCGTCGCGGGTCCCTGCATCGCGTGCGCTCTCATCGTCGGTCTGGCGCGGCATGTACGACCCGTAAGGCCGTCCCATGTCGCACCCGACGATCAGCAGCAGCGAGGTCCACGCGAGACGCTTCATCCAACTCACCTCGAGCACGAACGCCGCCGACTGGATGGATCCTGCGATTGACCAGGAATCCTTGCGCCGACGGGGCGACGTCGCCGCCGCCGTCTCCGTTCTTAGCCCACACCCTCCCCCACGCCCCCGCCCAAAATGAGGTCGCACTCATTTTCTGCGGTGTGTCGCAAACCTGGGAGCGCGTCACGCAGGAGCGCTGCGCAACGCGGACAAGTGCCCGGCACCGAGGAGAAGCGCGCGCGGCCAGCCTGTGCGCGAGCGCGCAGGGAGACCGGCTCGGGTCACTTGCTCCTGGTGCGCTGCGCCCCTCATCGCATGGACCTTCAGCGGACACCCGTTCGCCCATCCGGCCGCGCAGGTCAGATGGATGTTGGCGTCCAGGGGGCCGCGCGCGCTCGACCCGAGGGCGCGGCCCGGGTGGTCAGGCTGCGCCGAACGCGCCCTCGGGGATCGCGAGCACGCTCGCGTCCTCGGCGGCGAGCACGTTCGCGCCGTTGACGACGTTGGGCAGGAAGTTCTGCGCGAAGAAGGTCGCGGCGTAGCGCTTGCCCTCGTAGAACGCCTGGTCGGCAGCGCCCGCGCTCGGCAGCGCCTCGAGCGCGATCGCAGCCTGCTCGAGCAGCAGCCAGCCGACCGTGGTCTCGGCGACCATGTTGAGGAAGCGGTTGGCCGCGAGCGGGACCTGCTCGAACTTGCCCTGCTTGTTCCAACCGATGAACTTCAGCACCGTGCTGGCGACGGCTTCCTGCGCCTGCGCGAGCTTCGCCACGGCCGCGCCGAGCTGCGGGTGATCCTTGTACTTGGTCACGAAGCCCTGCACGTCGCCGAGGAACGCGCGCACGTTGGCGCCGCCGTTCTGCGCGAGCTTGCGGCCCACGAGATCGAGCGCCTGGATGTGGTTGGTGCCCTCGTAGATGCTGAAGATCTTCGCGTCGCGGCAGTACTGCTCGACCGGGTGATCCTTGAGGAAGCCGGCGCCGCCCATCGCCTGGATGGCGGTCGACGAGACCTCGAAGCCGATGTCCGAGCCGTAGCTCTTGTAGATCGGCACCAGCAGCTCGACCTGACCCCAGTGATAGCCCGCCTGCGCGTCGTCCTTGCCGGCGAGCAGCTTGGCCATCTCCATGTGCTGGGTGAGCTTGGTGCCGAGCGCGCGGGTGCCTTCGACCTTGGCCTTCATCTCCAGCAGCATGCGGCGCACGTCGGCGTGCTCCACGATGGCCACCTTGGGCGCGTTCGGGTCGCGCAGGTTCTTGATGCTCGGGCCCTGCTTGCGGTCCTTGCAGTAGTCGGCCGCCCACAGATACGCGGCCGAAGCGCAGGCGAGGCCCTGCAGGCCCACGCCGATGCGCGCACCGTTCATCATCATGAACATCTGGGCGATGCCCTGGTGCTCGGCGGTGCCCACGAGCTCGCCCAGACACGCGTCGTTGTCGCCGAAGTTGACCACGCAGGTGGCCGAGCCGTTGATGCCCATCTTGTGCTCGATCGACGGCACCGTTACGTCGTTGTCGCTGCCGTCCGGGCGCACCCGCGGCACGATGAACAGCGAAAGGCCCTTGGTGCCGGGCGCTGCACCTTCGATGCGCGCGAGGACCAGGTGCACGACGTTGTCGGCCATGTCGTGGTCGCCGCCCGAGATGAAGATCTTGGTGCCGCGGATCAGGTACTTGCCGTCGTCCACGCGCTTGGCACCGGTGGTCGCCGCGCCCACGTCGCTGCCGGCGTGCGGCTCGGTCAGGCACATCGTGCCGCCCCAGACCCCGTGGAACATCTTGTCGGCGTAGACCTCGTGCTGCGCGGGCGTGCCGAACGCGGCGATCACCTCGGCCGCACCCACCGTCAGGCCCGGATACA
>JBEVNG010000217.1:0-13605 GCA_040508235.1 Polyangiales bacterium | reverse complement strand
TCGGCGCTGGGCCGCTCAGAGTGGAGATCATGAAAGAAGTCTCGCCGCGTACGGTCTTCGTCGGCGACGTGCACGGCTGCCTCGCCGAGCTCGACGCGCTGCTGAAGAAGCTGAAGCTCGGCAGCGCGGACCGGCTGATCTTCGTGGGCGACCTGTGCGCCAAGGGACCGGACTCGCAGGGTGTGGTGCAGCGCGTGCGCGAGCTGGGGGCGGACTGCGTGCGCGGCAACCACGACGAGGCCGTGCTGCGCATCCGTCGCTCGGCATTGCAGGGCTACGAGCCGGTGCGCCCGCCCAAGAAGACGCACGTGAAGGTGGCCGAGTCGCTGTCGCAGGCGGACTGGGACTGGCTGGAGCAGCTGCCGCTCTACCTGGAGCTGCCCGAGCTCGGCATCAACGTGGTGCACGCGGGCGTCGTGCCCGGCAAGCCGATCAGCAAGCAGCACCCAGACGACCTGATGACGATGCGCACCTTGCGGCCCGAGGGCACCGCCTCGCCCAAGCTGGAAGATGGCGTGCTGTGGGCCCCCAAATACGTCGGTCCGCCGCACGTGATCTTCGGGCACGATGCGATCTCGGGCCTGCAGCGTGAGCGCTTCGCGACAGGCATCGACACCGGCTGCGTGTACGGCCGCGAGCTGACCGCACTGGTGCTCCCGGGGCATGACCTCGTGCAGGTACGCGCGAAGCGCACCTACAAAGAGCTGGGCTTGTGAGCAGACAACAGATCCTCGTGTGTGCGCGCGGTGAGCTGGTGGGTGACGTGGTGAAGGCGGTGCCGCTGCCGCGCGACTCCCACAATCGCCCGCGCGAGGCGCTGGTGCTGCTGGGCAAGGACGGCGAGCCGCGCGCCTTCGTCAACCGCTGCCGCCACCTGCCGGTGCCCATCGACGGTGGCTCCAAGCAGTACCTCACGCGCGGCGGCGAGTACTTGATCTGTGGCACGCACGGCGCGCTGTTCCGCCGCGACGACGGCATGTGCGTCGAGGGCCCGTGCAAGAACCTGGCGCTGGAGGCACTCACGCTCGTCGAAGAGAACGGCGTGCTCTACCTGCTCACCTCTTGATGGCGTCACCGAGCGCGTTGCCCAGCGCGCCGACGACGTCCTGCCCCACGGGATCTCCGCCACTCGCGAGCGCGGCGGCGGGATCGGGGTTGCCGCCGATGCGCGTCATCACCAGCTCCAGCTCGGGAACCACGGTGACCAGCTGCCCGCCGAGGCCGAGCGCGGAGAACGTGCTGGTGGGCAGCTTCTCGATCTGCTTGCCGTCTCCTTCCTTGCGGCCGGGTGCGGAGGGCAGCACGAAGTGGCCGTCGTTGTTGAGCCAGAACAGGTAACCGTAGGCGGCGTTGAGCGGCTGCGAGACCTTGGTCGCCTCGGCGACATAGGCCTCGGACACCACCTGCGTGTCCTGCCACTTGCCCTTGCGCAGCAGCATGTAGCCGAAGCGCATCAGGTCGTCGCACGACGCGCTCAGGTTGCCGAAGGTGAGCGTGTTGCCGGCGGCGTCCTTGCCGAACTGCGCCCCGATGCCCAGCGGCGCGAACAGGTTGGTGCGCGCGAACGCATCGACGTCGCCCTGGGTCGCCTTCTCGAGCACGCGCTCCAGCGTCTGGATCGCGCTGTTGTTGTACTCCCAGAACGTGCCCGGCGGCTCTGCCTGCGCGAGCCCTACCGCGAACGCGGTCTTGTCGCTCGCGGTGCCCGCCATCTGGAGGTAGTCCTTGATGAACGTCCACTCGCGGCCGGAGTCGTTGCTCAGCAGGTGCTTCACCGTGACGCCCGCGCTGTCGGTGCCGGCCCACTCCGTGATCCACTTGCTCGCGGGCTCCTGGATGCGCAGCAAGCCGCGGTCCTGCGCGATGCCGACCAGCGCGCTGGTGAACGACTTGGTCACCGAGTGCACGATCTGCCGAGAGTCACGGCTCCAGCCATCGAAGTACCACTCGCCGACGAGGCGACCCTTGCGCGTGATCATCACGCAGTGCGAGTCGTTGGCGTCCGCCGCGGTGACCAGCGCGTCGAGCTTCTCGGCGTCGAGCCCCAGCTGCGCGGGCTCCGCGCTCTCCCAGTCGCTGCCCGGGTAGAGCACCGTGTCGTCATCGAGCAGGCTCGCGGTCGCATCGTCGCCACAGGCCAGGAGGAGCAGGCACGCGCCAAGCAAGGACCTCATGGACTCCGGTCTACCAGAGGACCCAGCCGAGATCAGCTGCCGCGGTACGTGCTGTAGCCGTAAGGGCTGAGCAGCAGCGGGATGTGGTGGTGCTCGTCGACACGGGCGACCCGGAACACGATCTCCACGTACGGATAGAACACGTTCTGCCCGGTCGCGCGCAGGTAGGGCTCGGTGTCGAACACCACGCGATCGGTGCCAAGCTCCAGTGGTCGCCCGTGCAGCAAGTCGCTCACGCGTCCATCGGCGTTGGTGCGATCGCTGCCGAGGTTGCGGAACGCGCCCTCCTCCAGCACGTCGATGCGGAGCGCGAGCTCGCGCGCGGGCTTGCCGAGCGCGGTGTCGAGCACGTGGGCGCTGATCTTACTCATCGGGTCCCTCGATGCAGCAGGCCGAGTCCAAACGGCGTGTCGACGTGCCGGCCGTCCGCGAACACGCGCTGCCCACGCACGAACGTCTCCTGCACGCTGCCGAGCAGCCGACGCTTCAGGTACGGCGAGAGCGGGTGGCGCGTGAACAGCCGCTCCTCGCTGACCTCGAACTCCGTCTCCGGCTCCCACACCACCAGGTCGGCGTCGAAGCCGCGCGCGAGCCGGCCCTTGTGACGCAGCCCGGCCAGCGTCGCCGGGCCCGCGCTCATCCAGCGCGCGAGCTGCTGCAGCGTCGCGCCCCGTCGCGAGGCTTCCGTCCACACCGCGCCGAGCCCCATCGACAGCGACGCGATGCCGCCCCACGCCAGGTCGAACTCGCCGACGTCCATGCGCTTGAGCGCGGGGGTGCACGGGCTGTGGTCGGTGACCACGAAGTCGATCACGCCGTCGAACAGCCCGCGCCAGAGCAGCTCGCGGTTCTCGCGCTCGCGGATCGGCGGCGCGCACTTGAACTGCGTCGCGCCGTCCGGGATCTGCTCGGCCTCCAGGCACAGGTAGTGCGGGCAGGTCTCGGCGCTGATCGGCAGGCCGTCGTCCTTGGCGCGACGCAGCGTCTCCAGCGACGACGCCGACGACAGGTGCACGATGTGCGCGTGGCAGCCGGTCTCGCGCACCAGCTCCACGATCAAGCGGATCGCGTCGTCCTCCCAGGCGCGCGGCCGCGACTCCAGGTAGTGCTGGTACTTGCGGCGATCGGTCTCGTGCACCGCCGCGCCGCTCTCCAGCTCCGCGTGCACCAGCAGCGGCAGCCCCGAGGCGCGCAAGATGGGCATCGCCTGCCGCAGGTCCGCGCCCGTGGTGTTGGGGAACTCGTCGATGCCGGAGTGGGTGAGGAACGTCTTGCAGCCGAGGGCACCGCCGGCCGCGAGCCCCTCCAGCTCGCCCAGGTTGTGCGGCACCACGCCGCCCCAGAAGCCGAGGTCGACCCAGCGCTGTCCCTCGCTCGCGGCCACCTTCTGCTGCAGCGCCGAGGCGTCGGTGGTGACGGGGATGCTGTTGAGCGGCATGTCGACCAGCGTGGTGACGCCCCCCGCGGCCGCTGCGCGCGTGCCGTGCGCGAAGCCCTCCCAGTCGCTGCGCCCGGGCTCGTTGAGGTGCACGTGCGAGTCGACGATGCCCGGCGAGACTGCGCGTGCGCCGACGTCCTGCAGCACCAGCGAGCCCACGTCGCCGACCACCACGTCCCGGATGCGCCCGTCCTCGATCACCACCGTGGCGGGACCGACGCCCTCTTCGCGCACCACACGCTGGCTCTTGATGCCGAACCTCAAGCGTCTTCCTCCGCCGCTTGCAACACGCGATGCAGCCGCGGGTCGTCGACCGCGCGCATGTGCGGCACGTCCGCGCCGCGTCGCAGTGCGATCAGCTCCGCCGCGATGCTGACCGCGATCTCCGCCGGCTCCAGCGCCTCCAGCGCCAGCCCCACCGGCGCGTACAGCCGCTCCAGCGCCTGCGGCCCACGCCGCTGCACGATGCGCTCCAGCAGGCGGAACACCTTGCGCTTGCTGCCGACCAGGCCGACGTAGCGAGGGCTAAGCGCGAGCGCGAGCTCCAGCACCTGCTCGTCCAGTGCGTGATCGTGGGTCGCGATCAGCACCCAGTCGCGCTGCCCGAACGACGCGCGCTTGAGGTACGACGCCGGGTCGATCAGCGCGCGCGTGACGTCCGCGAAGCGCTCGGCGGTGTTGAGCTCCTCGCGCTCGTCGATCACCGTGACCTCGAAGCCGATGCCGCGCGCGATCGGTGCCAGCGCCCGGTGCACGTGCCCCGCGCCGAACAACCACAGCCGCGGCTCGCCCTCGATCGCCTCCACGAACACCTCCATGCGCCCGCCGCAGCACATCGCGAGATCGTGGCCAAGCTCGCGTGTCAGCGTGTGGGCGGGAGCTCCGTCGCGGCAGCGCGCGAGCGCCTCCAGCACTTCCTGCTCGATGGCGCCGCCGCCCACGGTGCCGAGCGTGCTGCCGTCCGCGCGCAACAGCATGCGCGCACCGGGCGCCTGCGGCGTCGAGCCAGCGGTACGCACCACGGTCGCCAGCGCCGCACGCTCGCCGCTGGCGAACACCTCTGCGAGCACTTTGACGAGCTGTTCACGCACCCCGCTAGCCTACGCCAGCTCGATGTCCGCGCGGCAGACGTAGTGTTACGAGCGACTCGCCTGGTACGCGGCGGCGGTCGACAGCGGGCCGAGTGCGGCCCAGGGCTTGTCCTCGCTGCCCTTGAGCGGCACCTTGCGCGAGGTCAGCACCTCGCAGCCTGTCTGCGTGACCACGATCGTGTGCTCGAACTGCGCGGACAGGCTGCGGTCCGCCGTGAGCACGGTCCAGCCGTCCTCCAGCTGCTCGCACTCGTAGCGCCCGAGGTTGATCATCGGCTCGATGGTGAAGACCATGCCCGCCTTCACGCGCTTGCCGGCGCCGCGCGTGCCGTAGTGCGGGACCTGCGGGGCAGTGTGGAACTGGCGTCCGATGCCGTGGCCCACGTAGTCGCGCACCACCGAGCAACCCTGGCCCTCGGCGTACTCCTGGATCGCGGCGCCGATGTCGCCGAGGCGAACGTTGTCCTTCACCACCGCGATGCCGAGCTCCAGGGAGCGGCGCGCGACCTCGGTCACCTTCTTGGCCGACTCGCTGGGCTCACCGATGTAGAAGGTGGCGCTGGTGTCGCCGTGGAAGCCGTCCTTCGCGGGCAGGTACGAGGTCACGTCGACGTTGATGATGTCGCCGTCCTTGAGCACCTGACCGCCGGGGATGCCGTGGCAGACCACGTCGTTGATGCTGGTGCACACGCTCTTGGGGAAGCCGTGGTAGTTCAGCGGCGAGGGCCGCGCGCCGTGGGCGAGCGTGTACTCGTGCACCAGCGTGTTGATGTCGTCCGTGGTCATGCCCGGGCGCAGGTGCTCGCCGACCATCACGAGGGTGTCCCCCGCCAGCTGGCAGGCGGCACGCATCCGCTCGAGATCCTTCGGGGTCATGATTTCGATTCGACTCACGGCGACTCCCTCACGCTGCCAAACAGCCCGCAGAAATAGCACGGCCGACGGACAAAAAAAGAACCCGAGCAAGGGGCAACTTGCTCGGGTCCGCACCACCCGCCTCGGGAGTCGAGGCGTCAAGCTCAGCGCTCAACCAAAGTCGAGCTCCTCGGGGTCGCGCTCCTCGAACTCGGACGAAGCCATGCGCAGCTCCGCGTCCTTCCAGAGGTCGTCGATCGACCAGCCCAGCTTCTGGTCCGGCCGGATCTCCTCGCGTTGGAACTCGTCAAAGCTGCGGTAGTTCTTCGGTGCGCCCATGTTGGTCCCACTCCCCCGGGGTTCAACGCGCCGGCGCTGCCGGAGCACGTTGTCCTACATCTGCGCAGACGCTACCACCGACGGGATCGCGAACCAAAAAAGCGTGCAGCGCTTTCTTCGTGGCCATCCGGGTAGCGCGGATGACGCCGGGGATGTTGGCGCGCGGGACCCGCGTATGCGAAGGTCGCCGCATTCTCATGCTCGGGCGGCGCATGCGGTCGCTCGACGTCGCGAGGCGGGCCCGTCAGGGCCGCGCGAGCACCACGTGGAGCGGCCCCCCATGGCCAGCGTTGTAGCGATCACGAACCAGAAGGGCGGCGTCGGCAAGACCACGACGGCCGTCAACCTCGCAGCCAGCCTGGCCGTCGCGGAGCAGCGCGTGCTGCTGCTCGACATGGATGCACAGGGCAACGCCACCAGCGGCGTCGGCCTGTCTCCACGCCAGGAGCAGCTCGGCACGTACGACGTCATGGTCGGGCGCGCGCACATCCGCGAGGCCGCCAAGCAGACGGCCCTGCCCTACCTGTCGATCTTGCCGTCGAGCACGGACCTGGCGGCGGTCGAGATCGAGTTCGTCGATCTCGAAGATCGCGCCAACCGGCTCAAGAACGCGATCGACGCGGTGCGCGACGACTACGACTTCGTGCTGATCGACTGTCCGCCGTCGCTCGGCCTGCTCACCATCAACGCGCTGACCGCGTCGCACAGCGTGCTGGTGCCGATGCAGTGCGAGTACTATGCGCTGGAGGGCATCAGCCACCTGATGAACACCATCGAGCGCGTGCGCGTGAGCTTGAACCCGAGCCTGTACGTGCACGGCGTCCTGCTGACCATGTACGACCCGCGCAGCAACCTCGCCAACCAGGTGGCCGGGGAGCTGCGCCAGCACTTCCACGTCTACGAGACGGTCATCCCGCGCAACATCCGCCTGGCGGAAGCTCCTTCCCACGGCAAGCCCGTGATCCTCTACGATGCGGGCTCCAAGGGCTCGCAGGGTTACTTGAACCTCGCGCGAGAGATCCTCGATCGACTGCCCGAGGCGGCAGCCTGACTCTGGACAAGGGAGCTATGCAGCAGGATCCAGCGAAACGGCGAGCACTGGGGCGCGGCCTCGATTCGCTCCTTCCCAGCGCGCCCGCGCGTCCCGCTGCGCCCGCACCCGCGCCAGCGGCCGCGACCTCCACGCCGCCTCCGTTGCCGCAGCCGATCCCGCGCGTGGAGACCTCGGCGCGCATCGAGGAGCTGCACCCGAGCGCGGGCCAGCCACGCCACATCTTCGACGACGAGAAGCTGGAGGAGCTGGCGCAGTCGATCAAGGAGATCGGCGTGCTCGAGCCGATCCTGGTGCGCAAGCGCGCGGCAGGCGGCTTCGACATCATCGCCGGCGAGCGCCGCTGGCGTGCGTCGCAGAAGGCGGGCCTGTTCGAGGTCCCGATCGTGGTGCGCGAGCTGTCGGACGCGCAGGCGTTCGAGGCCGCCCTGGTCGAGAACATCCAGCGCGCCGACCTGAACCCGATCGAAACCGCGCGGGCGTTTCAGCGCCTGATCGACGATCACAAGCACACGCAGGAGACGGTTGCCTCCCGGGTCGGGAAGGATCGCTCCACCGTCGCCAACGCGCTGCGCCTGCTCAAGCTGCCGAGCGCGGTGCTCGACCTGATCGAGACCAGTCAGCTGAGCGAGGGCCACGGCCGCGCGCTGCTGGCCGCTCAGGATCCGAACCAGATGCTCAAGCTCGCGCGCAGCGCCGTCGAGAAGGGCTGGAGCGTTCGCGAGACCGAGCGCGCCGCCAAGTTCGTAGGCGAGCAGGTCAACAACAAGGGCAAGGACAAGCCCGCCGGCAAGAGCGCCAACGTGCGCGACCTGGAGACGCGCCTCGCCAAGGCCCTGGGCAGCAAGGTCCAGGTTGCCGATCGCAACGGCAAGGGCAACATCCAGGTCCATTTCACGAGTTACGACGAGCTGGATCGCCTGCTCGAGAAGTTCATGAGCTGATGACCGCACAGATCCTGGATGGCAAGCGCATCGCCGAAGCGGTGCGCAACGAAGTAAAGGTCCGCGCCGCCGAGTTCGAGCAGCGCGCGGGTCGCAAGGCAGGCCTGGAGGTGGTGTTGGTCGGAGACGATCCGGCCTCGCACACCTACGTCGCGAGCAAGGAGAAGCACAGCAACGAGGCCGGCATGCGCGGCGCGGTGCATCGCTTGCCCGCCGACACCACGCAGCAGGCGCTGCTGGCCAAGGTCGCCGAGCTGAACGCGAACCCCGCGGTCGACGGCATCCTGGTGCAGCTGCCGCTGCCCAAGCACCTCGATCAGGAGCCGGTGATCCACGCCATCGATCCGGGCAAGGACGTCGACGGCCTGCATCCGTTCAACGCCGGCATGCTGGTCGCGGGTGGCAAGGGACCGCGTCCGTGCACGCCGCTCGGCTGCATGCGGATGCTGGAAGAGACCGGCGTGTCGCTGGCCGGCAAGCGCGCGATCGTGGTTGGGCGCAGCAACCTGGTGGGCAAGCCGCTGTCGCTGATGCTGCTGGAGCAGAGCTGCACGGTCACCATGGCGCACAGCAAGACGCGCGATCTCGATCAGCGCGTGTACGAGAGCGACATCGTGGTGGCGGCGGTGGGCGTGCCGGAGCTGATCCGCGGCGAGTGGATCCGGGAGGGCGCGATCGTGATCGACGTCGGCATCAACCGGATCGCGCCCAAGAAGCTGGTCGGCGACGTGCAGTTCGAGGCCGCCAAGGAGCGCGCGAGCTGGATCACACCCGTACCGGGCGGCGTGGGCCTGATGACGGTCGCCATGCTGCTGCGCAACACACTCGACGCGGCGGAGCGTCACCTCGAGCGGTGATCGCGCGTCGCGGCGGGGTCGGCTTCTGCTAGAGGAAAGGTCCGTCCTCTTCAAGGAGCGCCGATGCTCTGCCACCAGCACCCCGCCGACTCCGCGCACGCTGCTTGCCAGCGCTGCCAGCGCGGGCTGTGCCGCAGCTGTGCCAAGCAGTTCCTCCAGCGCTTGTGCACGCACTGCATCGAGCAGAGCGCCAGCAAGCGTGTGCGCGAGGCCCGGCGCACGCTCTGGCTCGCGTTGCCGGTGTTCGCGCTGGCGGCCTGGGGGGTGGCCGCGGCGTCGCCCACGCTCGCGCCGCGCGTGAAGCTGACGCTCTCCATGCTGGCGGGCATGCTCGCGCTCGGCAGCTGGTTCGGGCTGCGGCGCTGGCGGCGTGCGCCCGCGCTGGCCGGGGGCATCGCGGCGCTGCCGGAGAGCGAGACGCCGTTGCTGGAGCGCGTGCTCAAGCCGGCGCTTGCGGGGCTCGTGGTCTGGCCCTGGCTGCTGGTGGAGACGCTGCGCGACATGCAGCTGGCCAACCGGCTGCGCGCGTTCGTGCCGGCGGAGAACCGGGAGGCCACGTTCGGCTTCGGCGAGGCGAGCCTGGCGTTCGCGAGCGTGGCCGCGGCGTTCACGCTGGGGGCGCACGGCCTCAGTAGCTATTTCTCGCTCGCACGCGGCGAGACCGCGCGCTTCGACACCCCGGTCGCCGGCGAGGTCGGGTCCACGGAGGCGAACCTGGCCGCGGGCGCGCAGCCTGCGCTGCGCGCCAAGGTGACGCCGAGCGAGCCGGTGGGTGCGATTGCGCCGGTGAGGGAGCCCGAGCAGCAGCCGGCTTCGGAGCCGCCCACCCTGGGACCACCGGCGTTGCCAGAGGTGACGCCGGAGGTCGCGGCGCCGGCGGACGCGCCCCGTCGCGCGCGGCGCGAACGTCGCAAGCACGGCGAACCGGCCGAAGAGCAAGCGGAGCAAGCGGAGCCTGAAGCCGAGCCCCAGACGGCCAAGCGCGAGGAGCCCGAGGAACCGGAGCCCGAGCAAGCGCCGCCGGAGCCAGCGCCGCCGCCACCCGTGCTCGACCGCCGCTACGTGCCGGGCAGCGAGATGGCCAAGCAGGCGCTCTCCGGCAGCCGCGCGCCGGGTGGCTCGTACGTGACCTCGTCGGGTCGCGTCGTGATCAAGGCGCCTCCGCCCACGCCCAAGTGAAGCTCAGGCCGGCGCGGGGGCCGTGGCCGGTTTCTTCTTCTCGCCGCCCTCGAGCAGCAGCAGCGCGACACCGACGAAGATCGCGATGTCGGCCACGTTGAAGACCGGGTAGTTGAACAGCTGCGGGTCGACCTGGATGAAGTCGACCACGAAGCCGTGGCGCAGGCGGTCGGTCAGGTTGCCGATCGCGCCCGACAGGATCAGCGGCACCGCGGCCGCGAACATCTTGCCGCCGCTACCCCGGATGAACATCACGGTCAGCACGATGGCGGCGCCGATGGAGGCCACGCCGAACACCAGCGCGCGCGTCCAGCCGGGCGCCTCGCGCAGCATGCTGAAGGCCGCGCCGCAGTTCTCCGCGTAGTTGAAGCGCAGCACGCCCTCGATGAACGGCACGGGCTGGGTGGGCACGCGCTGGAACGAGCGCAGGCCCTGCTCGTTGGGCTCGCACACCGCTCCGGCGGCGGCGTTCTCGCGCGACAGGTTGTCGAGCGCCCACTCCTTGGTCCCGAGGTCGGCGACCGTGTAGACGAGCAGCAAGGCGAGCATGATCAGGAGCGCGCGCGTATCGCGGCGCGGGCGCTCTTCGGTCGTGGACATGCCCGCTGCCATATCGCTTCGTCCGCGTTGCGGCAAGGATGGCGCGTCAGCCCCCACCCGCACGCACATTCGGCTCGAGCGTTGGCGCGACCACCGGCTTGCGCAGGCCGTCGAGCAACAGCAGCACCACGCCGACGGTGATGGCGACGTCCGCGACGTTGAAGGTCGGGTACTCGAACAGCCGCGGGTTGACCTGGATGAAGTCGACCACGAAGCCATGCCGCACGCGGTCGCACAGGTTGCCGATGGCGCCCGACAGGATCATCGGCACGGCGATCGCGAACAGCGGCCCGCCCGCCCCGCGCACGAACATCGAGATCAGCACCACCGAGGCACCGATACCCGCCACGCCGAACACCAGCGCGCGCACCCAGCCCGGCGCGGCGCGCAGCATGCCGAACGCGGCGCCGCAGTTCTCGGCGTAGTGCAGGTCGATCACGCCCTCGAACAGCGCCTGCGGGGGGCCGGGCAGGCGCTGGATCTCCAGGTAGCCCTGCTCGTCCGCCTCGCACACCGGGGGCTTGTGCCCGGTGCGCTCGTGCGACAGGTGATCGAGCGCCCACTCCTTGCTCACCAGATCCGCCGCCGTGTACACGGCGAGGCTCGCGAGCATGACCAGCAGCGCGCCCGCGCTACGACGCAAGCTCATCAGTTCTCGCGCTTGATGATGTGGTAACCGAAGCCGGTCTCGACCACGTCGCTGACGCCGCCCGGCGCGAGCGCGAACACCTTGGTGTCGAACTCGGGCACCATGCGCCCCTTGGGGAAGGTGCCGAGCTTGCCGCCCTGGCCCTTGCCCGACGGATCCTCGGTGTAGTCGTTGGCCGTGGTCGCCCAGTCCGCGCCGCCCTGCAGCTTCTTCACGACCTGGTCGGCGAGCTTGCGCGCGTCTTCCTTGCTGCGCACGACGTCCGGCGTGGTGCGCAGGGCGCCCTTGTAGCGGATCAGGATGTGCGACGCGGTCGCTGTCTCGACCGCCGGTGCCTGCTGGTCCGGCGGCAGGCGGGCCTTGGAGTCGGCCATCGCCTTGGCGTGCACGGCGTCGTTGGGCACGCCGCGGTTGGGCTCGTGCTTGACCTGCGCCGGGTCAGGCTCGCTGACGCTGCCCGGGGCGGTGAAGCCCTGGCACCCCACCAGCGCGGCACAGACGACAAAAGCCGCGGGAAATCCGAGTTTTGGCATGGCCGACCCCATACCAACTCGCCCGCAGGAGAGCAAGTGACGGGCATCGCTCACCACGGCGACGCCGCGTCGCACGCAAGCGCGCATGCTCCGCGTTCGATCACACTCGTTGCGGGTGAGCCATGTTGTCGCCGTTGCATGACGTCGCCACGCTAGGCGCAGTGCTTGGACCGCTCTCTCTCTCGTCGCGCGGGTCGTGCTCGTGACCCAGGGCGCGCACCACGTCTTCCTCGACTTCCGACTCGACGCCAGTGGCCTCCACCATGCCGGCACACGCGTCCCGCTCTCGCCACAGGCGCAGGCGATCCTCACGTGCCTGGTGCGGGCGAGCCCCCGACCGGTCGAGCACGCCGAGCTCTTTCGCGCCGCGTGGGGATCACTGCGCGTCAGCGAGGGCTCGCTGCGGCAAGCGGTCCTGGAGATCCGGCGGGCACTGCGCCAGGGCGACGGCCAGGACGCGGTGGAGAACGTGCGCGGCCAGGGCTACGCGTTCGTGGCCCCGCTGGCCGGTGCGCGCGAGGTGCTGCCCCGGACCCTGGGCCTGGACACGCTGCTCGGCTGCGCGTCGATCTGGTCGGACCTCGTGGACGAGGCCGCACTGCACGCGCTGCTCGATGCGCCGGCGGCCTGCGTGCTGACGGCGCTCGACGAGGCCCTCGCGTGCGGGGCGCTCCTGCGCGCGGAGGCGCCGCGCTGGTATCGCTTCACCAGTCCGGAGGAGCGCGTGGCCACCTACGAGGCGCTGCCACGCAGCACGCGCGCGAGCCTGCACGTGCGCGCCGCCGAGTGGCTGGAGCGCATGGGTCTCGACACCAGCGAGCGCCTGCGCGCCCATCACTACGGCCAGGCCGCGCTGCCCGCCTGCGCGGATCTCGCCGCGCACTACGCGACGCGGGTCGCCAGGCGCTGCGCGGAGGCCGGCGCGCACGCCGAGAGCGCGGAGTGGTACCGGCACGCGCAGCGAGGGCTGGCGCTGTCGCCCACGCTGGATGCGCGCGCGATGTTGGCGCTCGCGCTGAGCGAGTGCGAGGCCACGCAAGCCTCCGGGGCGCCGCGTGCCGGCCTGCGCGCTCGCTTTCGCGCGCTCGCGGAGCAAGCTGATGCGCTCGACGACACGCCCACGTTGGTGCGCGCCGTGCGAGGGCACTACGGCGACCTCGGCGAGCGCTTCTCGCCGCACGAGCCGGACAGCCTCGACGACGCCGTGGCCGGCCAGCTCGTGAACCAGGCCCTCGCACGCGTCGCACCCGAGCAGGCGGCGCTGCGTGCTCCGTTGCTCGGTTGCCTCGCCTACTCGCTCGCGTACTCGCCGCGCCACCAGGCGCGCCGGCAGGCGCTCGACGAGGCGCACGCTTGCGCGCGAGCCAGCGGAGACGCCGCGCTGCGCGTGCGCGTGCACGAGCTGGAGGTGCTGGTCGAGTTCACCCCCACACAGCTGCCCACGCTGCACGCGCGCTGTGGCGAGTGGGTGGAGCTCGGCAAGCAGCTGGGCTCGCGGGCGCGCGAGCTGGACGCGCGGCTGGCGCGCGCCACGGTGGCGGTGGGCCTCGGCGATCGCGACGGCGCCGAGCTCGACTTTCGGCGCGCGCGCGTGCTCGCCGACGAGCTCGGCAGCCCCGAGGCCGCCGCGCGTGCGCTGCGCGGCGAGATCTTCCGCGCGTTCCTGAATGGCGAGCTGCAGGTGGTGGAGCAGCTGGCGGCGCGGCAGCTGGCGGCCCTGCAGTCCGAGCCGAGCGAGCGCTTGATCTGGCTGGGTCGCCACGTGGCGCTCGCGCACCTGCGCAGCCGCCCGCTGCCCGGCGTCGGCGCACTGGCCGCGGGCACCGAGAGCCTGTTCGGCCGCAACTCGATGGGGCGCAGCTTCCTCGCCGCCGCGCACGCGAACGTGGGCGAAC
>JBEVNG010000162.1:0-8087 GCA_040508235.1 Polyangiales bacterium | reverse complement strand
GCTGCGTCCGTACACCATGGACATGCAGTTCAAGTGGCCGCTGCTCCACTTCGCCGTCGACAGCAGCGCGTGCGTGCGCATGTTCGAGGCCGGCACCGCGCAGTTCTTCGACCTGACCTCGCGCTTGCACACGCTCGACCAGGCCGACCTGCTGCGCGTGCACAGCGCCGTGTTGTGCATGTACCCGGGCGCGCTGCTGCATCCGCGCAAGTTCGTCGACGCCTGGACGGAAAACTGGGACGAGGCCGAGCACCGCGATCTGCTGCGCTTTCCGCAGGTGCGCATCCGGCTCGGCGCGCTCGGTGGCTGGGTCGGCACCGACGAAGCGCAGCTCGAGGCGGTGTTCGATGGTCAGATGCACGACGCCGGGCTCGCCGACGGCTACTGCTTCGTGCGCACCGACACCCGCGCCGATGTCTACGAGAACACCGCCGCGCTGATCCGTGGTGATCGCGTCGACCCGCGCGCGTGCCTGTTGCCGATGCGCCCGAGCACCACGCTGCGCGCCGCCATCGACTACGTGCGCGCCAGCTTCCGCGACAGCGAGCACCTGCGCACGCCGGGCCAGGTGGTGTACCTGCTGACCGGCCTCTGGTACATCGAGAAGCACGCCCGCAAGCTGCGCGAGGACGGCCTGATCGGCGCGGAGCTCGACGACTTGCTCGACCGCCTGCGCGGCTTCGGCGAGCTGCAGGTGATGGAGAAGAACCGCTTCTGGCGGCTGTGTGATCGCCTGCCCGAAGGCAGCGCCCAGAAGCGCCGCCTGCTCGACCTCTGGGGCCACGAGTTCGGCTCTCTAGCTCCCCGTTGACAGACAGCGCGCTGCGAACGCGGGTGTCAGCTTCGGCGGATGCGTGTCGCGTCGCTGATCTTGCTCGCGGGTTGTGCACAACAAGCCGCCCCACAGGTTCCGTACAGCGCGCTGGTGCGGAGCGAGCCGTGTCCCGCCGCGCCCGTCGAGACTCGCGACGGCACGCGCATCGTCGCGTGCTCTCCGCCGCCGCAAGCGGGCGCGCGCGATCCAGAGACCCTTGCCTTGCCGCTCGGTGCCGAGGTACCCGAGGCGCGTTGTCCCGCACCGCGACTCGACTCGGGCGCGACCGCACCTCCCGAGGCACGCGCGACGGACGACTCCAACGACTGCCTCGCTGACGGCCTGATCGTCGGCGGCGAGCCGGTGCGCTGTCCGCGACCCAGCGATGCGCGTGTGCGCGACCTGGCCGTGCACTCGCGAGCGCTCGGTCTCGAGGTGAACGCGCGCGTGCTGCTGCCGCGCGCCGACCTCGCGATGCCGGAAGGCGGCTGGCCGGTGCTCTACTTGCTCACCGGACACAGCAGCACGTACCAGGCCTGGTCCTGCGCCACCAACGTGCAGGCGTACCTCGCGGACTTGCCGCTGATCGCGGTGCTGCCAGACGCGACCTTCGCCTACGACGAGAACGACAGCTACTACCCCGACAAGCTGAGCTGGGGCCTCACGCTACCCAGCAACGGCATGCCGAGCTGGTACTCGGACTGGCTGCAGCCGGCGGTGACGTACCGCGACGGCACCACGTTCGCGATGAAGGCGCGCACGTTCCACCTCGACGAGCTGCGTGAGCTGTTGGTGGAGAACTTCGGCGCGAATGGCGACGCGATGGTCGTCGCGGGCATGTCGATGGGCGGCTACGGCGCGCTGCACTACGCCGCCGATCCGTCGCGTCCGTTCGTGGCGGCGGCGGCTCTGAGCGCGTTCGCGGACACGGAGCTCTGGGCGCCGGAGCTGTTGCCGCAGCTGGGCTTGATCAGCGCGCCGACGCTGGCGCGGGGCTCGATTCAGGTGGTGCAGCTGGAGCGCGGCGCGAGCTCGTTCTCGGGCGACGAGCTGTGGGGGCCCACCGGCTCCGCGAGCTGGCGCGCGAACAATCCACGCCGCCTCGCCGCCGCCGGCGCCCTCTCCGACCTGCCGCTCTACGTGAGCGCCGGCCAGGGCTCGAGTCGCGACGAGCTCGCTCCCATCGCACGCCAGCTCGACGGCACGCTCGACATCGAGGAGGCCGCCGCGTTCCTGACCGTGCAGAGCACGCTGCGTGCGCTCGAGCCGAGCCCGGAGGCGCTGACCAGCGAGTTCTTCCCCCGCGGCCGGCACGATTGGGTGCTCGCCGACATCGCGCTGTGTCGCGCGCTCCAGCGCACGTTGCTGCCCGCGCTCGACCTCGCCGTGCCGGACTCGCTGCGTTGCCTGGATCTGCTCGCACCCGCCGACTGATCACTTGCATACAGTTTCCCAGGAAACTATATTGCCGCGATGATCAGCGCGCTCGAGTCCCACCTCGGCTTCTGGCTGCGCTTCGTGTCGAACCACGTGTCGGAGAGCTTCCGCCGTCGCGTCGAGGCGCTCGGCGTCACGGTCTCGGAGTGGGTGGCGCTGCGTACGCTGCACGAGCGCGGCGCGCTGCCGCCGATGGCGCTGGTGGAGACGCTGGGCATGACCAAGGGCGCGGTGTCCAAGCTGGTCGCGCGCCTGGAGAGTGCGCGCCTGATCACGCGCGAGAGCGATCCGGATGACGGCCGCTCGCAGCGCATCGCGCTCAGCCCCGGCGGCAAGAAGCTGCTGCCCAAGCTCGCGCGCGCCGCCGACGAAAACGACGCGCGGTTCTTCGGCCACCTCGGCGCGCGCGAGCGCAAGCAGCTGGAGACGACGCTGATCGAGCTCGTGCGCAAGCACGGGCTGCGCGAGGTTCCCGTCGATTGAAGGAGGGCGCATGGAGCAGCGAGTGAAGGACTTGATCGAGGACTGTGCACGGGCGTCGCACGCGGGCACGCGCCAGTTCGCGCAGATCGTGGCCGCGCTGATCGAGGCCGGCGTCGAGGGCTACCAGGCCGACTACCGCGCGCGCAGTACCACCTACTACCTGCCCAGCGGCGAGGCCCACTCCGTCGCGCTGCCCGCACCCGCGGTCGCGATCCCAGCGCAGCTCGATGCGGGCGCGCTGCAGCAGGCGATCCGCGGCTCGCAGCGCGGCGAGGTTCGCTACCCCGAGTTCCTCACGCGCTCGATGGACGCGGGCTGCGTCGGCTACCACGTGTTCTTCGTCGGTCGCCACGTGGCCTACTTTGGCCGTGCCGGCCAGCAGCACATCGAGCGCTTCCCCGACTGACATGCGCGCGGTAGGGCAGCTCGCTCTTGATACCGTGTCAGCGCTCGATTCCAGCCTCACGCGCCTCGCGGTGCGTTTCGGCGTCGTTTTGTTGCCCGATCCTGCGCGTGGCTGTCGAAGCGGCGAGGTCAAGTCACGTATGGTGCGCCCTCAACCAGGTGATGGCCCCCCGGCCTCGCCGTGGCATGGAGCGCGAGCTTGTACCGACCGTCGACCCTGCCGCCCACGCGCTCTCGCGCCTGCGGCCCTCCCAGCTGAGCCCGGTTCCACCCGCGCGCCGCTCCTCGATGGAGCGGTGCGCAGCGCAGACACGAGGCCTCGAGATTGGGAGCGGACGAGATGGGAAAGCAGTACGAGGGGAACTACCCGAGCCAGCCTGGGCGCCGCTACGAGGACTCGCGACCGGGCTTCGAGCCGCTGCCGCCGCTTGAGCTCGACCTCGAGGAAGCGCAGTTCCTCGACGAGCTGCAGCTGGATGACCCCAGCGAGGCGATCTCGCGCGACGAGCTGGAGCAGGAAGAGCAGCGCGTGCGCGCGCAGCAGCAGTACGAGCTCGCGTATCAGTACGAGCTCGCCCACCAGTACGAGGCGAACCGTCGTGCGCAGAAGCAGCAGCGCCAGCAGGGCAGCGCACCCGCGCAGCCGATGCAGGCAAACGACGAGGACGCGGAGTGGGAGGCGGCACGTCAGCGCGGCAACGCGAGCGAACCCGCGCCGCGCGAGCCGGCGCATGAGCGCGCGCGCCGACGCGCGTCCGAGCTGGAGCTGGAGGCGCAGATCCTGCGGGAGGCGGCCCACCAGCGTCAGCGCGTGCGTGAGGCCGAGGCGGAGCGCGCGCGGGAGGCGCAGGGACGTCGCAGCCAGGTGCCTCCGCCGCGCCCTCCCGAAGCACCACGCCAGAGCGTGCCTCCGCAGGCAGGCAAGGTCACGGTGTTGCCGCCGCCGATCCCCGCCGCCGCCGCCGTGGCGCCGCGTAGCGCAGCGCGGAGCATCCCGCCGCCTCCGCCGCCCAAGCCCGCGTCGATGCAGGCGATGGAGTACGAAGAGTTCTACGCGGACCCCGAGCCCGCCGCGCAGGCGTACGAGCCCGCCTACGAAGAGTCGATGTACACGGAGGAGCCCGCGTACGAAGCGGAGCCCGTGTACACGCCGCAGCCCGCGCATGCGCCGCGGCCCGCCTACGGCCAGCAGACGCTGTACGGCCAGCCGCCGGTGCAGGAGCAACCCTCCCTGTACACGCAGGAGCCCACGTACTCGCCGCCGCCCGCGTTCACGCCCAACCCCGCGCAGGCGCGCCAGACGTCGCTTTCGCGTACCTTGCTGCCGAGCTACGAGGCGGCCACGCAGTACGCGCCCGTGCCGTCGTTCCAGCCGCCGCCCTCGCCGTCCGCGTTTCCGGCCTCGCCCTCGGCGTTCGTGTCCACCTACACGGAGCCCGCGAACGCGTTCAAGCAGGCGCTTCCCTCGGTGCGACCCGAGGCCATCGGCGACACCTACGCGGCGCCGCGTGCACGCTCGGTGCTGGTGCGTCTCGCCCCCGTCGCGGCGGGCTTGGTCGCCGTCACGGCGGGCGCGTACTGGTGGCACACGCAGCAGCCGGGCTCGTCGCTGACCAGCAACGTCGCGGTGCCCAGCGCGCCCACGGTCGAGCCGACGGTGCCGCACGTCGAGCAGCTGCCGGCCGCGGCGGAGCCCGCCCCGGTGGTGCCTTCCGCGCCGGTTGCCGCGGTGGCCCCCGCGCCGAGCGAGCGCGAGCATCGGCACCACCGATCGAGCTCCAGCTCGGACTCCAGCGACGACGACCGCGAGCACAAGCGGCTGTCGCGCGAGGAGCGCCGCGCCGCACGCCACGAGCGCCGTCGCCTCGCGAAGGAAGAAGCGAGCGAGGAGCGCAAGAGCAGCCGCGCGCCCAAGGAAGACGCGAGCGAGCCACGCAAGAGCAGCCGCGCGCCCAAGGAAGAAGCGGCGCCCTTCGGCGGCAAGCCGTCGTCGTCATCGACGACATCCTCGCGCGGCAGCTCGACCCCCGCGACCAAGGGACCCGTGCCGCCTCCGCCGCCAGCCGCCGCCGTGCCCGCGCCCAAGAAGCAGCCCTCGCTCGACGAGATGCTCGACCGCGTCGGTCCGTCCAAGAAGGCCCCCGCCAAGCCGGCGAGCGCCGGCGACGACGAGCTCGACGCGCTGATGCGCAAGTGAGCGGCCCGAGAGGCTAGTCTAGGCCGCGAGCGAGACGTCCAGCGCGGCCAGCGCGGCCTCGATGCTGGGCGTGCGCTTGATGCGCTCGAACAGCGGCAGCACGTCCGCGTTGAACGTGCGCGCGAGGCTCAGCCACTGCTTCATGCGGTTGAGGCGCGCGTCCGGCGTGTAGCCGCCCTCATCCATCAGCGCGTCGTAGCGCCGGAGCACGGCGGCGTGGTCGGTGTGCACGGACTCGCCGCGCAGCGTGCGGAACAGGTGCGGGTACGCGAGCGCGCCACGGCCGAGCATGAACGCGCGCGCACCACTCTGCGCGGCGCACGCGCTCATCGCCTCGCGCGACGCGATGTCTCCGTTGGCGACCACCGGGATCCGCAGCGCCGCCACCGCGCGCCCGATCGCCGCGTAGTCGACGGGCGGGTTGTACATCTGCGACTTGGTGCGGCCGTGAATGGTCAGCCAGCTCGCACCGGCTTGCTCGACGTGGCGCGCGATCTCCAGCAGGCTCGCGCTGTCCTCCCAGCCGAGCCGGATCTTGGCGGTGACCGGGATGTGCGCCGGCACCGCACGCCGTACCGCGTCCGTGATCGCACCGGCGCGTTCGGGGCAGCGCAGGATGCTGGCGCCGCCGTCGTGGTTGTTCACGCGCTTGGCAGGGCAGCCGAAGTTGAGGTCGATGCCGGCCGCGCCGAGCTCCGCCGCCACCAGGGCCGACTCCGCCATCGCCTGGGCATCGCCGCCGAGCAGCTGCACGAACACGGGCACGCCGTTGCGCGTGGTGCCGCCGCGCGTGAGCTCGGGGGCGGTCTTGACGAACACGCGCTTCGGCGGGGCGCGGTCACACACGCGCACGAACTCGGTCACACACTGACTCACGCCGCCCAGCTCGCTGGCCAGCTCGCGGTGGACCCAGTCGGTGACCCCGTCCATCGGCGCCAGCGCCAAGAACAACCCCGGATCATGGGGCGTACGCGCGATCTGCGTGCTCATCGGGCGCTGACCATGATGCAGGAAGCCCCCACCTTCCAGGAGAACCCGGCCGCTGCGTGCTACGGATCACGCCGTGCAGGCAGACGAGTTGTTGGAGACCGTGCGCAAGGAGTGCGCACCGCCGGTGTGGTCACGCGCGGTAAGTCAGGCCCGGAGTGGACAGCTGACCGGCAAGCGCGGCAGCGACGGCTCGCTGGAGCTGCGTATGGGCACCAAGGGCGGCATGATCTCCCCGCAGGTCACGCTCGACCTGGAGCACGGCGAGTGGTCCTGTGACTGCCCCTCCAACGAGCCCGTCTGCGTGCACGTGGCGGCGGCCCTGATCGCGTTCGTGCAGGCGGAGAAGGAAGGCCGCCCGCTCGACGGCGTGCAGGGCCCGGCGGCCACCGTCAGCTACGAGCTGGTGGAGACCGAGGGCTCGCTGATGCTCAAGCGCTGGCTCAAGCGCGAGAACAGCAAGGACCTGCTCACCGCGCGGCTGATCGAGGAGCGCCAGAAGGGCGAGCGCTCGCAGATCGCGACCACGCGCGCGGACGTCGAGATCGAGCTGCTGCTCGGCTCCCTGCGCGACGGACCGATCCCGCGCGCGTTCGTGCTCAAGCTGTTCGACTGGCTGCACCAGGTGGAAGAGGTCACGTTCGCGGACGCGCCCGCCAAGCTCGGCGAGCCCGTGCACGCGATCACCGCGCGCGTCGAGAAGCGCGGCGAGGGCTTCCGGCTCAGCGTCGGCCCCAACGCCGCGCTGGAGCGCATCTACAAGAACGGCGTCGCCTACGTGAAGGGCCAGCTCTGCCCGCTGCGCGACGTCGAGCTCTCCGACACCGACCTCACCGCCCTGCGCGCCGGCCGCAACTTCGAGCCGCACGAGCTGGCGGACCTGGTCGGGCGCGTGATCCCGGCGCTGCGCCAGCGCTTGCCGGTGCAGGCGCCGCGCGAGCTGCTGGAGGGCGCGGTCGCGATGAAGCCGCGCGTGGTGCTGCAGGCGGACGTGATGAACGGCGTGCTGGAGGTGCTGCCCACCATCGTCTACGGCGACCCGCCCTCGGCGCGCGTCGACGAGGGGCGCCTGACCTACCTCGGTGGCCCGGTGCCGCTGCGCGACTCGGACGCGGAGATCGCGCTGACGCGCACCGTGCACACGCGACTCGGCCTGGAGCTCGGCCGGCGCAAGCGGCTGGAGGGCGAGGCCGCGCTGAAGCTCAGCGAGCGCGTGCGTGGGCTCGGCGCGGTCGCGGTCTCGGGCGGCGGCATGGAGAGCTTCGGCATGCGCGGCGACCTCAGCCCGGACCTGCGCATCGAGGGCGACGGCTTCGACCTCAGCTTCCAGACCACCAAGGGCGAGCGTGCCTCGGCCGAGGCGGTGGTCGCGGCCTGGCGCCACGGCTCGCCGCTGGTCGCGCTGGAGGGAGGCGGCTTCGCGCCGCTGCCCAACAACTTCCTGGCCCAGCATGGCCACCTGGTCAGCGCGCTGCTCGCCGCCAAGCAGGAGAAGGAGCTGCCCAAGGCCTCGCGCATCGACCTGGGTCGCCTGTGCGAGGCGCTGGAGCAGCCGCCGCCTCCGGACGTCGCCGCCCTGCGCGCGCTCGGCCGCGACTTCGCCGGCATCCCGGACGCGCCGCTGCCCGACGGCCTGCACGCCGACCTGCGCGACTACCAGCGCGCGGGCTACCGCTGGCTGCGCTTCCTCTCCAACACCGATCTCGGTGGCCTGCTCGCCGACGACATGGGCCTCGGCAAGACTCTCCAGACGCTGTGCGTGCT
>JBEVNG010000160.1:0-15076 GCA_040508235.1 Polyangiales bacterium | reverse complement strand
GCGGCCAGCGCGCCGATCACCAGCCAGGCTCCGCTGCTGGAGCGCTTGGGCAGCTGGTATTCGGCCATGGTGCCGGCCATCAGCGCCGGGCGGTTGTCGTTGCGGTGATTGCGCGGGTAGTCGTCGTACGACGTGGGCAGGCGCAGCGAGGGCGGCGCGGCCGAAGGCATGGGCCCCACCGGTGGCGGCGAGGACGACTGCGGCATGCGCGCGCCCGAGCGCATGCCCGAGTCGTACGTGCCCTGGTACGGCTGCCGACGTGAGCCAGACTGTGACGTCGGGGACGACGACATCGACGGCGGCGGCGGCGGCAGCGAGGTGGCGCGCGTGGACAGCGAGTCCGACAGGCGCGACATCTCGGGCGGCAGCGTGAACGGGTGCAGCGCGTCGAGCAGCACGCCCAGGTTGGCCGGGCGCTCGTCGCGACGCTTGCGCATCGCCCAGTTGATGATCTGGTCGAGCGCCTCCGGGATCTCCGGACGCATCTGGCGCGGCGTGGGCGGGTCGGTGGTGATCACCTTGGCGGCCAGCTCCGCGAAGTTCTCCGCGGAGTACGGCAGCGTGCCGGTCAGGGCCTCGTACATGATCACGCCGAACGCGTAGATGTCGCTGCGGGCGTCGACGTCGCGCGAGCCCGCGAGCTGCTCGTAGGACATGTACAGCGGCGTGCCGAGCGCGCTGCCGGTCTGCGTCAGGGACAGGCCGCCGCTCGGCGCCTCCAGCTTGGAGATGCCGAAGTCGAGCACCTTGGCGATCGGCTGGGCGCGGTCGGTCTGGTAGGCCAGGAAGATGTTGTCGGGCTTGATGTCGCGGTGGACGATGCCCTGACGGTGCGCCTCGGCGACGCCGCGCATGGCCTGCGAGATCAGGCTCAGCACCACGTGGAACGGCTCACCGCCGCGCTCGAGCATGTCCGTGAGCGGCTCGCCGTTGAGCAGCTCCATCACGAGGAACAGCGCGTCACCCTCGCGCTCGACGTCGTAGACATCGACCACGTTCATGTGACGGACACGCGCGGAGGCCTGCGCCTCGCGCATGAGGCGCTCGACCGCCATCCGGTTTTCCATCACGTGCGGGTGCAGCCACTTGATCG
Source organism: Polyangiales bacterium (assembly GCA_040508235.1). GTDB lineage: Bacteria > Myxococcota_A > Polyangia > Polyangiales > DASUME01 > DASUME01. The sequence continues at coordinate 13,983 of JBEVNG010000160.1, read as the reverse complement.
CGACGCGCTTCCCGGTACCGACGTGCTCGGCCTCGTACACGGCGCCCATGGCGCCCTGCCCGAGCTGGCGAATCATTCGGTACTTACCGCCAACCAGCTGGCCCGGCTGCGGCGAAAGCTCAGTCTGCACGGTGACCTCAGGACAAGTTCCGCGGAGCGAAGTCCGGACCGCGGTGTGGGCCATGCCTGCCCACGCGCTGGGCCTTGCAAGACGCTGGCCCAAGGTCTGGATCCCACTCCCTGACACCCATGACACAGATGTCAGACGGGACGAAAGCGACGACTACGACTGCCGGGCAGTGTGTCACGGGAGCAGGAACTCGCCGAACTAAAGTGGCTTCTTGGGATGCATGCACGCTCTTTTTCCCAGCTCTCGCAGGCGCGCTTACCTCACCGCCGATGCACTTGGAACGCGCTCACCCCGCGCGGCGATTCCCCAAGGTCTTTGGGAATGAAAACGCCGGGCAGCGAACATTGACAGGGCTGTCCCCTCAACTTACGTCTCTCGCCGTTCTTGACGGAACCAGCGCTGTCCCGCGGAGTGTCTTGTGAAGCACAGATTCTTGCAGGCTTATCGCGCACAACGCGCGCTGTTCACTCTGCTGTGCACGCTCGCCGTGGCGGTGACGGCCCATGTGCCGCACGCGCTCGGCCAGGAAGCACGCGATCCCGGTGAACCCACGGCGTACCGCTCGACGGTGCGCGAGGCGTTGTCCGAGTACCACGCCAAGAACTTCCCCGAGGCGCGCGCGTTGTTCGAGGAAGCACATCGGCTCTATCCCAACGCGCGCACGCTGCGCGGCCTGGGCATGACCTTGTTCGAGCTGCGCAGCTACCGCGAGAGTGTGTCGTTCTTGAAGAGCGCGCTCGACTCACAGGTGAAGCCGCTCGATGGCGGCCTCCGGCTGGAGACCGAGCGCCTGCTGACGCGCGCCGAGCGCTTCGTCGGCAAGCTGACGATCCAGGTCACGCCCGCCGAGACCAACGTCACGGTCGACGGCAACCCGGTCACCCTCACGTCCGAGCCGGTCGTGCTCGACGTCGGCGAGCACAGCTTCGAGTTTCATGCCGAGGGTTACCTCGCGGAGTCGCGCAGCCTGTACGTGAAGGGCCGCGAGAGCGAGACCTGGACCGTGGTGCTGAACAAGGTGGCGGCGCCGGTCGTCGCGGCACCGGCTCCCGTGGTTCCGTCGCCGGAAGAGACCGCGCGCCAGGCCGAGGAAGAGCCGCACGGCACGCGCTTCGTGAAGTTCAACTCGAACGAACGCCGCATCGATCGCCCGCTCTACAAGAACCCGTGGCTCTGGACCGGCGTCGCCGTGGTCGTGGTGGCCGCGGTGATCGTGCCGGTGGTGCTCGCCACGCGCGACGACGAGATCGCCGCCGCGCAAGTCAACTCCGCGAACACGCCCGCGGGGGGCGTCTTCAGCGCGCTCGAGGCAAGCCGATGACCGTACGTATCTTCGCTCTCAGCCTGCTCTGTATGTTCGCGTTCGCCTGCAGCAGCGAGATCACGCGCACGCAGCTCACCTTCCAGATCAACGCGGGTCCCTCGGTGCGCACCAGCATCGAGACGCTGCGCGTGACGGTGCGCTCGTCCAACGCGGGCGACAAGACCGAGAACTTCGCCGAGGCCGACCTCAAGAACTGGCCCGTGGAGATCGTGGTCCTGCCGATCGAAGGCAACGAGAGCACGGACGACGTCACGTTGATCGTGTCTGCGTTCGGCAGCGGCGGCAGCGTGCTCGCGGAGCAGACCGCGCGTGCGGCCTTCAAGCCAGAGCGCAATGTGTCGGTGCCGGTCGCGCTCGGCGCCGATGCCGCGAACCCCGGTCCGGAGCTCGACGGCGGCACGCCGCGCAACGACGCGCGTGTCCCCCCGGAGCGCGACACCGGCAGCGAGCCGCCGACTCCAGGCGAGGAAGACGCAAGCGAGCCGGACCCCGAGACGTGTGCCTCCGAGGGCACCAAGATCGAGTGCGACGACGGCAACCCGTGCAACGGCGAGGAGAGCTGCAAGCCGCAGAGCAGCAACGCCAACAAGGACGGCTGCGTGCCGTCCGACAGCCCGATCATGTGCTCCAAGGACATGACCTGCGACCGCGCCACCGGCGAGTGCTCGACCTGCCTCAAGAAGCCGGACGGCGACGGCGACGGAGTCGACTCGATCAGCTGCGGCGGCCTCGACTGCAACGACAACGACAACAACGTCGCTCCCGGCAAGCCCGAGCTCTGCAACAACCGCGACGACGACTGCGACGGCACGCGCGACGGCCCCAAGGCCGACGCCGCTTGCCTGCCCAGCGCGCCGCGCGGCGGCACGGCCAGCTGCCTCAGCGGCGTGTGCGTCGGTGCCTGCAACGACAAGACCTATCAGATCGTCGGTGGCGTCTGCGTGCCGCCGCCGGCCGAGTGCCCCGCCGCCAATCCGTGCTTGCCCGGTAGCTGCAGCGCGGGTTCACCCTCGTACATCTGCACCTGCCCGCAGGGCTACCGTGCAGGCCGGGGCATGACCCGCTGCGCGCCCGTCGGCATCGCCACGCGCACGCTCGGCTTCGAGAAGAGCTGCGCGGACGTGGACATCCCGTCTACCGCGAGCGAGTTCATCCCGATCGTGACCGACCAGTTCGCGGCCTGCGGCGTCAACTCGATCACGGGCGGCGCGCAGATGGTACCGCCCACGCTGGTGCGCCCGCTGCCGATGTCGACGACGGTGATCGCGGGCCTGACCAGCCCCACCGTGCTGGAGGTGCCGCACGGCATGAGCACCACGTCCGCCACCACGAGGGCCGAGCTCGCGATCGGCTTCTCGCAGCTGGCCACCGAGGTCGCGTTCAACATCCTCGACGTCGACAACCTGCCGGGTCTGACGATCACGCTGCGCTCGGGCATGGAGGTGATCACGCCTCCGGCTCCGGTGCTCACCGCGGGGACCCAGACCGTGGCGTTCAAGTATCTCGCCCCCGCCAAGCCCGTGGACCTGGTGGTGATCACGTATACGCCGGCCCTGGCGACCGAGCTGGAGCCGCTGGACCGCCTGTTCATCGACGACCTCAGCCATCGTATCGGCGGCTGCGGCGACAAGGTGATCGAGGGCGTCGAGACCTGCGACGACGGCAATGCGGTGCAGTGCGACGGCTGCGACAACGCGTGCGCCATGAGCGGGACCACCCCGTCCTCCTGCGGCCTCTGAGCGCCGGCCTCGAAGTCCAGGCTTACCGCCAACATTGACACGCTGGAGCGACCGCCTACCATCGGCCGGTGCGCTCCGGCTCTCGACTCTCTGCTCGCGCGAAGCGAGCGCCCGCTCTCCTGCTCGCGTGTGCGTTATCGAGCGTCGGCTGCAAGCGGCCGCCGCCCAGCGAAGGTCGGCTGCCACCGCCGATCCTGAAGCCGATCGACGTCACGCAGGCGAAGGCAGATCCCACTTTCAAGGTGCGCCTGGAGAGCTTCGCGGACCTGCGCATCCTGCGCTATCGCGTGGCGGGCTTCGAGGCGCTGACGTTGCCGCAGAAGCAGCTGCTCTACTACTTGCAGGAAGCCGCGCTCAGCGGGCGCGACATCACCTACGACCAGAAGTACGAGCACAACCTGGCGGTGCGACGCACGCTGGAGGCGGTCGTCAAGGGCTACCAGGGCGACCGCACGGCGCCCAACTTCGCCGCCTTGCTCGCGTACACCAAGCGCGTCTGGTTCTCGAACGGCATCCACCACCACTACTCGACCCGCAAGTTCGTGCCCGAGGGGCTGAGTGCGGCTGACTTCGCGGGCTTCGTGCGCGCGCTGCCGCCGTCCGAGCTGCCGCTCGCGCAGGGCGAGACGGTCGACAAGCTGATCCAGAAGCTGACGCCGGTGATCTTCGACCCGAAGGTCGCGCCCAAGGGCGTGGAGAAGGACGCCGACAAGGACCCGGTCCGCGACAGCGCCAACCACTTCTACGTCAACCTCGACAAGGACGAGGCCCAGCGCGCGATCAAGCAGATCGGCAACCGCGAGCAGGACAAGACGCCGCCCTCGTACGGGCTGAACTCGCAGCTGGTCAAGCGCGACAGCGGCGCGATCGAAGAGCGCGTGTGGAAGCTGAACGGCATGTACGGCCCCGCGCTCGCGGAGTGCGTGAAGTGGCTACAGCGCGCGCTGCTGGTCACCGAGACGCCCGCGCAGAAGCTGGCCCTGGAGCGCCTGATCGAGTTCTACCAGACCGGTGATCTGCGCGTGTGGGACGCGTACTCGATCGCCTGGGTCGGCGACACGGAGAGCAAGGTCGACCTGATCCACGGCTTCATCGAGACCTACGGCGACGCGATCGATCTGCGCGCGACCTACGAGGCGCTGGTCGAGCTGGAGGACGAGGTCGCCACCAAGCGCATCGCCGCGCTGAGCTCGAACGCGCAGTGGTTCGAAGACCACGCGCCCTTCCCCGACCCGTATCGCAAGCCGAACGTGGTGGGCGTAAGCGCGCGCGTGATCCAGGCCGTGGTCGGCGCGGGAGACGTCGCGCCGGCGATGCCCAGCGGGATCAACCTGCCGAACTCGCTCTGGATCCGTGAGAAGCACGGCTCCAAGTCGGTGACGCTCGGCAACATCATGGCGGCCTACGACTCGGAGTCGCGCGACAACGGCCTGCTGGAGGAGTTCGCGGCCAGCACGCGCGAGATCGCGCGCGCCAAGCAGTTCGGCGGACAGGCCACGTCGCTGATGGTCGACCTGCACGAGGTGATCGGCCACGCGTCCGGCCAGCAGGCGCCGAACGTGGGCTCGCCCAACGAGACGCTCAAGGGCTACGCCGGCGCGCTCGAGGAAGGCCGCGCCGACCTGCTCGCGCTCTACTTCCTGCTCGACCCCAAGCTGGTGGAGCTGCGCGTGATGCCTTCGCTCGAGGTCGGCCGCGCCGCCTACGACGCGTACATTCGCTCGGGCTTGATCACGCAGCTCGCGCGTGTCCCGCTCGGCGAGCAGCTCGAGGAGGCGCACATGCGCAACCGCGCCTTCATCACGCGCTGGGTGCTCGCGCAGGGCGCCGACGAGCAGGTGATCGAGCGCATGGAGCGCGGCGGCAAGACCTACTACGCGGTGCGCGACTACGTGAAGCTGCGCAAGCTGTTCGGCCGGCTGCTGCACGAGGTGCAGCGCATCAAGAGCGAGGGTGACCTCGACGCGGCGCGCAAGCTGATCGAGGACTACGGCGTGAAGATCGACCCCACGCTGCACAAGGAGATCCGCGCGCGCTACGAGGTGCTCAACGTCGCCCCGTACGCCGGCTTCATCCAGCCGCGCCTGACGCCGGTGACCCGCGCCGAGTCGGACGAGATCGTCGACGTCACGATCGAGTACCCGGACGACTTCACGGCACAGCAGCTCGACTACGCCGCCAGATATTCGTTTTTGCCGACCTACAATTGACGTTTCTCGGCGTATGTTGCGCCGAGAGGCCGTGGCATGAACCTGGCTTTGCTTGCCGAGCGCGACCTGAGCGAACGCGGGCCGCGCGTACGCCTGTGGTTCGAGGAGCGCTCTTACGCCAACCGTGATCTGCACGATGCCAGCCTGCGCCTGGCGAGCGTGTTGTCCGCACTCGGAGTGGCGCGCGACGATCGGGTAATGGTGTTGCTGCCGAACTGCCCGGAGGTGCTGATCGCGTTCCCCGCGATCTGGCGCATCGGGGCGGTGGCGGTGCCCGTGTTGCCGCTGCTGGAGCACCACGAGGTCGAGTACATCGCGCTCGACTGCGCACCGAAGCTGATCGTGACCACGGTCGAGCTGCTGCCCAAGGTGCGGCGCATCTCCGCGCTGACGCTGGTGGTCACGGAAGGTCGGGGTGAGCCCCCCGCGCCGGCGCTCAGCTTCGAGCGCGCGCTCGCGCAAGCGGACACGTACGGCGATGCGGTCACGCGCGAAGGCGACGACCTGGCGGTGCTGCTCTACACCAGCGGCACCACGGGCCGGCCCAAGGGCGTGATGCTCAGCCACCTCAACCTGATCGCGAACGCGGAGAACACGTACAACACCTCTCGGCGCAAGCAGCGTGAGGACGTGAGCCTCTTGACGCTGCCGCTCGCGCACTCGTTCGGGCTGGGCGCGCTGGTCAGCGGATACCTGTTCGGCGGGCGCGCCATCTTGATGCGGCGCTTCGTGCCGGACCTGGCGCTGCGCCTGATCGAGCGCCATCGCGCGACGGTGATGGCGGGCGTGCCGACCATGTTCCTGTCGATGCTGCGCGTGGAGGAGCCGTACGACACCAGCAGCATGCAGCGCTGGATCGTCGGCGCGGCGCCGATGTCGGTCGCGCAGATCATCGAGTTCGAGGCGCGCTTCGGCGGCGTGCTGCACGTGGGCTACGGGCTCACCGAGGCGAGCCCCACGGTGGCCGCGGAGCGCGAGGGAGAGCCGCGCAAGGCAGGCTCCACCGGGCGTCCGCTCGAGGGCGTCGAGGTGAAGGTGGTCGACGACGAGGGGCAGACGCTCGCGCCCGGCGAGGTGGGCGAGCTCTGCGTCTCCGGCGCGAACGTCTCGCTCGGCTACTACGGCCTGCAGGACGAGACCGAGGCCACGTTTCGCGGCGGCTGGCTGCACACCGGCGACGTCGGCTACCTGGACGCCGACGGCTACCTGTTCGTGGTCGAGCGCAAGAAGGACCTGATCATCCGCGGCGGCTTCAACGTGTACCCCGCCGACGTGGAGGCCGTGCTGCGCCGCCATCCCGACGTGCTCGACTGCGCCGTGGTCGGTGTGCCCGACCCACTGCTCGGCGAGCAGGTGTGCGCGTGCGTGGTGCCGCGTCCGTCCAGGCAGGTGAGCGCGGAGCAGCTGATCGCCCACTGCCAGGGCGCGCTCGCCAAGTACAAGACGCCTCGCTACGTGGAGTTCCTGGACACGCTACCGCGCACGCCGATCGGCAAGGTCAAGAAGCGCGAGCTGCGCGAGTGGGTGCTCAAGCGCCTGGCCGGACACGGCTAGAGATTCTAGTACTACTCGGTCACTTGTCGCGTAGCGAGGGCGTCGAGGCGCCGTTTTCGCGGTTGTGGCGCGGAGCGTAGCGATACTGGAGTAACTGGAGTATCGCGGAGTGAGCACGCAGCCGCGAAAATGGTGGATCGGCGGCCGCAGTAGCGAGAAGTGATCGAGTAGTACTAGAAGCGTGTGACGGCGAGGATGCGCAGGTAGGCGGCGCTGCGCTCGACCGAGAGGGACGCGGGGCTGGCGCGTTGAACGTCGCCGCCGCGTGAGGGCTCGGGCGAGAGCTTGGCATCTTGAGCGACCGTGTAGCCGCCCTCGAACAGCAGGCCGAACGAGAGCGACGACAGGCGACCACGGTAGGTCTCCAGCGCGCGCGTGGGCGTGCGCAGCGTGAAGCCCGCGCCAAAGCTGCCCGCGACGCCCGAGGTGCGATCCTCGAGCGTGATGCCAGCCAGCCGATCGCGGACCTCCAGCTGCGTGATCGCGACGCCGACTCCCGCGCGCACGTGGGGCCAGAGCCAGGATGCGGCGCGCATGCGGGCGGTCAGGTCGGCGCTGAGCAGGTTGTCCTTCAGGTCGCCGAGCGAGGTGCGCGAGCGCTCGTCGTGGCGGTAGTCGAGCCCGGCGGAGAGCACGACCGCGCGCGAGGGCGCCCACACGTCGTAGTTGGCGAACACGTTCACGCCGCCGTTGACCTTGTCGTTGCCGAAGCGAGCGTGGTCTTCGTTGCGCCACCCGAGCACGCCACCGACGCCGAGCGAGAACGGCGCGGCCGCGTTGCCGTACACACGCGGAGGAGGCGGCGCGGGCGGTGGCAGATGCGGACGCACGTAGGGGCGCGGCACCGGCAACACCGGCGGCGGAGCGGTGCCGGGACGCACGCCATAACGCTGTGGCGGGGGCACGTAGCCGCGCGGCACCTGGTACGGCACGGGCGCGGGGCTCGGAGGTGTAGCTGCCGCCGCGGGCGCAGCAGGCTCGACCGGGGCGGGAGACGTCGCCTCCGGCTGGGCCTGCTGCGCTGGCGCGGCGGGAGAGGTCTGGGCGGCCGCGCTGCTGGCGCCGGCCAACGCGAGGATCAACGAGGTAACGAGGCGCGTCTTCACGTGGTGATTCCTCAATCGAGAAGGTCGGGCAGGTAGATGCCGAGCACCTCGAGCGCGCTGTCGCCAGCGACCTCGTTGGTCTGTGCATTCGCGTCGACGAACGTCACGCGTCCAGTGTTGGCGGGCTGCAGCACCGCGACGCGCGGGCGCACCTTGGACGGCACGTACAGCAGGCCGCTGCTCGTGTCGGTCGCGGCGCTGGAGCGCGGGATGCTGGGTGCGTAGCTGGAGCCGACCGAGAACGGCAGCTCGATGCGCGCGAAGTTGGCCAGGTTCACGCGCCCCAGCTCGCCGCCGGAGCCGCGCGCCCAAAGCTGCGGACCGTCCGTGCCCTTCTCGTCGAGCAACAGCGTGCCCGCGTACTCGTTGAGCACCAGTCGGCGCACCGTGCGCGCTTGCAGGTCGATCACGCCAGCGCGCGCCGTCGAGTGCTGCGCGATCGCGAGCTTGTACCGGGGATCGGTCAGCGGCGTCATCGCGACCACCGCGTCACCGAGCTCCACCAGCTCGACGTTGCGCGTGGTCCACGCGGTCTCGTCGCCGAGGTCCACGAAGCCCACCTGGCTCGACCCGCGCGTCTGCGAGTACAACATCGCGCGCGGCTTCGACGCGCTGTCGAGCGGCGACGTGCCCTCGAACTGCAAGATGCGGTCGAAGCCCGATACGTTCTCGATCACCGCGGTCGGCCCCACGGCGGGGTCGAACACCTCGAGCGCGCCGGTCACCGCGAGCAGGCGCTGTGCCGCGCCCTTTCCGATCACCGCGATGTCCTGCACCTGCGAGCGTGCGAACAGCTGCTGCGGCGCCGGCTGCCAGCCGTGCTTGCTCGGCACGTCGATCGCCTGCAGCACCAGGATCTGGTTCGAGCTCGCGCTGCGCACGAACATGCGGTCTTCCGCGAACAGGATCTGGACCGGCGTGAGGCTCGCGCTGGTGGTCAGCGTGATCGAGATCGGCCCGGCCAGCGCGTTGTCGAGGTCGATGATCTGCAGCGCGTTCGGCTGCGGCGCGACCGCCACCTTGTGCTTGAAGGCACCCGGCGCGGAGAACACGAAGTTGGTCGGTGCACGCGCGTCGAGCGAGAGGTCGACGAACACCGGCCGATCGGCGCTCTCGAAGTCGATCACCTCCGCCGAGTTGTCGACCGACAGGCCGGCCTGCGAGCCGAACGCGATCGCGTAGCGTCCATCGGGCGAGAGCGAGAGGCTCTTGTAGCGTCCCTGCAGATCCTTGCGCACCAGCTGCCCGGCCTTGCCGAACACCACCACCGACGAGGGCAGCGCCGCGCGCTTGTCCTTGCCGCTGCGCACGGCCTCCAGGCCCGACGTCAGCACCACCACTTCTTCGCCGTTCTTGCCGGGGCGCGGGAACGAGCTCACCGTGCCGCCGGGCAGATCGAAGCGCGTGCTCTTGGGATCCTGGCCGCTGACATCGAGCAGCAGCGCCTGTTGCTCGTCGCCGTCCTCGCCGGGCACGAACAGCAGTCCATCCTCGACGGTGCGCGCGGTGTACGGCAGCGTGGTCTGCTCGTCTGGCTCGTCGCAGCCGAGCAACGTGATCAGCGCGAACGAAGCGAGCGTGCGTGTAAGCTTCTGGCTCATTGACGAATCCTGCTGGCGATCTCGAACCCGGAGACGGTGCGCACGGGAACGCCGGAGAGCGCGTTCAGGAAGGTGATGCCGCCGTTGCCGGTCTGGCCCACGAACACGCGCGGCTCGGCGCTGCCCGGCACGAAGCCGATCGAGTTGGGTTGCGTGGACAGCTCGCGGCTGACGACCTGGAAGCTGTCGAGATCCGCCATCTCGACCGACTTCACGTTGCCCCCCGCCAGCAGCGTGAACACGCGCTTGCCGTCGGGCGTGAGCAAGAAGCCGTTCGCGTTGGGGCGCACCGCGGTCAGCTGCAGCTTCGCGAAGCCGCTGCCGGTGTCGACCAGGCTGTAGCCCTCGGAGGCGTCGATGCGGGCGTCTTCGTCCTGGCCCGCGACCAGCGTGCCCTGCGTGGCGTGCAGGACCAGCGCGCGTGAGCCGTCGTCGGAGAGCGCCACCGCGCGCACCGACTTGCGCAGGCGAATGCCGCGCGGCGGCACGTCGGCGGCAAGGTCGAACACGGTCACGCTCTCGATCGGCGCCGCCGTGGTGTAGCCGATTGCCCGCGTTCCGGAGCGCGACAGCGTGACCGAGCCGATCAGCGAGCCGCCGTTGGGGATCTCCTTGCGCGTGCTGGCATCGCGAAAGCCGGCCGGGATCGGGATGCGCACGAGCACGCCGCGGTCGCGCAGCACGGCCAGCGCGAAGGCGCCGTCCGGCGAGAGGTCGAGGTCGGTCAGCTCGCCGCCGACGCCGCCGTCGACCGCCGCGCCGCCGAGCTCGAGCGTCTCGATCTTGCCGGTGGCCAGCTCGATCAGGCGCAGCACGCTCTCGCCGTTGCGGCGCGCCAGGGCAAACGTGCCGTCCGGAGTGACCTGCACGTCGATCGACTGCGCGTCGCTCAGCGAGTCGCCCAGCGTGACCTGCGGCAAGATCTTGGGGCCGCCGTCGAGCGCGGCGAAGTCGAGCACCGAGATGCCGTCCTCGGTGATCACGAACGCGCGCCTACCGTCGGCGGTGAACTGCACGCCGCGCGGCTTGAAGCCCACGCTGACGCGGCGCGACTGCTCCTTGCCGGGCTCCAGGTCGATCACGGTCAGGTCCTGGAAGCTGTCCGCGCGCGTGGTGGTGCTGAGCGAGGCGTTGAAGAAGATCAGCGCGTGCTGCTTGTCGGGGGCGACCGCGATCGCGTTCGCGTCGTGGCCGACGTCGAGCCGGCGCGAGTTGGTGACGCCGGCGGCGTCCGTGCGCAGGAGAGCGGCGTCCTTGGTGCCGACGTTGAGCACCAGCGCGATGTCTTCGCCGGGCACCGTCACCGCGTAGCGAGGCTGCGTGCCGACGTTGATGTTCTCGACCTTGAAGTTGCTGGCGTTGACCACGGCGACGCGGTTGGTCGCGGGGTCTGGCACGTAGACCGAGGCCTTGCCGGCCTGCGGTGTCTCCAGCGCCAGCGGCTGCTCGACCTCCGGAGCCAGGTCGTCCTTGTCGCTGGGTGCACTCGCATCCCGACGTGGCGATGCACCGGCATCGCGGGCGCCGGGGTCGCTGCCGCCACTTCCGTCATCGGAGTTCTCCTCTCCGCTGTCGGAAAATTCCGCATCGTCCGAGTCGCAGCTGCCGACTGCGGCGAGGCCGATCACAAAAGCCAAGCGTGTTCTTCTCGCCATCCACGACATGCGAGGCGCTAGAGCAGAAAGCAGGCCAGCAACCTGACGCGTACGGGGTGAGCCTGCGAGAATGGGCCAATTCGCCGGCCAAAACGCAATCTCGATGCGGGGGTCGTCGCCATCGCGCGAGGCCGCCGCCATGGCGAAGCTGTCCGAGTCTCGCGGTTGTGCCGAAACGTGCCGCCGTGCCGGCGCCTCGGTAGCGCGGTGTCGACGTGCCTGGTACATCGGCGCTGTGCCTTACACCGAGCCCGAGGGTTATCGGCCCGAACCGCCCCTCGACCCCCAGGCCAACGGACCCCTGGGCTGGGAAGACGAGGCGCTGCCCTGGCACACGCGCCTCGCTCGCACGCTCTCGGCCACGTTCGCGCCGCTAGATACGCTGCACGCCGTGGCCAACGGGACCATCGCCCCCGCGCTACGCTTCATGCTGCTCAGCACGCTGCCCTGGATGCTGCTCTGGGCGATCATCCCGTTCACGCACACGCTGAGCTTCGGACCGTCGTTCCGCGTGGCGGTGATCCCGGGCGCGAGCGGCGGCATGCCCATCGAGCTCGACGTCGTGCGCGCGATGGCGATCGGTGTCGCGCTCAGCGGGCTCACCCAGCTGTCCTGGGCCCTCCCCTTCGTGAGCCTGTTGGCCGGCTTCGCGGACGGCAGCCGCACCGAGGACCCCAAGCGCGCCGGTTGGCGCACCGCGCTCTACCGCATGTGGGTCGTGCCCTTTGGGATGACGCTGTTCTTCGTGGCCACCTCGGCGCTGCCGGCCGAGCCCAACGACTTCGTGGTGGAGCTGGCGCTGCTCGGCTTCCAGATGCTGCCGCGCATGCTGGTGCTGGTGCACTGCCACGTGATGGCGCGCTACTTCGGCGCCGATGGCTACGGTGCGATGGCGGTGTCCGTGGTGCCGCTGGTCGTGCAGTGGGCGGTGGGCCTGTGGCTGCAGGACCTGGCGGTGAGCTTGCTGCCCGCGATGCCGCCCGCGTGAGTGATCGTCGCGCCAAGCTGCTGGCCTGGTACGACGCGCACAAGCGCGACCTGCCGTGGCGCCGCACGCGCGATCCCTACGCGATCTGGGTCAGCGAGATCATGCTGCAGCAGACGCGCGTGGAGACGGTGATCCCGTACTACCAGCGCTTCCTGGAGCGCTTCCCCTCCGCGCACACGCTGGCCGATGCGCCGCTGGACGACGTGCTCGCGCACTGGAGCGGGCTCGGCTACTACAGGCGCGCGCGGCTGCTGCACGAGGGTGCACGCGCGGTGGTGCGCGATCATGACGGCGTGTTGCCGCGTGATCCGGTGGCGCGCCGCGCACTGCCGGGCATCGGCGCGTACACCGCGGGGGCGATCGGCAGCATCGCATTCGACCTGCCGGAGCCGATCGTCGATGGCAACGTCGCGCGCGTGTTCAGCCGGCTGGAGCTGATCGAGACGCCGCTCGGCGAGCGCGCGACCGAGCGCGTGTTGTGGGAGCACGCGGCGCACCTGGCGGTGGGCGAGCGACCAGGCGAGCTCAACCAGGCGCTGATGGAGCTCGGCGCGCGCGTGTGCACGCCGTTGAACGCCAAGTGCGGCCAGTGTCCGATCCGCGAGGGCTGCCGCGCCCACGACGCAGGGCGCGTCGACGAGCTGCCGGTGCCGGCCAAGAAGAAGCCACCCAAGCCGGTGTCGCTGGTGGCGTTGGTCGCGCGCACGAGCGACGACGCGCTGTGGTTGATGCGCAGTGACGGCTCGCTGTTCGGTGGCCTGTGGGGATTCCCGCTGGCCGAAGGTGCGGGCCGCAAGCTGGCCAGCACACTCGCGGAGCAGCTGAGTCTGCGCGGTACGCTGTCCAAGCTGGCCGTGGGAAAGATCACGCACGTGCTCAGCCATCGCGCGCTGGCGGTCGAGGTGTTCGCCCTGCGCGCCGCCCAGGGCACACCTAGCGATGTGCTGCGCCCCGTGGCCGAACGGGATCTCGGCACGCTCGGCATCGCCAGCCTGACCCGCAAGATCCTGGCAGTCGCGCGCGGCCCGGTGGTTACCTGACCATCATGTTCTGGAAGTCCGACATGCAGAAGCTCACGCCAGTCCCCGCCGAGCCGGTGACCCCGCCGTGGCAGACGCTCGTATTGATCTGTGAGAAGTGCAAGGGCGCCCGCCACGGTCCGGACGCCCACGGCATCCGCAAGGGGCTCAAGCACCGCATCGGCAAGAACAAGCAGCTGCGCGTGCTGGAGTCGCCGTGCATGAACGTGTGCCCCGACGACGCGATCACCGTCTGCATCACGCGCACCACGCGCCCCGCCGAGGTGCTGCTGATCCGCTCCGAGGCCGAGCTCGACGCGCTCGCGAGCGATCTGCGTTAGCGCGTCCGGATCCGTCAGCGGAGTCGTCGGTGAAGGCATTACGGCTGCGCGGGGCGCACGGTACCGATCGCCTCGATGCTGCGCGCTCGCATGCGAATGGTCGTCGCCGTGCTCCTTCTTGGTTGCAGCAGCTCGGTCACGCCTGACAGCGAGCCCGGCGACCCACCGCCGTTGGCGGCGCGCCTCGATGCGGGACGCAGCAAGCTCGTGGATGCGGCGCTTCGCTGGGACACCAGCCTCGTGCAGGATGCGGCGCCCTCACGCAACAGCGCGCACGCGAGCCAGACGCTGAGCGCATCGGCTCCGACACGACTCT
>JBEVNG010000140.1:0-6100 GCA_040508235.1 Polyangiales bacterium | reverse complement strand
GATCGGGTTGGGCGGATAGGTGACCTGCAGCATGAAGTCGGTGAACGCCTGCATCTGCTCGGTGGTCAGCTCGGTCGCGCGGCCGAGCAGACCAGGGAACGCCACGTTGAACTTCTTGAACGCGGCCACCTCGTCGAAGGTGCCGAGGTCCGGCTGCGCGCTGAGCAGCACGTCGTTGCCGCCGGTGCGGTCGCCGCGCCAGTGCATCGGGCCGTGGTTGGCCATGCCGCGCAGGCTCTGCGTGGTCATCGGGCCCTTGAGCGGGTGGTGATCCGGCGAAGGCATCAGCGACGAGATCACCGGGATGGTGAACGGACCAGGGTTTCGCACGACCTCGCCGTCGGGATCACCCAGATCCCAGGCCAGGCTGTCGAAGTCGCCGAAGATGTGGCAGCTGGCGCAGGCCGAGTCGCCGTGCGCCGAGGTCAGCCGCGCGTCGTACAAGAACGGACGACCCTTGGTGATCGACGGCGGCTCCGGGTTGTACATCTTGACGTGCGCGGCCTCGGTCTTGGTCTGCGTGTTGACCGTGGAGATGCCGTTGTCGTACCGCGTCAGCACGTACGCAAGCTTGCGCGTGTTGTCGAGCACGACGCCGGTCGGACCACCGCCGGTCAGCAAGACCTGGTTCGCGGTCGAGGGTACGAAGCTGTCGTTCTCCAGCTCGCTGGTCTTGAACACGCCGAGCTTGTTGGAGCCGAGCGCGGCCACGTACAGGAACTGACCGTCTGCAGACACCTGCATGCCGGTCGGGAAGGCCAGGCTCTTCTGCGCCTGCGCGGGAGTACCTTCCTGCGCGTAGTTCAGGTGCTTGTTGAGGTGGCGGTGCGCGACGCCCTCGCTGCCGAGCACGCTGATGCGGCTCTCCGCGATGTGGCCGCGCACCGTGCTGCCGTCGCCGAAGTTGTTGTGGCCCTCGAAGCGCACCTCGTTGCGCGCCTCCAGGTTGGCCACGTAGACCTTCCCGCTGACGGGGTTGACGGCCATGTTGAACAACACGGTGCCGACGCCGCTGACGCCCTTGACGCCGGTTGGTCCGACCTTCTCCGCCGGCACGGCAAGCGTCGCGTCGATGGCGAACACGTCCTTGTCCGGCAGCGAGAACATCACCGACGAGTCCCAGTTGCGGTTCAGCTCGTCGAGCCAGTGCAGCTGGTTGTCCGGGCCCTTGCGGTACTTGACGATCAGCGAGTTCCACGGCGCGATCACGCCCGCCGCGTTGGCGAGCGGCGCCGGGATGCCGCCGTTGTTGGTGACCGTGCGCTCGGGGATCGTGGTGGTGCGGTTGCCCGAGTGGAAGGCCGCCGCATACACCGTGTTGCCGTCCGCGGAGACCGCGAGCGCGCGCGGCGTGTCCGCGAACAGCGAGAGCACGGTCACCGGCGTGCCCGCGAGCGTGCTGCCTAGAGCATTGGGATTGAAGACCCACACGTCCGCGCGACCGACGCTGGGCGTGGTGAACTGCGGATCGCGCCCGGTGTTCTGGCCGCGGTGCGCCGTGGTGATGTAGGCGCGGTCCCGAGCGAACACCAGGTCGCGCGGCTCGTCGCCGACCAGTAGCGTCCGCGTGACGCGCGGGCGGCTCGGGTTGGAGACATCGACGATGCTGACGCTGTCGGAGAGGTGATTGACCACCCACAGCTCGCTCGCGTTGCGCACCGCCACCGCGACCGGCTCCAACCCGACCATCAGCGAAGACAGGCTGGTCAGCGCGCCGTTCTGCGCGCGAAAGATCTCCAGCCGGTTGTCCGGCGTGTTGACCGCGTATACGTAGTTGCCGTCCGCGGAGATCGCGAGCGGCCGAACCTGCCCTGACTCGAACGCCGTGAACGTGTCTTCATTCGCCGTGGTGTTGGACAGCAAACTCGCTTGCTTGCCCTCCAGCTCCGGCACGCCCTCTTCCACGTCCGCACACGATGCACTCAGCGCGAGCGCAAGCATGTACAGACGACCCCCCAGTCGCTGCATGGACTACCTTTCTCTGTCGCCCCCCACGCGGACAGACGTACAAACGCGGGGGATGGCCCGAAGCCGTCCCTAGCATCGAGCATGACGCGCTCGCTTGTCACGTCTTCGCGTGGGTAGATCACGCGGTGCGGGAAGAGGGAGTGCGGAACAGCTGACCGTCGAGCACATGCAGGAGCCCAGCGACGGCATGCTCACCCTGCGCGCGGCCCACGGCATGCACGTAGCTCGAGATCCCGATCATGCTCGCGATCAGAAAGGTGAGCGCCGCCTCGGCCTTCACGTGCTCGAGCTCGCCGGTCGCTACCCCGGCTGCAACGAGCTCGCGCAGCATCGCGTCGAGCTCGCCCGGATTGGCGATCATGTGCCGGGCGATCTCCGGGTGGCGTTGCATCTCCGCGGGGACGTCGGACAGGAAGCGCGCCGGCGCGCTCTCCGTGCCGTCCGCGAGGGAGCGCAAGATGGCAACGAACGCCCCCTTCACGGTGGGCTCCGATTCGATCAGACGGCGCATACGCGCGGCCTGATCGACCGAGCTCGCGTCGACGACCGCCGCATAGATCTCTGCCTTGGAGGCGAAGTGGCGATAGAGGGCCGCCGCCGTGATGCCCGCTGACAAGGCGATCTGCTTGTTGGTCGCGCGCTCGAAGCCCCACTGCATGAAGCAGTCACGGGCCCCGGCCAGGATCCGCTTGCGCGTGACCTCGCCAAGCTGATCCGGGGGGCGCCCGGTGCGGGCCGCTGGCTGCGGGGGGGCCTCGTCGTGCTGCCGTCTCGACGCCATCTGGCTTACCGCCGGCGAGCCTAACAGCGCGAGGCGTCACCCGGCAAACCGCGGAGGGCCGTTGCTTATCCTCGCTTCTTACTCTCGCTCCATCGAGACGAAGATTCGTTCAGCTGCAGTGTCATCCTCCACCGCGACGGCTCTTCGCGGGACGGTCATTGACCGCGCAAAAAGCCGCTGTTAGGAAGTGATCGCTTCGTCACTTATACCTGTCGCAAGATAAAGACCGATCCTGAGCGCTACCAATAAGAGTAGTGATACTCGCGATCGTTCTTCATCCAAAGAGAATGAACATGAACAGGATGCTGCTGGCCGCCATGCTCGCCGCGACCGTCTACTCCGCTGCCGCGTGCAGTGACGAGTCGCCGGCGGTCGGCTCGAACGACGACGCGGACCGCGCCAACGACGAACGAGCGGACGCGACCGAAGGAGATACGGACGAGGGCAACTCCGTGGGAGAGCTCGATGCGGGCAAGCTGGACGCCGGAAGGGGCCCGGCCACGCGCCCCTCCGATGCGAGTACGGCGGACGCCTCGACGGCGGTGCGCGCTGATTCCGGCACCTCCCCCGACGCC
The DNA here is from genome assembly GCA_040508235.1 of Polyangiales bacterium. GTDB lineage: Bacteria > Myxococcota_A > Polyangia > Polyangiales > DASUME01 > DASUME01. The sequence goes on along the minus strand of JBEVNG010000140.1, from coordinate 2,776 downwards.
CGCGTCCCCGTCGTCGACGGCGGAGCGTCGCCTGGCGACAAGCTGAAGCCCAAGTGCGTCAAGAAGGACAGCCAGGTGATGATCATCGGCGACTCCTACATCAACTGGGTCAGCCACAGCTTCCCGCAGCAGATCGTTCAGGTCAGCGGCGGTCAGCGTTGGCGCATGGAGGCGATCGGCGCCTGGTCCATGGGCAGCGGCGGCGCCGGCTTCATTCCCGAACAGTTCAAGTCCTCCGTGATGCGCGACCCGGACGTGCACACCGTGCTGATGGATGGCGGCGGCAACGACATCTTGGTGGCCGACCCGATGCTCAATGATCGATGCCTCGAGGCTGGTTCGTCCAAGCGGGTGAAGTGCCAGGAGATCGTCAGCATCGCAATCAGGGCTGCCGAGAAGTTGCTCGACGACGCCCTCGCCGCGGGCGTGCGCGACGTCGTGTACTTCTTCTACCCCCACGTGCCGGTGGGCACGTTGCTCGGAGGCCCCGCACCGAACGAGATCCTCGACTACGCGCTCCCGCGCGTGAAGGACTTCTGCGACTCGGTCGAGGAGAAAGCCGCTGGCAAGCTGCGCTGCCACTTCGTGGACCTGGTGCCGGTGTTCGAAGGCCACCCGGAGTGGTTCTTCCCGCTCGACATCCACCCCAACAGCGAGGGCTCGGAGCAGATCGCGAAGGCGGTCTGGGCCAAGATGGAGACCGAGTGCATCGGTCAGAAGGGACCGAAGGACTGCTGCGAGATGTGACGCCCGACGCGCGCAGGAGCCCGCTCCCTCCGCTGCGCGCTGTCAGCTACCGCGCACCCTCCAGCGCGTACTTGCGGCAGTGGTTCAAGTACGCGGCCTCGTGCGACGAGACCAGCTCGACCACGCTGCCCCACAGCCACGAGGGCGCGTCGATCGACTTGGGGCGATGCCGGCCCAGCTCCTTGCGCCACGACTTGCGCTGTGCGCTGTCGAGCTGGCGTGCGTGCGCGCGACCGACCACCTGCGCCAGGTAGCGCGCGACCTCGCTGGCTTCGGCCTGGGTGAGCTCGTCGAGCTCCAGCTTGAGATCTTGCGGCAGCAACTCGCGGATGAACACGGAGCGGTCGAGCAAGCGCGTCGCGATCATACGCTCGCCCAGGAACGGCGACAGGTTGCGCGCGCCCTGCACCACTCGCTCCGCGTTGACGGTGGGCATCTGACTGTCTGCATACCGCGGTGCGAACGCGGCCACCGCCTCCTTGACGTCGACCAGACGCAGCGTGCGACGGTCGCCATCGTGCACGCGCACCAGCAGCGCGAGCCGCAGCTTGCCGAGCGAGCTACAGCCCTTCATCCAGTAGGCGGCGTCCAGCAGCTCCGTGCTGCTGCCCTCGCTCGACGCGAACAGCGCCTGCAGCTCCGGCTTGGCCATCATCTCCACGGTGGCGCGCGCCTCCGTGCGCGAGAGGGGCCAGAAGCGTGCGCCGAGCGGGATGGTCGGGGTCACGTCATCCAGGCGCTCGCGCATCAGGTGCTTCCACGAGCGACGCACGGCCTGCCTCATCACGAAGTGCACCGACGGCGGCAGGCGCGCGGGGTCCTTGCGACCGGGCGCCGTCAGCGCGCGCTCGTAGCCGGCGACGACCTGTTCGATCATCACGGCCGTGGTGACACCGGGGAGATCGGCCCCACGCGCGGCCATCGCGAGCGACAGCGCGAGGCGCACCAGGTCGTGCGCTGGATTGCCGATCACCGACTGATCCAGGTCGCGGATCTGCACCTCGACCCGACCATCCGCGTGCGCGACCGGCCCCAGGTTGCCCACGTGGCAGTCGCCGCAGATCCACATCGCGGGCCCTCTGGGCAGCGCGGACGCGGAGCTGGAGTCCAGCCATTCGTAGAATTTCGCGGTGCTGCCGCGCACGTAGGCGTGCGCGCTGCTTGCCATTTTGAGGCGCTGCCGCAGCAGCAACCGCGCCTGACGCGACTTGACGGTGCGGGGGATGGAACGTCTCTTCACTTCGCAACAGACGTAGTCACCGACCGACAGCTAGCAATCTTACTGCCCGGGGCAGGACGGGTCGGGGTTGCGTAGCGCCGCGCAGCTGTTGGCGGTGGTGCCGCCCTTCAGCCGCGACTTCACGTACTCGAACGGCTTGTCGAGGCCCAGGGTCCAGCCGACGGCGTGCTCGCCGTCGAGCGGCTGCCAGGTCACGTGCACGTTGTTGTCGCAGTAGGTCTTGGCGAGCTTGCGCGCCTGGCAGTACTCGACCGCCTGATCGCTCCGCGCCTGGTAGAGGTAGGTCGGCATCTTGGGGGGCGTCTTGCCGAGCCTGTTCTCCTCGAAGCGCTGCAGCCACTGCGGGTCCGTGAAGACGTCGAACTTGGCCTGGCCCGGGCGGTCCTTCATGTACTTGTCGAGCGGACCCTTCCAGAAGTTGTTGAGGAAGAACTCGAAAAGGCACTGCTTCTTCACGTCCGCCAGCAGCTGCTTGCCGGGATCGGTCAGCTCGTTCTCCAGCGTCAGCTCCGGGTACGCGGCCTTGTAGCCGATGCCGGTGGCGATCACGACGCCGAAGGACTGGTTCTGCCAGTTGCCAGGCGTGTTGATCGCCTTACCGACGGCCAGGATGTCCGCGGGGATGCCGCCCGACGCGCTGCCCACGTACTTCAGCTCGCGTGCGTACGACGGCGCGAGCTCGGCCGCCCAGGCCGACGCGCTGCCACCCTCGGAGTAGCCCCAGAACACGACCTTGGACGCCAGCGTGAGGTTCGCCCAGATCAAGAACTTCTCGGGCCACTTGGCCTG
>JBEVNG010000073.1:0-15197 GCA_040508235.1 Polyangiales bacterium | reverse complement strand
GCGAGCTCGGAACTTCCCGGCCGCGAGCACGCCATGGAAAGAGGATTCAGCCGTCTCCGTGGGGAACAGGCTATGGGGGTGGGGGCAGTGCGCGCGCTGGTGCTCGGTTCCGGCGCGCGCAAAACCGAGCGGAACACAACCTGGTGGCGTCAGTCCAACGACGTCCGCCGCGCGCGTCGCTTCATCGTGGCGAACGACGTCGCGCGAGCGAGGCGCGTCGTCCCAGCTCAATGTGGCCACCAGAGACGCTGGCAGAACGGCGAGCGGCACGACGAGCCGAGCCCGACCGGCCCACTGCGCGCGGGTCGTACGCGTGAACTGCACGGTGGCCGCGATGATCCCGAGCGCGGCCAGGAGGGCGAGCATGTCGAGCTTCGTGCCCGCTCGCAGGAACGTCCCGGTGACGAGCGAGGCCAGCAGCAAGATCGTGCTCGTCATCACCACGCCGAACGCCCGCACCGATGGACGGCGGCTACCCTGTAGCAGCGCCGGGACGACGACGAGCAGTTCCAACACGCCCAGCAAGACCAGGATGAAAGCCACGGCGACCCTCGCGCCGCGATTGTCTCAGAGCTCCTTCATCTCGTCGACCTTGTACTCCTTGTGCAGGATGCCGTGGGTCTTGGGGCTGAACACCGGCGTCACCGAGAACACGATCTCGTTCTGCTTGCGCATGCGGACGGCGGTCTCGCTGCCTGCGATGTCGACGCCGGCGATGTCGAGCTTGCTCTCGCTGCTGTCGAGCGCGACCACGCCGTGCAGCGAGCCGCCGGTCATGAACAGGTCGGCTTCGTCGACCGTGAGGCCCTCGCTGATCACGACGTCGTCGAGCCGTCCCTGGCTCTTGCGGATGGTGACGGAGCGCGCGCGCACCTGGTGCAGGCGAAAGCGCTCGCACTCGTTGATCGTGATCTCGTCGAAGTCGCCCTCGAGCGTGAAGTCCTCCTGCTTCGCGCACACTCCGTCCCGCGTCACCCTGTCGGGCGGCGGGCGCACCGGCTTCTCGCGCGGCGGAGGCGGATGGTCGAGGTACTCGTTCACCAGCAGCGACATGCTGCCGGGTTGATCCTTCATCGGCACGTGGCCGGCGTCCGGGATGTACGTGAGCTGGCTGTGCGCGATGCGCTCGTCGAGCAGCTCCGCGATCCGCGTGGGCACCACGTAGTCCTGCGCGCCCCACAGGATCAGGGTGGGCGCGGTCACGTCCGCGATCGCCTGGCCGAAGTTGTAGTCGAGCAGCGCGGTGGCCGCGAGCACGCCGGGGCTGGAGCCGAGCAGGCCCGAGTCGCCAACCTTCTTGGCGCTCGGCACCAGCGCCTGCAGCGCGTCGATGGTCACGCTGCCGGTGGCCTCGATGCCCTTGGCCAGCGCCGGCGTCTTGCCGCGCATCGGGGTCAGTACCTGGTGCAGCTGCCCGTGCAGCAGGACCTCGGGGCGCAGGATGCCGGCGACGTCGACAAGGATCAGCCGCCGCACCACGTCGGCGCGCTGGGCCGCGAACAAGACAGCCAGAGCACCGCCGCTGGAGTGGCCGAGCACGTCGATCTTGCCGCTGGCGCAGGTGCGGACCACGGTCTCCACAGAGCGCGCGAGGCGCTCGGGACCGTAGTCTTCGTCCTCCGGGTTCGAGCGCCCGAAGCCCGGCAGGTCGACGGCTAGCACATGGCGCTCGCGGCTGAGCGCGGCGAGCACGGGGTAGTAGTCGCCGGTGCCGATCGAGCCCACGCCGTGGATCAGCACCAGCGTGGGGGCATCCTGGCGCTTTTGCGGGCCCGCCTCCAGCACGTACAGGCGCTCGTTGCCCGAGGGGTCGTTGAACCACGACGCCCGTACGCCGGGCACGTCGTGCAGCGCCTGGTCGAGTGGGGCTTTGCCGTCGCACTCGGCGGACGGAATGGGGCCCGGCTTGGGTGGACCTCCGGACGCGCTCACCGGCGTGTGACAAGCACCCGCAAGCAAGAGTCCCAACGCGGGCAAGCTTCTGCGCACCCTTAATATGTAGAGCGCGGTGAGCGGATCCGCGCCTGGCCTCGGCGCTCCTCTCTGCGTGTATCCTGGGGGCGGCATGAGACTCGAGCCGGTCATCGCGCTGCCCAACGCCTGGACGAGCGTGAGCGGACAGCTCGCATTGCACCTGTTCGAGGGGCACCTGTCCCTGGCGGACATGGAGCACATGCACGACCTGGCGGGGCGCTGGCTCACGAAACACCCCGAGAAGCGGGTCGAGATGGTGGTCATCCTGCCCAGTGGCGCGCGCATGACGCTGGAGGAGCGCCAGCGCATGGTGCGGCTGATCAAGCAGGGCGAGCCGCAGCGCAGCGCGTCCTGCACGGTGATCCTGGCCGAGGGCCTGCTCGGCTCGGTGCAGCGCAGCATCCTGACCGGCCTGGTGCTGCTCGCGCCGCCGCCGCACCCGGCGAAGGTGTTCGCGACCGTGCACGATGGAACACGCTGGCTGTACCCGCACGCACGCGAGTTGATGGGGCCACGGCTCGACCTCGACGAGCTGCTGGTGGCGATCGACGTGAACGTCGCGATGTTCCGCGCGCGCACGCGCGACGACGCTGCTAGCGTCTTGCGATGATCGACCACCTCAGCTTGCGCGTGCGGGACTACGACCGCGCCAAGGCGTTCTATCGCGCCGCGCTCGCACCGCTCGGCTACACGATGTTGGTGGAGCTGACGGCCGAGCAGACGCCCAGCCCCGCCGTGAAGCGCTCTTGTTGCTTCAGCGATCGCGACACGCCCGAGCTCTGGCTCAACGAGGTTGCGCTGCCCACGCCGACGCACGTCGCGTTCGCTGCGAGCAAGCGCGCCCAGGTCGACGCGTTTCACGCCGCGGCGCTCGCGGCCGGTGGCAGCGATCACGGTGCACCCGGCGTACGCGCCGCGCCGTATCCCGCCGGGTACTACGCAGCTTTCGTGATCGATCCAGAGGGCTACAACATCGAGGTCGTATGTCGCAAGGAGCAACCTTGATTACGATCGTGCACTTCCCCGGCGCGCGGGTGGCGGCGCTGGAGTATCGCGGCACCGAGCACGGGCTCGACAACGAGGCGGTGCCCAAGTTCGTCGCCTGGCGTCGCGAGAACAAGCTACCGCCCAACGTCAGCGCGACCTTCAACATCGTGTACCCGGACGCACCCGAGGTGCGCTTCGACCTGTGCGCCGAGGTGCAGGGGCCGGTGGCCCCGAACTCGTATGGCGTGATCGAGAAGCAGATCGCCGCGGGCCGCTGCGCCGTGCTCCGTCACGTCGGGCCCGAGCACGAGCTCGGCGCCGCGGTACGCTCGCTTCACGCGTGGCGCGAGCAGAACGGCGAGACGCTGCGCGATGCGCCGCTGTTTTTTCAGCGCGTCAACTTCGGCCCCGGCGTGTCGCCCGACGCCTGGATCACCGACATCTACTTGCCGCTCGCGTAGTCGCGCAGACGCGCAAAGGCGTGCTCGCTGAGCTCGCGCACGCTCGCCTCCGTCAGGATGGGCGTGACGCCGCCGATCAACAGCGACAGCTCGTCCCGGTACGTCGAGGCCGCCGCGCCGAGGGTGGACAACACGGAGCCGGCCGCGACGAAGTACAGGTCCACCAGCTCCAGCTCGCCGTAGTGATGATCGACGTTCAGCGTCTCCAGCGGGCCCAGGTTGGTGAGGCTGAACGTGTTGCGCAGCAGGTTGCGCTCCGCGAGCTCGCGGAAGCGTGGGCTCTCCATGTTCGCCATGCGGTCCGTCAGCAGCGGTCCGGCCAGCGGCGCCGTCAGCAAGGGCTCGCCGCGTCGCTTCTTGTGGCCCACGGTCGCGCTGATCTCGCGCGCAAGCTCGGGCAGCGAGCGCTCGCGATGCAGCTGGTGATCGCTGTCGACCGAGCTGACGTAGTAGCCGACCGCCTCGCCCACGCTCGCCGCGCGCGTGTAGCGGCGCAGATCGACAGGGTGCACGATGCGCTGCAGGTGCGCGCCCGGGACCTGCGTGGCGACACCGAGCGCCAGGGCTCCGCACAACACGCCATGCACGGTGGCTCCATCACGCCGGGACCTCGCGCGCAGCCTGGCCGAGCTCTCGGCATCGAGTCGCAGCCGGTGCATACGCGCGCTCCGCGCCTCGAACGGATGCCGGTAGTCGCCCAGGCGGTGCGGCTTCTTGAACATCGCGCGCGCGAACATGTCGGCGGTGCGCAGCTTGTCGCGCAGCCCACCGTGGGCCCTGGGCAGCAGCACGTTCAGGCCGGGGGAGGGCACGCTCTCGCGCGGGTCGTGGGCCATCAGCCGCAGCAGATCGCGCATCGCGAGCATGCCCGAGCTGCCGTCGCTGACCAGGTGGTGCAGCGTCAGCATGAGCGTGTTTGCGGCCGGGAACCAGACCAGCTCGGCGCGCGGTCCGTCGTCGCTCCATGCGCGGTGATCGCAACTCGCCGCGATCTCCGGCGCGACCTCGCCGTGCGCCTCGCGCAGGGGGATCTCGGGGGCACCCGGCTCGAAGCGCATGCCGTCGCGCACCAAGCGGGCGCGCAGCAGCGGATGGCGCCGCTCGAGCGCGCGCAGGGCGGCCTCGATGCGGGTGCGCTCCAGCGGACCGCGCAGCTCCGCGACGATGCTGAAGTTGAGGGTGGAGGCGCGGTCGAACACGTCGACCATACGCTCGGCGGGCACCAGCTTGCGCGAGATCACCCGAAGCTTTTATGGCATCGCCGCGCGCGAGGCCAATCGTCATTGGGGTGTGTCAGCGCTTGACGTTCTTGAGCGCCTCGCGCTTGCTGAGCGGGCTGAGGAGCGGCTCGTGGTCCTTCACGTAGCGCACGATGTCGCGCGGGTGCTCGCGCGCGGCCTGACGCAGCGCCCAGCCGATGGCCTTGCGCAGGAAGAAGTCCTCCGCGCCCAGGGAAGGCTCGATGCAGGCGAACAACAGCGTCAGGTCGGTGCGCTCGCGGAAGCCGAGCTGGGCGAGGATGGCGCTGCGCCGCTTCCACGGGTCGGGCTCGTGGCTCCAGTGCAGCAGCGTGCGCCGCATCTCGCGCGGGAACGCCTTGAGCAGGCCGCCGATGCGATGGGACGCGATCGCGTCGACGTAGTCCCACCAGGCGCCGCTGACCACCATCTCTTCGTACATCGGCAGCGCGTCCAGGTTCTGGAACGGACGAGCGCCCCGGTGTCCGCTGAGTGCGATGGCGGCGTAGCGCTCCTCGCGAAAGTCCGCCGTGCTCCAGAGCGTCAGCACGTCCGCACGCCAGCTCTCGGCGGACTCGAATGGGTAGGAGGTGAAGACATCCTTGCAGACCGCGCGCACGCCGGCGGCGGCGACGCCGTGGTACGGCATGGTCGACTTCATGTACGTCTGCATGGCGCGTGCGCGCTCGGGCTCCGCGATGCGCAGCAGCGCGGCGCGGAGCGTGTGGAGCAGCGAGGTCGACGCGGTGCGACGTTTCACAGGAGGCTCCTGGTTCCGAGCGCGAGCACGCTCGACCCTCCCAGCTTACTCCGGTCTGGCCCCCTCGTGCCGGTCCGAAATCATGGGGTGCCGGGCACGGCGGGCACGCGTGCCCGACTTCTAGTCAGGCTGCACGCCGGGAGCGCACGGGTTTTCGCGAGCGTCGCGCTGGGTATGCGGCTTGCTCAACGCGGCCCAGCCAGCCGTTACCCCTGGCCGATGGAGCTGCAGTCAGATGTCGTCCGGTGCGCATTCCACGTTCGCAGGCCCTTACTTCGAGAACGTCCCCGCCCGCAGCACGGAGAGTCGCCCCTCGCTACGCGTGGTCTCGACTTACTATCCTGCCTTCGACTGGCTGCGCATCACGCTGGCCCTGATGGTGATGTTGCACCATGCGGACTTGTTCCCGTGGGGAAGGCTCGGCCACTTTCGCGTGCAGGTCTTCTTCGCGCTGAGTGGCTGGTTGATCGGACGCATCCTGCTGCGCACCTCCCGCAGCGAGCTGCCACGCTTTTACTACGGACGTGTACTTCGCATCTGGCTGCCGTACGCGGTCGCGCTCGCCCTGCTGGTCGCGGCCAGTCTGCTGCGCCAGCCGGTGACGGCGCGCTACCTGGAGTTCGTGCTCTACAAGCTGACGTTCGTCTACAACCTGTTCGGCACCTCCCAGCTGGCCGCGTTCGAGCAGGACATGCCGCTGCACGGCACGGGCAACCACTTCTGGAGCATCTGCGCGGAGGAGCAGTTCTACCTGTTCGCGCCGCTGCTCCTGATCATGCTGCCTCGCGTGGGGCGTTCGCCGTGGTTGTGGCTGGGGCTCGCCAGCGTGGGCTTGTTCAGCGCCATCGCCCTCGGGGTGGCCGCGTCGCTGGCGCACGCACGCTGGGGCGCGCTGCAGCTGCGTGCTTCCGTGCGAGGCGCACTGTGGCTGACGCTGAGCGTCGCGAGCGTGCTGACCTGGCGCCACCAGACGCTCTACGCGCAGACCGTGCCGGTGATCGCGATCTCGATCGTGCTGCTGCTCGCGCGCCCGGGCAGCAAGGGTCCGCTCGGCGAGTTCCTCGGCGGCATGTCGTACCAGCTCTACCTGAACCACTGGATCGGACTGTTCGTGGCGCACGCCGTCGGCGCGCGGCTCGGGTTGCACCCGGTGGCCGCGACGGTCGCGCTTGGGTTTCCGCTCTCGTTCGTGCTCGCGGCCTTGCTCTACGTGCTGGTCGACCGGCGCACGATGGCGCGCAAGGACCTCTGGTACTCGCCCGCGCGCGCACGCCTGGCGATGTACGCGGCCTACGGCACCACCGGCGTGGGCTTGCTGGCGGGTGGTCTGTTCGCGCTCGCGCGCTGAGGTGGTAGGAGAGCGAACATGAGCGTCGTCATCTCGTCCCGCTTCAATGGACCGCCCACCACCGGCAACGGCGGCTACTCCGCGGGGATCCTCGCCTCCGAGCTCGGCGACAGCGCGGAGGTCACGCTGCGCAAGCCACCGCCGCTCGACCGCACGCTCACCGTGGAGTCGGATGCCACCGGCCTGCGCCTGCTCGACGGCGAGCTGCTGGTCGCCAGCGCGCGCGTCGCCGAGCCGGAGCTGACCATCCCGGAGCCGCCCAGCTACGCGCAAGCGCTGGCCGCGGAGGCGCGCTTCGTCGGCTTCGACTTTCACCACTTCCCCACCTGCTTCGTGTGCGGCACGCAGCGCGTCGATGGCCTGCGCCTGTTCACCGGCCAGGTCGGCGAGCGAGACATGGTGGCCAGCGCATGGACGCCGGAAGCCAGCGTCTGCAATGCGGACGGACACGTCGTGCCCGCCATCGTGTGGAGTGCACTCGACTGTCCGACTTACTTCGCGGGGCGACTCAAGGACTGGGGCCTGTGGGCCGTGCTCGGACGTCAGACCGTCAAGTTGCTCAAGCCCGTGCGCGTCGGCGAGCCGCACTTCGTGACCGCCTGGCCCATCGGCAAGGAAGGTCGCAAGTTCGAGGGCGGCTCGGCGGTCTACACGCAGGCGGGCGAGCTATGCGCCTACGGGCGTGGGCTCTGGGTGGAGATCCCGCCCCCGGCCTGAGTGCGCGACGGTTGCCGCGCGAAGAAGCTCCAGACCTCGCGCGGGCCATCGAGCACGGAGCTGACCTTGCCGAGGATGCGCGGAAACGCGGCGCTCGGTCCGGGCACCACGTGGCCACCGCCGTGTACCGCCAGCAGCACCACCTCCGCGCTGCCCTTCGCGCTCCATTGCTCGACCCAGGTGTCCACGGACACACCGCGCCGCATGCGCGTGAAGTCCTTGGTGCCCGCGAGCTGCGCGAAGTACTCCGCGCTGGCGCGCGCGGAGCGTACGTTGCCGCGCGTCGCAAAGCCGAACACGCTGGTGCGTCCGCCCGCGTAGGGGTTGATCCTATCGAGCGTGCCGTTGATCAGCAGCGTGGGCACCGGCTTGCCCACCGCCGAGCAGGCCCAGTTCTCGTCCGCGGGCAGGTTGGCGCTGAACGCCGCGATGCCGGCCACGCGCTCGGGGTGCTCGAGCGCGACCCGGAACGCCAGCTGGCCGCCGCCGGAGTAGCCCGCGAGGAACACGCGCGCGGGATCGACGCCGGCGCTCTTCTGCAAGCCGTCCACGAGCTGCAGCACGTAGCCGACGTCGTCCAGCTGCAGGCGGCGCGCGGCGTAGCGGCCCCCCGCGCGGCAGTCGTTCCAGCGCCGCTTGTAGCCATCCGGGTAGACCGCCACGAAGCCGTGCTCGTCCGCCAGCCGGTCGAACGCGTAGCCGGTCGCGCGGCGCAGGTCCTCGCCGGTCATGCGCGAGCCGTGCAGCAGCACCAGCAACGGTGGGTTCGCGATGTGCTTGTTCGGGACGTAGAGCTGGTAGCGACGCGTGAGTCCGTCGACCTGGAGCGTACCGGCGTGCATGCCCGCACTCAGCTCGGGCATATCCGGGGCCGGCATGCGGAGCAGGTGGCATGCGGGCAGCAACAGCAACAGCCAAAGGACGCGCACTGCTAGCTTCGGTAGCCGCACGGCCGGTGGGCGGCAAGCCCAAGCTGTGCTTCATGTCGCCGCTGCGAAGTCGCGTCGGACCTGCCGCAGCGTCGCCGCCAGAGGATGGTCGGCGCTCGGCTCCAGGGGCACGAGGTCGCCGGAGTCGTCTTCCACGTACAGATCGGGCGACAGCGGGCGCGCCGCGTCGCGGAACTCACGCACGGCGACCTCCAGCAGCGCATCGAGCGCCTCGGGCTCGTCCGCCGGCGCGAACAGCAGCGTGGCCCGCTCCGGGATCGCGAACGCGAGCGGCTTGCCGACTTGCTTGCACACCGCCGCGCGCCACGTGGGCAGCAGCAGCCGCGAGCTCTCGTAGGTGTCGTCGTTGCTCAGGTGCCAGATCGGATCGCGCTCGCCGCGGTAGCGATCGACGTCATGCTCGGCGCGGGCGAGCGTGGACCGGGCCAGGTCGATCACGGCCTCCGCGCTGACCTTCCACTCCGTCAGGTGCTTCTCGTTCACGAACTCCATGCGATCGTCGAAGTCGATCACCACGTACAGCGCGAGCCCTGGCACGAAGGGCTCGACCACCATGTTCATCTCGCTGTACGGCGGACTCATGGCCATGCGTGCATCGCGTACGACCGGCAGCAAGCGCTCGCGCGCCTCGTCCCAAGAGGGCGTTTCTTCCTCCGCGGTCAGCACGCGCAGAGCCCGGGCGAGGTGCCGCGCACGCGCGTCCGGATCCATGTCGCGCGCCTCCAGGAACAGGTTCTCCAGGTAGACCTGCAAGGGGGCGTCGGCACCGTCGCGCCAGATGGCCACGCCCCAGGCGTCGCCGGAAATGCGCTCGACGCGCGCGATGCCGTCGCTGTCGCCGGCCAGCTCCAGGAAGGTGCGCACGAACTGCTCCTGCCGACTGGGCGCTCTTGGCTCGGCTCCGAACCAGGCTTGCAGCTTCGTCCAAACGCTCATGGCGCCAGCTTACCCGCGTCGGCGGCAGGCGCTCGCGTCGCGAAGGCGGAGTCCGCTAGGATACGCGCACGGTCTGCAACCCGCGCAGGGGGACAACTTGGTGGTACGGAACGGAGACGCACCCGCCTGGCGCATCGCGCTGGCCGGCGTGGTCGCGTTGGCGGTGATGGCGGGCGTGCTCTGGGCGGCCACGCAGCTTCCCTGGCTGGGCTTGCGCATGCAGTGGGACGGGCAGGGCGCGCGCGTCGTGTCCGCTTCGGGGCCGGCCGCTACCATCCCGCCGGGTACACGCATCGTGCGCATCGAAGACGTGACGTTGCGCGGGGAAGACTTCACGGAGGAGCCGGACTCCAGTCTGCTCACGTACTCCGCGTATGCAGAATTCTTGTCGCGTCAGCAGACGCTGTTCGAGCGCATGTCCAGCGTGCGCCTGCGCCTGCACAGCCCGGACGCGGTGTTCGAGCTCGAGCCCGGCGCGTCGAGGCCGTTGTCGTCGCTGCCGCACGAGTTCTGGATCCAGCTCGCGGTGGGCTTCTTCGCGTTGCTGATCTCGGCGGGGGTGTGGGCGTTTCGAGCCCACGAGCCGAGCGCGCGCTACCTGCTGCTGAGTGGCTTCGCCACGCTGATCTTCGCGCCATTCGCCGGCGTCTACAGCACCCGCGAGCTGGCACTCCCGGGCGAGCTGTTCCGCTGGCTCTCCGACGCCAACTTCTGCGGCGGCTGCATCTACGTCGGGACCATGGTGGCCATGCTCTGGCACTACCCGCGTCCGCTCGGCTCCGCGCGTGTGTCCGCGTCCGTGGTGGGCGCGCTCGTGCTGTGGTTCTTTGCACAGGAGCTCGGGGCGTTCGAGTCGATGGTGGTCGCGCGACGCTATCCGGTGTTCGCGGCGCTGCTCGGCACGTTCGCGCTGTCCGCGGTTCAGTATCGCGTCACCCGCGGCGACCCGGTGGCGCGCGCGTCGCTATCGTGGTTCCTGCTCTCGTGGCTGCTCGGCAGCAGCCTGTTCGCGATGATCACCATGGTGCCGCAGCTCTTCGGCGTGAACACCGCGGCGCTGCAGGGCTACGGCTTCCTGCTGTTCCTGCTCGTCTACGGGGGCCTCGCGTTCGGCATCCTGCGCTTCCGGCTGTTCGAGCTGGGGCAGTGGTGGTTCCGCACCTTCGCCTGGATCCTGGGCGCGCTGCTGTTGTTCGCGGTCGATCTCGCCGTCGCGGCCTGGTTCGCGCTGCCGCAAGGGCAGTCGCTGGCGCTCGCGCTGCTGGTGTGCGGCTTCCTGTACCTGCCGTTGCGCGGTCTGTTGTGGACGCGCCTGATCGCCGCGCGTCGCGTGGAGCAGCCGGACCTGTTCAAGCGCGTGATCCAGATCGCGTTCGCGCCCACGGCCGAGGCGAGCACGCAGGGCTGGCACGCGCTCTGCCGCGAGCTGTTCGACCCGCTGCACGTGCAGCCCTATGCGGGCGCGTACGAGCAGGTCTCGCTCGACAGCGACGGACTGCGCTTGAGCGTCCCGGCGATCGGCTCCATCGACGGGCTCGCGCTCAGCTACGCCGCGCGTGGACGGCGCCTGTTCGCGCCGCGCGACCGCGAGCTGCTGCAGCAGGCGGTGGACATGTTGCGCTACGTCGACGAGAGCCGGGCGGCCTACAGTCGCGGCGCCTCGGCGGAGCGCACGCGCATCGCGCGCGACCTGCACGACGACCTCGGCTCGCGTCTGCTGACTGGTCTGCATCAGCCTCGGCTGGAGCAGACCAAGGCGTCAATCACGCTGGCGCTGGCCGAGATGCGCACGATCATCCGTGGACTGTCGGGCGACAAGCTCAAGCTGGACAGCCTGCTCGCGGAGCTACGGCACGAGACCCGCGCGCGCCTGGACGCGGCGGGCATCCTGCTGGAGTGGCCCCTGGACGAGCCGGGCATGGGCGACGCGGAGCTCAGCTACGCCGCCTACAAGCACTACCTCTCGATCATGAGAGAGCTGGTCAGCAACGTGGTGCGCCACGCGGGTGCCTCGACCGTGAAGGTCGCGGTGCACCTCGACGGCATGCACCTGATCAGCGAGGTGACGGACGACGGCGTGGGCTTCGCCGCGGACGCCAACGAGGGCCACGGCATGCCGAACCTGCGGCAGCGCCTGCGCGAGCTGGGTGGCTCGATCGGCTACCGGCGCAAGCCGCGCGGCACCGAGGTACGCGTGCGCATCGCGCTCGAGGGCTAGCCCGCGTGAGCGCGTCCGTCGCACGCGTTGCAGTGGAGCGCCAGACTGCGCAGCGCATGATGGGAGCCGCGCGCGAGTCTTTGTCCCTCCTGGCCGCGCTCGACTGCTCGGTGTGGACCGCCGCCGCCGCCTCGCTGGTCCTGGCGACGCGGGCACGCGGCGCCGCGAGCTGACATTCGCCTGAAGCTCTACTGGGAAGCTCAGACCAGACCGCGTCGGCGTGCCTCGAGTGCGGCCTCGGCGCGCGACGAGATGTTCAGCTTGCGGTAGATGTCCTTGAGGTACTTGGCGACCGTGTGCTCCGAGATGGTCAGGGCGCTGGCGACCTCCGCGCGCGACAGACCACGCCCGATCAACGACAGCACCTCGCCTTCGCGCGACGTCAGCGGCGCCTCGCTGGCGCCGTAGCTGCCGCGAAAGTGGCCGAGGATGCGCCGTGCGATCATGGGCGACAGGGCGGGCACGCCGTGCTCCAGCTGACGCAGCTGATGCGCGAGCAGCGCGGGCTCCTGGCCCTTGAGCAGGTAGCCATCCGCACCCGCCGCCAGGGCGGCGAAGATGTGCTCGTCGTCCGCGAAGATGGTGGTCACCACCGCCAGCACGTCCGGCTGCTCCGCGCGCAGCTTGCGCAGCAACGTCAGACCCGAGCCATCCGGCAGACCGATGTCGATCAACGCGAGCTGGTAGGGTTCACGCAAGCGCGCGTGCGCCCCACGCAGGTCACCGGCTTCGTCCACGCGCAGCCCCGGGAAGGCCGTGTCGAGCACGCGCACCAGACCGCGCCGAACCTCAGGCAGATCTTCCACGACGAGCGCACGTTGCATGCGCTCGCGAGCTTACCAGCACCGCTATGGCGTGCCGAGCAAACGCAGGCTGCCGTTGGTCACCACCACGCTCGCGGAGCCATCGTCCTTCACGAACGTGCCGGAGAACGTGCCCTCCAGCTTGCCCTTGTGCTCGTAGCCTTCGATCGTGCCGACCGACGTCAGGTTGATCTCGCACGAGCTGCCGGCGGGTCCACGCGGATCCATCGCTTGCCGCGAGCCCGCGCGGTAGTACGCGCCCTTCCAGTAGAACCACACGTTCACGGCGCGGTACTCCGGGCCTTGCTCGCACTTGTGCGTGCCGACGCGGTTGGGGAGCGTGTGCAGCTGCATGCCGATGGGCGCGCCGGCGGAGTTTTGCTCGCGCGGCATCGCGATCATTCCCGTGTAGGTCTCGAACACGAACGGCGCCGCGTTGAGGTACGTGTAGCGCTTGCCATCGATCAGGAAGCTCACGCCCTGCTCGGTCGCGGACAGACCGTCGCCGCCGGTGGGCGGACCATACTTCTCGAAGTTGAAGTGGCCGTCCGTGACCGTCTTCAGCATGCCCGCGCCATCGAGCAGGCTGGCCACGAACGTGCCCTCGATTCCGTCCGCGCTCGCGCGCACCACGGTCACCTTGCAGCTACCCTCGATCGAGCCCACCGCGCTGGCACTGGCGCTGCTGATCAGCTGGACCACGGTCGCGGTGCCGGCATCGTCGCAGTCGTACGTGCCCGGCGTACCCGGCACGAAGATGCGCCACTTGGACTGGTAGTTGGAGGCCAGCGCCTCCAGCTTAAGCAGTCCATCGCCAGAGTTGTTCGGCAGCAGCATCACGTTGGTGTACGTCACGACCGTGCCGTCGACGTTGCCCGAGATGCCGTTGCTCGCGAACGGGCGCGTGATGGTCGGCAGCGTCGCGTCCTCTGCCGCATCCAGCGCTGCGTCCACGAGGGCCGCCGCGTCTCGCTGCACGGTCGCGTCCACGCCGACCGGCAACCCGCTATCGCTCACGGGCGTGCCGCTGTCGCTCGGTCCGCCGTCGTTCGGCTTCGTGTCGTCTTCTTCTTCCGGTGAACAGGCCGTCAGCGCGAGTGCGCACAATAGCCAGCCCAACTTGCTGCGTGCTTGCATCGTCCCCTTTCGCGGTGCGCGCACGGCGCGCTCCCCCACGCGCATTGCAACACGCTGCGGAGGGCGGCGAACCTCCCCGAACGGGTAGGGTCAGGCGAGCGCTTGCGTGCGAGCTTCCGCCGGCTGCATCGGCAGCTCCACGGTGAAGGTCGCGCCCTGGCCGGGCTCACTCTCCACGCGGATCACGCCGCCGTGCGCCTCCACGATCTGGCGCGCGATGTACAGGCCGAGCCCGAGGCCGCCGTAGTTGCGGACCGAGACGCCGCGCTCGTAGCGCAGGAAGATGCGCTCCTGCAGCTCCGGCGCGATGCCCATGCCCTGGTCGCGCACCGCCAGCAGCGCGCGCCCGCCAGCGTCTCCCACGGTGACCTCGATCGGTCGCCCCGCGCCGTAGATCAGCGCGTTGCGCAGCAGGTTCTCGGTCACCTGCTCCAGCCGCAGCCGATCCCAGGAGCCGTGCAGCCGGCCGCCACAGTGCACGGTCAGCGTGCAGCCCGCGCGGCGTAGATCCTCGGCCATCATGTCCGTCACGTCGCGTACCACGGACTCCAGGTCCGTGGGCTCCTCGGTCAGCGCTAGCTTGCCGGCGTCGAGCCGCGAGACCTCGAACAGCTCGTCGACCAGGCGCTTCATGCGACCGAGCCCGCGCCGCACGCGCACCGCGTAGCTCTCGAAGTCGCGCTGCCCCGCGCGCCAGCGCGGCACGAACACCTCCAGGTTGAGCAGCAACGAGGTGATCGGCGTGCGCAGCTCGTGCGACGCGATCGAGATGAACTCGTCGCGCAGCCGCAGCGCCTCTTGCGCGCTCACCCGTGCGGCCTGCTCCTGGATGCGCGTGACGTGCTCTTCCTCGGCGCGCAGGCGGTCGGTCACGTCGCGGATCACGGCCACGCGCAGCGCGCGCCCGCGGTACATGTGCGGCTTGCCGGAGATCTCGCCCGAGAACAGCGTGCCGTCCTTGCGCCGTCCGACCGCGGCATAGCGACTGCCCGCGGCGCTCAACATCTGCGTGGTCACGCGCTCGCGCGTCTCGGGCGCGCACAGCTCCTCGACCGTCTTGCCGATCAGCTCCTGGTGCGAGTAGCCAAACATCTCGGCGAACGCGCCGTTGGCATCGACGATGGTGCCGCGATCGTGCACCGCCACGCCCTCGAAGGTGGCGTCGAACAGACTCTCGAAGCGCGCCGTGCTCTCGGACAGACGCTCCACCAGACGCACGCGCTGCAACATCACCGTCAGACACAGACCGAGGATCGTGGCCAGCCCCGGCAGGAAGATGGTCTGACCCAGCGGCGCCGTGATCGCCGTCAGCAGGGCCGCGCCCACCAGCGAGTAAGCAGACAGCGCGAACAGCCAGCGTCGAGAGGACACGCTCGCGCAGACCGCGAACACCACCACGTAGGCGCCGACGATCCAGTTCGCATCGCGCGCGTTGTGGTGCAGCAGGTAGCCGTAGTGGCCGAGCAGCAGCGCGGCGCCCACGTAGTAGAGCGTGTCGCTGTGTTTGCGTGCTCTGTCCCAGAGCGAGCCCAGCGTGAACGAGGCGAAGAACCAGGCCACCACCAGCAGCCGACCCAGCAGCGGATTGAACGCCGTCGGCATCAACCACTCGCACGCGAACCACCAGCTCAGGTAGAGCGAGCCGCCCAGCGCGAGCATGGGGCGGTA
>JBEVNG010000041.1:0-9398 GCA_040508235.1 Polyangiales bacterium | reverse complement strand
GATCGGTGGATGGGAGGAGACGCCATGAAAGGGAAGTACTTCAGTGTTGCCGTGTCCGCGGCGGCGGGCCTGACGCTGGGGGTGGTCGTCGATGGCTTCCGTACGCCGAGCAGCGGTGCGGCCGACAAGTTCGACGAGGAGCCGAAGCCCGCGCAGCCGGCGGCGGAGTCGAACAAGGTGGTGCTGAGCGCGGAGCTGTCCAAGCGCGCGAACATCAAGACCGCCCCGGTCGACAAACAAGCCCTGCACCCGCAGCTGCGCCTGGTGGGCTCGGTGAACTTCGACGCCGACGAGGTGGCGGACGTGGGCGCGCGCATCGAGAGCCGCGTCGCACGCATGATGGTCACCGTCGGTGACGAGGTAAAGGCGGGCCAGCCGCTGGTCGAGATCGACAGCAACGAGATCGGCGGCGCGCTGGCGGCGCTGCTCAGCGCGCGCGCCAACTTGATCGCGGCCGAGATCACCGAGAAGCGCGAGGGTGACCTCGCCAAGCAGCAGCTGTCGACGGCAGCGGTGGTCGAGAAGACGCGCGCCGAGGCGCGTGCGCTGCGCGCAGAGCTCAACGGCGCCACCCAGCGCCTGCTCGCGATGGGCTTCACGCCGGACGAGCTGGCGCGCATCGAGGCCGGCCACCCGGGCGCCCGCAAGATCACGCTCCGCGCGCCGATCGACGGCGAGGTGGTGCAGCGTAAGGCCGTGCTCGGCCAGGTCGTCGGTCCCACCCAGCCGATCCTGCAGATCGCGGACCTCGACCACCTGTGGGTCGAGCTCGACGTGTTCGAGCGCGATCTCGGCCACGTCGCGGACGGGGACAACGCGGAGATCGAGTCGGAGTCGCACCCCGGCAAGGTGTTCAGCGGCCGCGTCACGCACGTGGCAGCCACCGTCGACCTCAACACGCGCACCGCACACGTGCGCGTCGAGGTCGAGAACCCGGGCCGGCTGCTGCGCCCCGGCCAGTTCGTGCATGCGCGCCTCTCCACCGCCGGCGAGACGCGCCCGGTGCTCGGCGTACCGCGTAGCGCGGTGCTGCAGGTGGAGGGCGAGACCACGGTGTTCGTGCAGAGCGGCGACAACACGTACATGGCGCGGCCGGTCGAGCTCGGCGTCGGTGCCGGCGACTGGGTCGAGATCACACGCGGCCTGGTCGAGGGCGACGTCGTCGTCACGGCCGGCGCGTTCGTGCTCAAGAGCGAGCTCCTGAGGTAGTTTATGTTGGAGCGCATCGTCGAGTTCTCGATCCGCCGGCGTGGGCTGGTCGCGGTCATGACCGTCGTGATCGTGGCGTTGGGCCTGTTCCTGGTACCCAAGCTGCCCATCGACGCGGTCCCCGACACCACCAACGTGCAGGTCGTGGTGATCACGGATGCGCCCGGCCTGTCGGCCGAGGAGATGGAGCGCTTCGTCACCTTCCCGGTGGAGATGGGCCTGAACGGCCTGCCCGAGCTGGAGCAGATGCGCTCGACCACGCGCTCGGGGCTGAGCTCCGTGACGATCATCTTCAACGAGACGATGAACGTGTGGTTCGCGCGCCAGCTGGTGAGCGAGCGCCTGCGCGAGATCGAAGCCGACATCCCCAAGCAGTTCGGCACGCCGCAGCTGGCGCCGGTGTCCACGGGCCTGGGCGAGATCTACCAGTTCGTGCTCGAGAGCGACCGCCACACGCCGATGGAGCTGCGCACGCTCTTGCAGTGGGAGCTGACGCCCAAGCTGCGCAGCGTGAAGGGCGTGATCGAGGTCAACGGCCAGGGCGGCGTCGCCAAGGAGTACCAGGTGGTGCTCGACCCGGCCAAGCTGGCCGCGTTCCGGCTCACGCTGGGTCAGGTGCTGGAGGCGCTGGAGCGCAACAACGCCAACGTGGGCGGCGGCTGGATCGAGCGCGGTCCCGAGGCGCTGGTGATCCGAGGCGAAGGCCAGCTGCGCACGGTCGAGGAGATCGACGACGTGGTGGTCGCGAGCGACGACGACGGCACGCCGATCCAGGTCAAGGCGCTGGGCAAGACGCAGATCGGCGGCGCCCTGCCGCAGGGTGTGGTCACGCGCGATGGCAAGGGCGAGGCCGTCACCGCCGTCGTCATGATGCTGGTAGGCCAGAACTCGCGCGACGTCGTGCACGCGGTGAAGAGCAAGATCGAAGAGCTGCGCAAGACGCTCCCGGAAGGCGTGCGGATCGAGACCGTGTACGACCGCGCGTCGTTCATCGATCGCACGCTGTCGACGGTCGGCAAGAACCTGGCCGAGGGCGCGCTGCTGGTCGGCGTGGTGATCCTGGTGTTCCTGCGCTCGTGGCGCGCCTCGCTGCTGGTCACGCTCGGCATCCCGGTGGCGATGCTGATCGCGCTGTTCGGCATGATCCAGTTCGGCGTGATCGGCTCGCTGATGTCGCTCGGTGCGATCGACTTCGGCCTGCTGGTCGACGGACCGATCGTGATGGCCGAGGCGCTGATCGCCAAGCTCGCCTACGAGCACATCTCGTCGGAGCAAGAACGGATCGGCGTGATCACGAACAGCTTGCGCTCGATCGCGCGACCGGTCGTGTTCTCGGTGTTGATCATCCTGCTCGTGTACGTGCCACTGCTGACGCTGGAGGGCACCGAGGGCAAGATGTTCCGCCCGATGGCGTCGACCATGGCGCTGGCGCTGTTCGGCTCGGTGGTCTTCTCGCTGTTCACCTTCCCCGCCGGCGCCGCGCTGCTGCTCAAGCCGGGTGGCCACGAGGCGGGCTGGCTGGCCAAGCTCGACGCGCCGTACGAGCGGCTGGTGCGCTGGGCACTGCAGAAGCGCTTCGTGTTGGTGGGCGTGGCGGTGTCGCTGCTGCTGATCACGCTGCCCATCGGCGCGGGCCTGGGCGCGGACTTCATCCCGCGCATCGACGAGGGCGACATGATCGTCGCCATCCGTCGCATCCCGAGCATCGGCATGAGCGAGGCGCGCGATCTGGACCTGGCGGTGCAAAAGGTGCTCGCGCGCTTCCCCGAGGTGGAGACCTCGCTGGCGATGACCGGCCGCGCGGAGGTCGCCGTCGACGCCGTGGGCATGGACACCACCGACATGCTGGTGGCGCTCAAGCCCAAGGAAAAGTGGAAGACCGCGCACGACCTCGACGGGCTCGGCGAGGCGGTCAAGAACGCGATCGAGAGCGAGGTTCCGTCGACGTTCGTCGCCATCTCGCAGCCGATCGAGGATCGCACCAACGAGATCGTGTCCGGCTCGCCGGCCGACGTGGCGGTGCACATCTACGGCGAGGGCCTGGATCGCCTGAGCGAGCTGGGGCGCAAGGCCGCACGCGTGCTGCGCGACACGCCCGGCGCGGGCGACGTGCGCCTCGAGCGTGTGCTCGGCCAGCCGATGCTGCAGATCCGCGCCGACCGCGCCAAGCTCGCGCGCTACGGCATCCCCACCGACGACCTGCTCGCCGGCGTGGCGACCACCCGTCAGGGCCAGACCGTGGGCTCGGTGTTCGAGGGGCAGCGTCGCTTCGACCTCAAGGTGCTGGTGCCGCCGAGCACCACGCGCAGCGAGGCCTTCAACAAGCTGCCGATCGGCGCCAAGGACGGCCAGCTGGTGCCGCTCGGCTCGCTCGCGAGCGTCACCGAGGAAGAAGGCCCGGCGCAGATCAACCGCGAGGCGATGCAGCGCCGGCTGCGCATCGACGTCAACATTCGCGGGCGCGACCTGGTCAGCTTCGTGGAAGACGCGCAGGCGCGCATCAACCAGCAGGTGCCGATGCCCGAGGGTTACTCGGTCACCTGGGGCGGCCAGTTCGAGAACTTCCAGCGTGCCGCCGCGCGGCTGTCGATCGTGCTGCCGGTCGCGCTCGGCATCATCTTCGGCATGCTGTTCATGATGTTCGGCAACATCCGCTACGCGGCGGCCGTGTTCTCGGGCGTGCCGTTCGCGCTGATCGGCGGCGTGATCGCGCTGAAGCTGCGCGCGATGCCGTTCAGCATCACGGCGGCGGTCGGCTTCATCGCGCTGTGCGGCATCGCGGTGCTCAACGGCGTGGTGATGGCGAGCGAGATCAAGAACCGCCCGCACGAGGGCGAGGACGCGCTGATCAACGGCGCGGTCCACGTGCTGCGCCCGATGTTGCTGACCGCGACCGTGGCGTCGATCGGCTTCTTGCCGATGGCGATCGCCACCTCGGCCGGCAGCGAGGTGCAGCGTCCGCTCGCGACCGCGGTGATCGGCGGCATGGTGTCGAGCACGCTGCTCGGCCTGGTGCTGCTGCCCGCGCTGCTCAAGATCTTCCTCGGCGACACGCTCAAGAACCCGCCCGAAGCGCCGCAGGCCTGACTCGACGTCACGGCTCTGTTGCCGGGTGGCCTTCCGCAAGGTGTGCGTCGTCAAGCGCCTGCACGAGGGGCGCGAGCACGACGCCGCGATGCGCACGATGATGCTCGGGTCGGCGAGATCGACGGGCAGATCTACCTTCGAGGTGTGGCTAGTCGACGGGCCGGGTGCGAAGTAGCGTCAGCGGTCCGCTCAGCGCGCCGCTGGCCCTGAAGTCTTTGCGGCGGTAGAGCGCGCGGATGTACATGTTGCTGCGCGGGACCTGCGGGTACTGCAGCAGCGCGAGCTGGTAGCGTTCGCGCAGGCGTGGGTCGAGCAGCAGGCGCGCTTCGATCAGGCCCATCGCGTCGCTCGGGGGCAGGCGGATCACGTCTTGCTCGGGGCGGATCTCGGCCTGGTTCATGCGGATCAAGATCAGGTCGGGCCGGCGCTCCTCGAACACGTACGCGAGGTCGAGCTGCTTGCTGCCGTGCAGACCGGGGCTGTGCGCGATTCGGCGGTCGGTGAGCCCGACCAGGTCGAGGATCTGGATGCGCGAGGCAAAGCCGAGCTCGCCGATGTCGACCGCCGCCACGCTGTGTGCCCCGGACTGCTCGATCATGCCCGCGACCTTGCGCGCCTCGCGGCGGATCGAGTGAAGGCTGCGCTCGGAGCGCCGCGCTTGCTCCAAAGTCGAAGCTACCGACGCGACCATCGTCAGCGCGACCAGCACGAGCGCCCTGGGCATACGCGCGAGCTCTCCGCACGCGAGCGTCGCCAGCGTGAACGCGGGCAGCATCATGCGTGCCTGCGGCATCCAGTCGCCACCCTCCAGCCAGAACGCGAGTAGCCAGCTCAGGCTCGCGAGCAGGTACCCGCGCGCGCTCGCCGCACGCGTGGCGGCGACGCTGGCGGCGGCGAACAGCAGCCAGGGCCAGGGCGCGGAGAACGCGCTGGTCAGCGCCTGCCACGCCTGGGCATCGTCGCGCGGCTTGGCGAAGTAGGTGTTGGGCAACAGCTCGTGGAACAGCGTCCAGCGCGTGGCGATCAAGACCGCGTAGCTGCCCACCAGCGCCGCACTCGGGCGCCACTCCCGCCGGTTCAAGCACAGCCCGGACACCACCAGCCACGGCGCCTCCGGACGCACCCACGGCGCGATCACCGCGGCAGCAAGCCCGTACGATCGCGGCAGCTGGCCGGCGAGGCTGGCGGAGAACAGCGCGACGCAGAGCGCGAACGCGCACGTCTCCAGCCCGGTCACCGCGTAGAAGATCGCCGTGGGCAGGCAGAGCCAGGCGACCGCCGCCGCGAACCCGGCCGCGCGGAGCAGCACGTACGCCGTCGCGAGATACGCGCCGAGGCCGAGCACCACGCCTCCCACGGGGATCGCGCCCACACTCCCCACCGCCGCCATCGCCAGCATCCAGAGTGGACTGCTGAAGCCCTCCACGCGCTCGCCGCCCAGGTTGAAGCGCAAGGGCTCGCCCGCGAGCAGGTTCTGCGCGTAGCGATAGGTGATGAACGCGTCGTCGACCTGGTAGGGAACGATCCGCCACGCGAGCCCGAGCCCGAGTAGCAACGCCCCCAGCAGCCACCATCGCCCCCACCCGCTCACGCGCGCATCTTACGTCGAGCCGGCGCGCCCTCGCGAGCTACTGGTCCGGCTCGCGGCGCCTGGAGGAAGCTCGTCGTCGCTCATGGGCAGAACGAGGGGATGACGTCCTGGCAGACCTGATCGCTCACCGACGACAGACTCTGGTGCACGGAGGTGCACTGCGAGCGGCGGGTGGGATCTTCGATCATGCCGCAGCAGAGCGCGAGCCGGATGCAGCCGCCCTCGTCCGATGTGCCGGCGTCCACCGTGCACTGCGCCGGCGGACACACCGCGTCGCGCGTGCACAGCTCGAGCGGCCCACGGATGCAGTCGACGCAGGGGAGCGGTGCCTGGCCGCACGCCGTTTGGCACGTCCGATTGCAGCCGCACGCCGCGATGCACTGCTGCCAGTCGCTGCAGGCGGCGCCCTGGAAGATGCCCGCTGCGTAGTCGGGACCGTAACAGCCGCGGTACTGCGCGTCGCAGGCGCTGCGCAGGCAGCCCTGGTAGCGCTCCACTTCGGCCTGGCACTCGGCGGTCGCGCCGCAGCCGGGCTGCCCACCGTTGCCGATGCCGTCGTCCTTGGCCAGGTTCTCGTCGCACGCGGCCAGCGATGCGAGCCACAGCAGAGCACGCTTCATCGCTTGTGCAGGATACGGTAGAGCGTGCTGCGCGCCATGTGCAGCCGACGCGCAGCTTCACTCAAGTTGCCGTCGGTGAGCCGCAGCGCCTCGTCGACCGCCTCGCGCAGAAGCTCGTCGCGCGAGCGCACCTGCGCGGCCGGCGCCGCCACGTCGTCGAGCAGCGGCTCGGGGAAGTGCGCGCGATCGATCAGGTGCCCGTGTGCGAGCGCCAGCGCATGCTCCAGCGCGCTCTTCAGCTCGCGCACGTTGCCGGGCCAGCTGTGGTTGCCGATGTACGCCGCGGCGCCGCGCGTCAGCGTGACCGCGCGCTCGCGCAACAGCTGCTCGGCCAGCCACACGCGATCGCTGCGCTCGCGCAGCGGCGGCGGTCGCACGCACGCACCCTGCACGCGGTAGAACAGGTCCTGGCGGAACTTGCCCTCCCGCACCAGCGCGGGCAGGTCGCGCGAGGTCGCGCAGATCACGCGCACGCTGGCCTGACGCGGCTTGCTCTCGCCGACGCGATAGAAGCTGCCGTCGTCGAGGAAGCGCAGCAGCGCGCTCTGCAGCGCCAGCGGCATGTCCGCCAGCTCGTCCAGGAACAGCGTGCCCTGGTCGGCCGCCTCCAGCTTGCCCGCGACGCCATGCTTGGACGCGCCCGTGAAGGCGTTGGGCGCATGCCCGAACAGCTCGCTCTCCAGCAGCGAGTCGCTCAGCGCCGCGCAGTTCAGCGCCACGAACGGCCCTTGCGCGCGCGGGCTGCCGGCGTGGATCGCGCGCGCGAACAGCTCCTTGCCGGTGCCCGTCTCGGCCAGCAACAACACCGGCAGCTCGCTGCGCGCGAAGGCCTCGGCGCGCGCCTTCTCGCGGATCAACGCGGCGTCACTGGCCAGGATCGCGTGGAACGCGGGCGACGTCACGGTGGCGCGCTGCCGCGCTCGCTCGACCACCAGCAGCGCCAGCACACGGCCCCCGCGATCCGCGATCGGCTCCAGCGACAGCGTGCGCTCGCCCTCGCGCACCTCGCCCTGCGCGCGCTTCCACTTCGCCAGGTGACGCGGCAGGAACGGCACCAGCGTCGAGTGCCCCAGCGCGGCCAGCAGCGGACGGGCGGCCGCGTTCTCGCACAACACCTCGCTGCGCATGTCGATCACGAACGCCGGCTCGCGCACGCGCTCCACCATGCGCGTCAGCGCGTGCAGCCCGCCCTCGACCGCGTCCTGGAACGCCTGCGTGCGCAGCGCCAGCTCCAGGGCCGCGCCGGCCGCGCGCACCGCCATGCCCACGGACGCATCGTGCGCCGCCACCGGGCCGGTCACGTCGAGCGCACAGACCACGTCGCCATGCGCGTCGTGCACCGGCGTGCAGTAACAGAACAGCCCGGCGTTCTTCTGCTCGAAGTGGGCGCCGCCGAGCACCCCGATGGGACGCTGCTCGCGCAGTGCGGTGCCGATCGCGTTGGTACCGCGCACGTCCTCGGACCAGCGTGCACCCTCGATCATGCGCACCAGGTCGGCCGCATCGGAGAACGCACCACCGCCGTGGCGGTGCAGCACCACGCCGTCGCGATCCGCGACGATCGCCACCAGCGAGCGCGCCGCCAGGTCGCGCGCGATCGGCGACAGCAGCGAGCGCTCGGCGCGTAGCAAACTCTCCAGCGCTGCGCGTCTGTCGACCAGCTCGCTACGGCTCACGCTGTCGGTGTGCGCCGCGCCCTCCGCGCGCACGCCATGCTCGCGCGCGCGCAGCCAGCGCTCGATCAGGGGGTCTCGGCTCGCCGGCAGGTCCCCCGCGAGGAAACGCTCCCGGTACTGCGCACTCGGCTCGTTGAGTACCAGCATGCCGGCATCCTGCCACGACGCGCGCGCGCGGGAAGCAGCAGAAACCCGGCGACACGCCTCGACGCACCGCGTCGTGTCTCGTTTCGAGTCAACCGCTGTCCCAGGCACGGACAGGTGCTCCAGGTGCCGGCGAGAAAACCGGCCTGATCTCGGCGTGGTTCGGGGCTTGCTTTGGCCGACCCGAGACAACACCAGCAAGGAGGCCGGCATGACGTACGCAGCGCCCAACACGCAAGGATCGAAGGTCAAGTACGAGTCCCGCTACGGCAACTACATCAACGGTGAGTGGGCCAAGCCCCGGGCTGGCCGCTACTTCGAGAACATCTCCCCGGTCGACGGTCGCCCCTTCTGTGAGGTCGCCCGCTCGGACGAGAGCGACATCGAGCTGGCGCTGAACGCAGCGCACGCCGCCAAGGGCGCGTGGGGCCGCACCTCGACCACCGAGCGCTCCAACATCCTGCTCAAGATCGCCGACCGCATCGAGCAGAACCTGGAGATGCTGGCGATCGCCGAGACCTGGGACAACGGCAAGCCGGTGCGCGAGACGCTCGCCGCCGATCTGCCCCTGGTGGTCGATCACTTCCGCTACTTCGCGGGCTGCATCCGCGCGCAAGAGGGCGGCATCAGCGAGATCGACGGCAACACCATCGCCTATCACTTTCACGAGCCGCTCGGCGTGGTGGCGCAGATCATCCCGTGGAACTTCCCGCTGCTGATGGCGACCTGGAAGCTCGCGCCCGCGCTGGCCGCCGGCAACTGCGTGGTGATGAAGCCCGCCGAGCAGACGCCCGCGTCGATCCTGCTGCTGATGAGCCTGATCGGCGACCTGATCCCCAAGGGTGTGCTCAACGTGGTGAACGGCTTCGGCATCGAAGCCGGCAAGCCGCTGGCGCAGAGCACGCGCGTGGCCAAGGTCGCCTTCACCGGCGAGACCAGCACCGGCAGGCTGATCATGGAGTACGCCTCCAAGAACCTGATCCCGGTCACGCTGGAGCTCGGCGGCAAGAGCCCCAACATCTTCTTCGAGGACATCACCGCCAAGAAGGACGGCCTGCTGGAGAAGGCGCT